>NZ_JAYKTT020000012.1:0-244895 GCF_038404745.2 Chlorogloeopsis sp. ULAP02 | reverse complement strand
ATTATTTTCGTATAGTCAGATCTTGCATCTGTGCTCTTATCCGCCAAGAAATTTATTTCTTGCCTTAAAGCTAAAGTCTGATAAAGCAAACTATGTAAGATTTTCAGTCAGTTAAAATTGACTTGAACTATAAGCCTGGTAGACGCCCAGAGGGCGGCTTCCCGTAGGGTACTTTAGTTCTAGGCGATTTGAATGTAGTCATTTCTAAAAAATTCCCAGTTATGACTGTTATCGTCTTTGGCAGTATTAACATAGATTTGGTGGCAACAGTATCTCGGTTACCACTTCCTGGAGAAACGTTGCTGGGACATAATTTTTTTCAAGCACCAGGTGGTAAAGGCGCAAATCAAGCGGTAGCATTAGCACGACTGGGAATTCCTACCCAGATGGTGGGGCGTGTTGGAGCAGATAATTTCGGCAAAGAATTAGTTAAAAGTTTGCAGGCATCTGGCGTAGAGACTGAAAATGTGTTTGTAGATGAAACAGTTAGTTCTGGTGTCGCCGCGATCGCTGTTGATGATGCTGGCGAAAACCAAATTATTGTAGTACCTGGTGCTAACGGACGCGTAAATCAAGACGATGTGGAACGCTTGTTACGTTTACTACCGCAAGCTTCAGCCCTCCTTTTACAATTGGAAATTCCCATATCTGCGGTTGTTGCTGCTAGTGCAGCCGCAAGAGAAGCAGGAGTCAGAGTCATTCTCGATCCCGCACCAGCACAGTCTCACCTACCAGATGAACTTTATCAATTAGTTGACGTTATGACTCCCAACGAACGAGAAGCAAGCCAATTAGTTGGTTTTTCTGTCAGTGGAGAAGAGTCAGCAAAAAAAGCAGCTGTGCAACTGCGGCAAAGGGGAGTAAAGAATGCGATCGTTAAATTAGGCGCACAAGGAGTAGTTTGTGCTACCTCCAACGAAACTTTCTTTGTGCCTGCATTTCCAGTAGATGCAGTTGACACAGTTGCTGCGGGAGATGCATTCAACGGTGGTTTAGCAGCTGCACTTTCAGAAGGACTTTCTTTAGAACAAGCCGCGAGCTGGGGTGCGGCAGCAGGCGCTTTAGCAGCAACCAAACCAGGTGCTCAAACTTCACTACCAGATAGATTAACTTTTGATGTATTTCTGAAAGAGAGGGAAGTGATGAGAAGGATAAAGTATGAAGGATAAAGGATAAAATATTTTATTATTAATTCAGACTTCATACTTCACTTACCAATATCTTCGTTCCACAAATCGGGTTTTTCTGCGATAAATTGTGTCATCATTTGTTTACATTCATCTGAGTTTAAATCAATTACTTCTACGCCGTGAGACTCCATAAATTCTTTCGCACCAGAAAAAGTTGCTGATTCTCCAGCAATAACTTTTTTAATACCGAATTGTACTACTGCCCCTGCACACAAATAGCATGGCATTAAGGTTGAATAGAGTGTTGTACCTCTGTAGCTGCCGATTCTACCAGCATTGCGAAGGCAATCAATCTCGGCGTGAGTGACTGGATCGGCGTCTTGTACACGCTTGTTGTGTCCTCTGCCGATAATTTTGCCATCCTTAACAAGCACCGAACCAATGGGAATTCCACCTTCTTGTCTACCTTGTTTTGCTTCGTCTATAGCAGCCTGCATAAATTCGTCCATTTATTCAATCTCCTCTTATGTCTAAACAACTCGTATTAATGGATCACGACGGTGGTGTAGATGATTATCTTGCAACTATGCTGCTAATAACGATGGATCATATCGAACTTCTCGGCATCGTTGTCACTCCTGCTGATTGTTATGCACAACCTGCTGTTAGCGCTACACGCAAAATTCTCGACTTGATGGGAGGTTCGCATATCCCTGTCGCCGAAAGTACGGTGCGTGGCATAAACCCGTTTCCCCGTCTTTATCGCCGTGATTCTTTTGTGGTAGATCATTTTCCAATTCTTAATCAAAGCGAAACTATTCGCACGCCTTTGGTTTCAGAACCTGGTCAAGATTTTATGGTGAAAGCGCTGCGAGAAGCTCCAGAACCAGTAATTTTGATGGCAACTGGGCCATTAACAAACATTGCATATGCACTAGACAAAGCACCAGATATCGAAGCAAAAATTCAAAAAATTATCTGGATGGGAGGTGCGTTAAATGTTCCAGGAAATGTCGAAAAAAACTGGGAACCAGGGCAAGATGGTTCGGCAGAATGGAATGCTTATTGGGATGCAATTTCTGTAGCGCGGGTGTGGCACAGTCAGATAGAGATAGTTATGTGTCCTTTAGATTTAACTAACAATGTTCCTGTGACATCCGAGATAGTAAGAAAAATGGGAAGACAGCGCCACTATCCAATTTCTGATTTAGCTGGACAATGTTATGCACTTGTTATTCCCCAAGATTATTATTTCTGGGATGTCTTGGCAACAGCTTATCTTGCTCGTCCAGAATTATATCAATTACGGGAGTGGGAAACAAAAATTATTACTAGTGGTTCCAGCCAGGGACGTACAAAAATAGTGTCTGGAGGTCGTAAGATTTATGCAATGGATCAGGTAGATAAAGAGGCTTTTTGTGCTTATATTTTGCAGCAATGGGCGAGATAGATTTTAGATTAGAGCTTTGAAAAAACAAGAATCCTGTCTTGAAAATGGGTGTGGGGGTGTAAAGGAGCCACTGCGGTGAAGCAGCCCCCCACCAAAGGCGGTTTCCGTCACGTAGACGCCGAAGGCGGTGAGCCAGTCTGGTGGACGGGTTCCCCAGTATAAAGCCAGTGGCGTCACGTGGCGTGTGTAGGAAGAGCCAAATTTTCATACCCTCGTTGTGTGATTTATTACATGACCGTCTAACTTGAAAATTACCTCTCCCCGGCTACGCCGCATCTGTTTGCGAGTTCGTAGAGGGCTGGGTGTAAGGTTTTTCATACCTGGCGGCTGCTTTCTACTTGACACCCAATAGCAATTTATGGCTTACCATTTGTATTAGCATCGAATTTATAAAGAGATTGAAAAAATGCCTCTCCTCAAAGACAATGATCATGCCATGCGTGAGGTATTAGCTCAGTCTAAAGTCATAGCAGTAGTTGGCCATTCTGATAAACCAGAGCGTACCAGTTATCAAATCGCCCAATTTTTAAGGAGTGTGGGCTATACCGTTTACCCTGTGAACCCAACTGTCAAGGAAATCGACGGTCAAATCAGTTATTCTTCCCTGAAAGAGATTCCAGAAACGATAGATATTGTGAATGTATTCCGTCGTTCTGAGTACTTAGACACAATTGTTGATGAAGCAATAGCCATCAACACTAAAACTGTATGGGTGCAACTAGGTATTTACAACCAACAAGCAGCACAAAAAGCTTTAGATGCAGGGCTAAATGTGATTATGGATGCTTGTATTAAAGTTGAGCATCTGCGATTGGGAATTGGTTAAACAGGTAGTACTAGCTAAAGAACGTGGACAATTTCAACTTTTAATTTTTTGTATCGTACCTCCCTCCTATAAATACTCTATCTTGACACCTGGCACTTCCAACATCACTGTAGTGATCGGCACCAGTCGTCCCACAGTGGTGTAGTGGTTGCTTCCCACGGGTGTTATAGTAGAGCGTTCCCTGAAGCGCCGCATCGTAATCAAAAACCACTCCCGCGTTTTAGGCATGGGTAGTCTGTACAACTGACGGGAGTTGATGAAATAGTAAAAGACAAAGTGCGCTTCCGTGTAAATAAAGCAGCCAGGGGTACCTTTCTCTAAGTTGCTATGTGTTTCAAAAAAGAAATTTTTAGTTTGGTTCCACCTGTCGCCTTTCACCTCCACTAAAATTTTCCCTGCCTGCGTTGTCCAGATCAGGTCAATATCTCTGCGTTGGTAGTCTAGCTCATTCTCTACATTGGTGACACTGATGGTTTCTGGTTTTGCCCACAACCATGCCTCGATATCACAAGCTGCCTGTTTGGCTACTTGCACCACATCGTCCATGCTGTAGGCGTAAGTCATAGCTCCACTATGAAAAAATTAGTACAATTGTATTATAAGTTGAATAAAGAAAATAGGATCATGCACCTTCTGTGGTTTCGGCGAGATTTACGGTTAACAGATAACGAAATTGTTACACTAGCAACTGTCAACAATGCCGCAGTTTTACCATTCTTTATTGTTGACCCTTGGTTTTATCAGTGGACTGATACGAGTAAAGCACGAGTGCAGTTTTTGTTTGAGTCTTTAGAAAATTTAGATCATAACCTTCAGCAATTACGTAGCCGATTAATATTATTTGAAGGTAAATCTGTAGAAATCATACAAGAATTAACTAAACAATTAATGCAGCATGGATATAGACCAAAACTTTATTTTAATCGTGATGTACAAGTAGAGTATGGAATTAGTCGAGATCAGGCTATAGTCCATTTTTATCAACAACTAAATCTTAATTATCATATAGGTCTAAATAATTTTTTACAATCTGAAGACAAACGCGAGCATTGGTATAGTGAATATTATACGTACCAAAAACTACCTATTTATCCAAAACCTATTAGTATTAATACTCCGTCACTATCTCTAAACATACCTCAACTTACATTTGTAGAATTAAAACAAAAGTATTCAGTTTTTTGGAAAACAAAAAAAGCATATTTTATTGGTGGTGAAACAAAAGCTCAAACTATATTAAATTCATTTTTAGAAAGTAGATTTAATGGCTATCATTGGAAAGTTTCACGTCCTTGGTTGGCACAACAGGGGGCAACATCTCACTTATCACCACATCTAACCTTTGGTACAATTTCAACTCGCACTGTTTATCAAAGTACTAAGTCAAGGGCAGAAGAATTAAAAAATCAACTAAAGCCAGAGTTTTCTTTAAAGGCATTTCGTGAACGTTTACGCTGGCATGATAGTTTTACTCAAAGGCTATATTATCACCCAGAAATAGCCTATCAAAATCGTTACCCAGAGTTTGATGAATGGTATACACCTCTAGACTTGCCAGTAGAAAAACAAGAACTGTTTCACGCTTGGCAGTTTGGAAAAACAGGCTTTCCTTTAATTGATGCCAGTATGAGGCAACTGAAAATTATGGGCTGGATGAACTTTCGTATGAGGGCAATGTGTGCTACATTTTTAACTATCAACTGTGGTATTTCATGGCATCACGGTGCAAGACATTACATGAACTATTTAGTTGATGGAGATTTAGCAATTGATAACTGGCAATGGCAAATGCAATCAGGTATTACTAATCCATTAAGTGATACTTTTCGCATCTATAACCCGAATAAAAATATTTCCGAAAAAGACCCAGATCTCAAATTTATTTACTATTGGATAAACGAACTAAGAGCTTACAGTTTTTCAGAAATTATTCAGTATAAATATATTGGTAGAACTTCCTATCCAGCACCGATTTTAGATTGGTCACAAACTCGTAAAGTTAATGGAAAAGTTGTATCTGATATACGTAAAAAAGTGAGAGAGCGCCTATTCATTGAAGGAGGAAGAGAATATGACAGTGCAGTTGCTGCAAAAGAGACGGTAGATAAATACTGGCAGCATAAAGATAAAGAGTACACAAAATTCAAAAAATTAGAAGCAGAACTGAAGTAGTCAGAAAAATTCTCCCCAAATATAAAGATGCTTCTAGCTAAAAATCAGAAGCATCCTAATACATTAAGTGTTTTGACTTTGGCGATTTCACCATTTACAGTACAATTGTACTCTAAATAAAGAGTGTCTGCTGAGTGACGTTAGTACTTTTGAGGATTAGTTGTGACTAAGGTGCATGATGGCGGCTATATAGACTTTAGACGCACAGTTGAGCTGGGTAGAAAGTACGATCGCCACTATGAACTTTGTACACCTGGACGACCATCCTCAACAACAAAAGAAGCCAAAGTATAGACAGGGGCATCTGGACGACTCACAGTTGTGACGATACGTAAGTCAGTCTGCCAGCGTTGGTGATTAAGGTTAACCCGGAAGTAGCCACGGCGATCACCATCGAAGAATTTAATGTGTGGATTTTCTGGAATCATCGGGCCATAATAAGGGCCATAAACATTTGCGTCACCATTGCTTGTAAGTGACGGAGTTACGAATTCTGTGGCGACAGTAGGAGAATTTGAGTCTTTGAAATTCAGCTTTAAGTCATTGACAAACGTAGAGTGCCAATCTCCAGTAATCACAACTGGATTAGTTATTAGCCTACTGACAATGTGGCTGAAGACGCGATCGCGTGCAAGAGGGTATCCGTCCCAGGAGTCATTCCAAAACACCTCCCCTGAACCGATTTTGTGATCTAGCTCTGCCATCAAAACCTGTTGAGCAAGAACATTCCAACGTGCTTGGGAGCGATCAAGACCATCGAGTAGCCAGCGCTCCTGCTTTTTGCCAAGCATAGTCTTTGACGGATCTAGTGCAGCCGAGCAACGGGGTGTCTCACCATCTCCACAGGGGTGATCGCTGCGGTACTGGCGTGTGTCAAGTACGCTAAATTCAGCCAAATTGCCAAAGGTCAGCCGCCGGAAGAGTTGTGTATCTGCTCTCTGTGGTGTGGAAAAATCGCGCAACGGCATATGTTCGTAGTAAGCCTGATAGGCTGCTGCACGTCTGTTGAGAAACAACTCAACCGGATCGTTTTTTTCGGATATCTCGTTAGTGTAGTCGTTGTCCACTTCATGGTCGTCCCAAGTAACCACAAAAGGGAATAAGGCGTGAGCTTTTTGCAAGTCTGGGTCTGTTTTGTAGAGAGCATATCGAAGGCGATACTGTTCAAGCGTCTGCGTCTCTTGAGAGAACTGCTCTGGTAAAGACACATTACGCGCACCACCTGTGGAAGGGATGCCATATTCGTAAATGTAGTCGCCCAGGTGGAAGACTAAATCCAAATTTTCTTCGGCTAGGCGGCGGTAAGCACTATAGTAACCATCCTCCCACTTCTGGCAGGTAACGAACGCAAAGTTAAGCTGATGAAGTGGAGCGCCAATAGCAGGAGCAGTGCGGGTGCGGCCAATTTGGCTAACTTCATTGCCTACCTTGAACTGATACCAATACCAACGCTCAGGTTGCAAACCATGTACATCTACGTGAACAGAGTGTGCAAATTGGGGAGTTGCCATTGCCACGCCCCGCTGCACAACTTTTCTCATGTTTTCATCCAAAGCAACTTGCCACCGCACAGGCACATTCACCTGTGGTATACCACCACCATTTAGAGGATCTGGAGCCAACCGTGTCCATAACACAACACTATTTGGTAAAGGATCACCAGAAGCAACACCAAGGCTAAAAGGATCAGCAGAAAATCTTGGTTGTGCAACCACCTTATGAGTCCAACTGGCGATCGCACTTGCGGTAACTGTCCCAGCACCAATTAGAAAGCGCCGCCGCTTTGCTTTGGTGGATAACAAGCGCTCGAAATGAAAACGCTCCATAAATATCCTTTTTGAAATTTTTAGAAGAGAAATAAAAGCTAACTAAATAGTTGCTAAAACGATTGATTATCAAATTGGGTTTAAATCAAGTCTAAGAATTGATTAATAGTGGAATAAATGTTTAACAAAAAATAATAATATTTTAGATAATCTCTGTTCCTAATCTCTTTTCACAACTATTCTTTGTTAATAAGTAAGTTTTAATTATTTGATTTTTTAAAATAGATAACTTGCTTTTAATTGGTAAATATTGCCAGTACTATAAGAATCAGGTTTGATTACTGAAAAAAATAAGTCTTTGTAGGGGAGGCAGTTTGCGGTGTAGATTTTCTTCCCGCAAAACTACCGTTGTGTTATGACTTTAGTCTAATGTACCCAACCCTTGAAAACGGTGCGTTGCGCTTCGCGACAACACACCCTACGTGTTTTTCAAACATCAAATATGAGTCCTATACTATTGAATAAACTTGTTTTATCTGAGTAAAAATATACAGTAAAGAGCCATATTTACTAATCATAAAGTAAGTATTTGTGCAAAATAAATTATCTATTTAGGCAATGGAACAGTGAATAGTAAAGGAATACAGCGATTTCAATCGTGCTGAAAAATGGCTAAATATTTACGCAAAGATACTTATCTTGCTTATATCCTGATTTAAAGAAAGTTTTTTTAATAAAATGAAAAATCACAATAACATTTAATCATGCGATTCAGTTTAGAGCGAACCGACAACTCACGGCAGGCAACCGAAATGACCGAAAATAAGAAAAGTGCTATGCAAACCTTGAAGAGTAAATTTAGAATGTCCCGTCTGTTAACAGCGATCGCGCAGCGACTTATTTGGAGTATCGCTCTTGCAATCCTTCTAACCCTAACAATACTTCCTGCTGCTACTTGGGCTTCTAGCTTGGGAGTTAATAATGGTCATCTTAGTTCTTGCCCAGCTTCAAATAATTGTGTTATGAGTCAAGATGCCGATCCTAAACATACCATTGACCCGATCGCTTATCATGTAGATCAAGACACAGCACTCCAAACCTTACTAAAAGTTCTCAGCGTTGTTCCCCGTACAGAAGTTTTAGAACAGACTCCTAATTACATCCACGCTATTTCTAAAAGCCGCATCTTCAAATTTGTTGATGATGTAGAGTTTTATTTCCCTGCCAATGAGTCAGTAATTCACGTGCGATCGGCATCTCGTGTGGGAGAGTCGGATCTCGGTGTCAACCGCAGACGAGTCGAGCAAATTCGTTTGGCTTTACGTGATTTAAATATTTGATGTTACGGAATTAATTGAATTTGTAGGGTGCGTTACACTGCGTTAACGCACCCTACTTAAATAAACTAACTAAGAAAATTTAATCCTAAAAAAAGAGCAGCAACAGTACCCGCAACAGAAATTTCACCTTGAGTAATTTTATCTAAAACTGATTCCACAGGAATCAAAACAATTTCTATTTCTTCTGTAATGTCTAGCTCTTGTCCGCCTACTTTTACTACATTTTCAGCTAAGAATAAATGTAATTGATTTGTTTCTTTACTAGGTTTTTCGTAGAAAGTGGCTATTTTTATTAATTTTTCAGCAATATATCCTGTCTCTTCTTGTAGTTCTCTTATTGCTGCTGTCTGTGCACTTTCTTGTGTTGGATCGAAACTTCCGGCTGGGAGTTCTATGAAAAACTCTCCGATCGCATGGCGATATTGGCGAACAAAAACAATTTCTCTGCTACTAGTAATCGGTAAAACTAAGGCTACTTCCGGCTTAATATAGACAAAATAATCATCTATAATGTTTCCATTTGGTAATTTGATTTCATCTTGCCTCACTTTGCACCAATAATGGTCTATAACCAAGTTTGATTGCAGCAGTTGCCATTTTTCTAGGTTTTTCATAGATAAATTGGATGCTCCAGTCAAGAATTAGGGGTGTAAGGGGATAAGGGTATAGGGGTGTAAGGGAACCCATAAATAAATTTAGGGGCTTGAAACAACGACGCCGTATTTCTCGTACTACGTATCTCGAAATACATCTTCTTTTCTTCTCCATGCTTAAAAGCAGGGGCTTGCATCCTTTTCTTCGGGGCTAATTGCTTTACCCTACACCCCTACACCCGCCCCGAAGGGGGGTGGTCAGTGACAAAGCAATAATTAAAATTAAAGGGTGTGAAAAAGTATAACAAAGGAATAATCTCGACTCAAAGTTGAGATTAAACTTAAACTTGCCTAAGACCATCTCAAGTATACCTATGCAAATTGAGGCGGAAATCTTTACAGTTAACAAGCGGTTTCCCTTGACAATTAGTCGCGGCACAACAGCACAAACAAAAAATGTGTGGGTAAGGATTGTCCATGATGATATTGAAGGGTGGGGAGAAGCTTCTCCGTTTAGTGTGGGTAGTCATCCGCAATCGACGGAGCTGATCAAAGATTCTTTGGAAAAAATCACACCTGGATTAAAAGGATTTAGCCCGTTACAACGACAGCAGATAGAAGGTATTTTCAAAAAAATCCAAATTCCCTCTGCGGTTAAAGCGGCTTTGGATATGGCGATGCATGACTGGTTAGGAAAGCGTGTGGGGTTACCGCTGTGGCAAATATGGGGGCTGGATAGAAACGCCATAGTGCCAACTTCGGTGACTATTGGAATTAATTCGCCAGAAGGGGCAAGGACAAGGACGCGAGATTGGTTAAAATTTATGGATGTCCGTGTTTTGAAGGTGAAATTGGGTAGCCCAGATGGTGTTGGGGCAGATCGGAAAATGTTAATGGCGGTGCGAGAAGAAGCACCAACTCAAGATTTATATGTTGATGCCAACGGGGGTTGGAGTTTGGAAGATGCGATCAAAATGTGTAGTTGGTTGGCAGAGTTGGGTGTGAAGTATGTAGAACAACCACTACCACGAGGCGAGGAAAAAAATTTAGCAGAATTAAAGACGCGATCGCCCTTACCTATTTTTGTAGATGAAAGTTGTTTTACGAGCAGCGATATTCCCCAATTGGCAAACTTGGTTGATGGCATTAATATCAAGCTAATGAAATCAGGGGGGTTAACCGAGGCAATGCGGATGGTACATACAGCTCGTGCCTGGGGATTGCAAGTGATGTTCGGTTGCTATTCCGATAGCACGCTTCTGAATACAGCAACGGCACAGCTTGCACCGCTAGCTGACTATTTGGATTTAGACAGTCACTTGAATTTAATTGACGATCCCTTTACAGGAGCATTCGTGCAAGAGGGAAGAGTTTTGCCAAACAATTTACCAGGCTTGGGGGTACAACGCAGTGCGTTTGCTGCTTGATCGACGGATAGCTATCTTATTACACGAAGGAATTCGCGGAACTCATGGTAAAACTGGGTTGTCACTTCTACGTTACAGTGAATCTCCAATTGTAGCTGTAATTGATCGCGAGTGTGCAGGACAATCTTTGTCAGCATTAACGGGTATTAAGCGTGATGTGCCGATAGTCGCCTCAATGGCAGCAGCGTTAGACTACAATCCGGAAGTCTTGGTAATTGGCATTGCTACGAAGGGAGGTGTTATACCAGATGATTATTGGCATGACATCAAGGATGCCCTGACAGCAGGAATGTCGTTAGTTAACGGTTTGCACGTACCAATGTCAACAATGCCCGATTTAAAGGCATTGCTGAAATCAGAACAATTAATTTGGGATGTGCGTCAAGAACCACCGAATTTAGGAATTGGTACTGGCATGGCACGCACTCTTTCCTGTCGGCGGGTGCTAACTGTGGGAACTGATATGTCAGTCGGCAAAATGTCTACTAGCCTGGAGTTGAATTCGGCTTCACGAGTACGGGGTTGGCGCTCTAAGTTTATCGCGACGGGACAAACAGGTTTGATGTTAAAAGGGGATGGTGTCGCATTGGATGCGGTACGAGTAGACTTTGCTGCTGGCGCTGTGGAAAAAATGGTTATGGAATATGGCCAAAACCACGATATTTTGCACATTGAAGGACAAGGTTCATTACTACATCCCGGTTCCACAGCAACCCTACCATTGATCCGTGGCTCCCAACCAACGCAGCTGATACTTGTACATCGTTTTGGGCAAACTGAAGTCGTCGAGGGAGTACCGATTCCGCCCTTGCCAGATGTAGTCAAGCTTTATGAAATGGTTGCCAGTGCTGCTGGTGCTTTTGCACAAGTACCTGTTGTTGGTATTGCACTTAATACTTGGCATCTAGATGAGGAAGCTGCTCAGAGCGCGATCGCTCAAGTTGAGGATGAAACTGGCTTGCCTTGTACTGATGCAGTTCGTTTTGGTGCCGAGAAGTTGTTAGATGCGATTATTCAGGGATAATACGGAAGTGCATGGCGCTGTCACTGCTGTAATCTACAAGTTGAAAATTCTGTAGCTGTTTTTTAGAAAATTTGAACTAAGTTATTCCCAATTTCTTCGATTAGAAGGGAGGACTAAATTCATTTAGAGGAGAAAGAGGAATCTGTTCTCTAAAATGTTGCTATAAATTAATCTCCGTCTCCCTGTTTTATCATCAGAAGTCATCTTAAACAGAATCGTTATTGTTATGCGTATTTCAAATATTATCTATGCAAATGTTAAATTTTATACTATAAACCTACGAGTAAATCGGGATATTGTTTTGGATTTGCAATATTATAGTTATTTGAGATTCTTATGTATAGTTTATTACCCAAAAATAAAAATTAATACGGTTTCTACTTTGTAGAAAATAACTAATATTATCTTACTAAAAAGCACGCAGCTATTACTATAATCAAAAGCAATAATTTATACATTTGCAAGTTACATATATTTTGAGTATTCGCTGGAAAATCCTATTTTGATAGCTGCTGTTATTAATTTATAGTTTTACTGAGCATATATACATAGACAAAATCTGTAGATATTACTACTTAATTTCCTGTACCCGTACTTTATTAAATGTATTGTATTTAGCTTGAGTTATGAATATGTTACTTAAGTATCTTCAAATTATGCTAATTTCCTACACGAATCAAGAGTCGTCAGAGTTATCATATATACTCATATGCTGTATATATGATTTATTTAGAACATATAGTAAATTCCTATCTGCTGTATACTTGATGTATATAAGCCATATAATTGCTTTAATTGAAAGCATATGGGTAGAGCTAAATGAAAAAATAGTAACTTAATTTGTTTAAGTGTAATGTAAATTACATCTCATTCTGAGCAGTCAAACTAAAATAAAACACAGATTGAATTGCTTTGAGATATTTTGATACTAATTAAACATAGTTTCTGCAAGCCTAGTTGCATCTATTCGGCACTTATTTACAAGGCTCAAATCAGGATAATTATTGTTATGAGGCTCTGGCAGTGAATTACATTAGACACGAATTAAATCGAAATGATCTGAGCATTAATCAATCATGTGGTTATGAATGCTGAATTCTCAAATTCTTCTTATGAAATCTTTCTGAAACTATTTGCGGATTGTTCATTTAAAAGGAGAATTCAAGACAATTAAATTCAACTATTTTGAATTGATGGAGTAGAGCTTTGACGGTCTTTTGATCTCGGTTCTTCCACCGTAACCATCTTTTGATTTGCTAGGTACTTGTAGCTCAAGATGGTCGCACAACAGGAAAACTGTCACTAAAATCCGGTATCTTTTCAAGCAAGCAGTAATTACTTTTCTAAATAATATTATTACGACGCCTGTAATAGATCAAGATAAGTAACGCTTAACAACTGTTGTGATCATAGATATATTAAGCTTTAAAAATTTTACCCACATTTATTATTTATTGATTGGCTGGATCTTCACATCCTCCTAAAGGACGAAAGCTTAAACTGTAGGGTGCGTACAACTAATTTTCATTGCTCTTAAACTCTCAAATTATTATATAGCCGTAACACACCTTACTATTTATCAACAGCACTTCTATTCCCTACTTTTGAGTGAAGTAATTGTGAACAACTGATGTTCCTGCTGTATTACCTGTGCATCTACCCATTTCCAAGGAGGCTGATTTGCAAAGAAGATGTGATAGAAATCGCAAACGCTCAAAGCGGCGGGCTATCTACTGTCCGGTTCATGGATGCTATCTTGACAGCGTGAGTCAAAAATATCCGTTGTTTGCAGATCGTCCAGGGCAACTCCAGCAGCGAGGAATGGGACGGCAGAGTGCTTTACTGTTGTTAGCAAGCAAAACAGCAATTTCTTTAGAAGGTGAATGGTTAGAAGCTTTTTGGTGTGACGAGTGTCAAGAAACGAAATGGTATTACGTCCAATGCCACCTTAGGAAAGACACTCCTCAGCAGAACCGCATCTACAAAGTATCAGTAGCATCTCCAGAACTTTGGCAGCAGGCGATCGGAGTACTTCATCCTGACGGAAATCCTTCCGTGAGCGAATTTACTCGCAGACATGCAAGGATGGTTAGCCATAAAAGCAGCAAAGATTTTAGAGTTGTCACTTAAGTGACACCAACCAATTTGAATAATGATTCCAACAGATGCATTGATACAACTCAAATGCACCAGGGCGATTCTTAATCAAAAATCTAAAATTGTATGACTTGCGATCGCGTGTAGATATATGACGGCAACTCAGAATACATTCGCATTCATAAACTATGGACTCAATCAACAATACTCATCCCTTTGAAGAGATAGATTTCCAAAAGTACTGGCTAGTGTTGCAACGACGTTGGCTACCGGCAGTAGGAATTTTTGGAACTGTCTTAACCCTGGCTTCAGTATATGCATTCTCACTCAAACCATACTATCAAGCACAAGCAAGCCTGTTAATTAAAACTAATCGTACTTCTTCTCTCACAGGATTGGGTGAAGATTTAGGAAGACTAGAAGCTTTAGTCAGTCAGAGTAGCCCAGTTGACACTCAAGTTAAAATAGTTACTTCTGTTCCTGTTTTGCAGGAAACCGTGAAAGCTCTCAATCTTAGAGATAGTTTAGGCAATCCCTTAAGGATTGAAGATTTAGCTGCGGCATTAAGCGTAGTCAGTGTTAAAGGCACAGACCTTTTGGAAATTTATTATGCAGATTCCGATCCTTTAATGGCAGCGCAAGTAGTTAATAAATTAGTTGAAATTTATATAAAGCAGAATATCCAAACTAACAGAGCAGAGGCAGTCTCAGCTCGGAAGTTTATGTGGGAACAAGTACCCAAAACTGAGCAAGCTGTCAAGCAAGCAGAGTCAAACCTACGCAAATTTAAAGAAGCAAACAAAATAGTAGTTCTACAACAAGAAGCTGCTGAAGCGGTTAGTACTATTTCTAAGTTAGAAGATAATATTGCCACAGCACAAGCTCAATTAGTTAACGTCACAGCGCAATCGCAAAAGTTAAAAGAGCAGATAGAAGTTGAATCCCAAAAAGCCATCACCTACGCTGAGTTGAGCCAAATACCTGGAACCCAGCAGTTACTCAGTCAGCTTCAAAAAACACAAGCAGATTTGGAGGTGGCACGAACTCGTTTTCAGCCTGAACATCCTCATATTGTCAATTTAGAAGAACAAGCTTCTGCTTTGGGCCAGGTATTGCAACAACGGGTAGAGCAAGTAGCTGGCAAAAACCAGCAAGTTTCTCTCAAGAATTTGCAAATTGGAGGGGTGCGACAAGCCTTGATTCAAGATTTGGCTAACACAGAAAAAGCACGTCTGGGTTTAGAGAAACAAATTGCTGATTTAAGCAATACTCTGTCTATCTATAAGGAACGAGCAAATATTTTGCCTAAGTTAGAAGAAACTCAGCGGGAGTTAGAACGAAAGGTAAAAGCAGCGCAAACCACCTATGAAAATCTCTTGACAAGAATACAAGAGGTAGATGTAGCAGAAAATCAAAATGTGGGTAATGCGAGTATTATCTCCCCAGCATTGATACCAGATCAACCGAGTGGCCCTCGTAAAACATTGATTATTGCTGCTGGGGGGATTTTAGGCATCTTGTTAGGAGTAGTTGCTGCCTTTAGCTTGGAATTGGTAGACCAATCTGTGAAAACACTTAAAGAAGCTAAGGAGTTGTTTCAATATACTCTGTTGGGAGTTATTCCTAATTTGAGTCGGTATGGCAAAACTTTGACAGGAAAGCTAGATCGACCAATACCCAGAGTGGTAGGTAGAGATATCCATCTGTTTGCGATTCGTGATGCATATCAAATGCTGCAAGCAAACTTAAGGTTCCTTTCAGATAAGCAACTAAAAGCGATCGCCGTCACCAGTTCTGTTGCTAAGGAAGGAAAGTCTGAGGTTTCTGCTAATCTAGCCATAGTCATGGCACAAGTTGGACGTAGAGTGCTGTTGGTAGATGCTGATATGCGTCGTCCATGCCAGCATCACATCTGGGGATTAACAAATGCTCAAGGTTTAAGTAATGCGATCGTTGACGACCAAATTCCCTTGAATACAGTAGTACAGGAAGTGATGCCTAACCTTCATGTACTTCCTTCTGGAGTTATACCTCCTAATCCACTCGCGCTACTAGATTCTCAACGCATGACAGCATTAGTCACTATCTTTGCAAGAAGCTATGATTGCGTCATTTTTGATACACCTCCTCTAGCAGGAACAGCAGATGTTTCGGTTCTAGGTAAGCTAGTTGATGGTCTTTTACTGGTAGTACGCCCAGGCATAGTTAACGCTGCTAATGCTAATGCCGCGAAAGAATTCTTGACACAGTCAGGTCAAAAAGTGTTGGGAATGGTAATTAATGGTGTGAATGTGAAAAACGAGCCTGACAGCTACTTCTACTACACTCAAGAATCGCCTGAATCATTTAGTATTTCTCAAAATTCTGCACGTGTTCGACAAAAACGAGAAAGGGATTTTGGATAAGTTAAGCAGCCCTTACTGAGGTGCGTACAGAAGAGGACAAGGAGAGGAGCCAGTTTTTCCTTGTCCCCTTGTCCTAATTTCCTTCTGCCAGGTTGGTGAGCGAAGTCGAACCACTGCCTTCTACTTAGCTTTACTGTTATAGCTTCAACTAATTAAAACTTCCTCTCATGCAATCATCTAAAGAATCATCAAATTTGCGACAAAAGGCAGTCAAAGGTGTAGTTTGGTCTGCAATTCAGAGTTGGGGTAGCCAAGTAATTTCCTTTGCTGTCTTTTCTTTACTTGCTCGCCTACTTAGCCCTCAAGATTTTGGATTAGTAGCAACAGCTGGTGTTGTTGTTACTTTCATGCAGATTTTTTTGGAGCAGGGATTTAGTGAGGCGATCGTGCAACGGGATAATCTAGAATCAGAACACCTAGACACTGCTTTTTGGACAATTCTTGGCATCGGCACATCACTAACAGTTATTGGCTTTTTAGTCGCAGACATCGTAGCTAATTTCTTCAATCAACCACAGCTAACATTAATTGTTCGTTGTTTATCTTTTAACTTCTTATTTAGTGCTCTAAATAGTGTTCAAGCGGCAATTCTCTCACGCCAACTTCATTTCAAAGCTTTGGCTATACGTTCGCTATTAGCTACGTTAGCCAGTGGTACGGTTGGTATTACAATGGCATTTCAAGGCTTGGGAGTATGGAGTCTTGTCTGTCAGCAATTAAGTTTTGGGTTTGTCGCAGTTATAACTTTATGGCGAGTTAGTGATTGGCGACCGGGATTTAATTTTTCTCAAAAGCACTTTCTGGAAATGTTTTCCTTTGGTGTCAATATTGTAGGTTTTAATTTCCTTAATTTTTTTAGTCGTCATGGTGATGACTTGTTAATTGGATATTTCCTTGGTGCGATCGCTTTAGGGTACTACAATGTCGCCTACCGCATATTATTGGTAATGACACAGCTTTTGGTTCGGATCTTGACTCAGGTTGCATTACCTACATTTTCAAGGTTAAAGCAAGAGCCAGAGAAATTAAGAAATGCATTTTATAGTGCTACTCAGCTATCAAGTTTAATCTCTTTTCCTATTTTTATTAGTGTAGCTGTATTAGCACCAGAAATAGTCAGAGTTGTTTTTGGAAATAAATGGGAATCAAGTATTCCTGTTATGCAGGCTTTATCCCTTGTCGGCCCTCTTCATTGCATTTTTTTCTTCAACGGTTCGTTGATGATAGCTATGGGTAAACCATCTTGGAGATTATGGGTAACTTTTATAAATAGTGTGAGTAACTTTCTTGCATTTTTTCTAGTAGTTAAATGGGGAATTTTAGCTGTGGCAATGGCATATGTAATTCGCAGTTACCTACTTGCACCAATACCATTATTGTTACTCCGTAAATTAATTAAACTTGATTTGATTATTTATTTGCGTCAATATTTAACACAAGTATGTGGTTGTCTGGCTATAGTCGCAATTGTCTTTACATTTAAATACTTTTTTGCGGCATCAATAAGTGCAAATATCATACTTGCCATTTGTATACCACTTGCTGCTTTAACGTATATAGCTGTAATTGCTTTATTAGACAAACAACTTTTTCAGAAACTAAGTGAATTAGCAAAGCTAGCTTTATACAAGCAACAAGGTATTCGGAAAAAAGGTGTGTAATCGGTACTGGCTATGTAGGTAATAGGACGTGTTTTCAAACTTTTATATTTCTCTAGCTCTTTAAAAATGGAGAAAGATTATCTCAGAGTTCAAAGTCTAAACTTGAGAATAAATAATAGTAATTTAAATAGGTAAAATATATGAAAATTGGAATCTTAACTTATCATCACACTCTCAATTATGGTGCAACTCTTCAGGCCTATGCTTTGTATAAAACACTTGAACAATTAGGACATGATGTTGAGATTATTGATTATCGTCCACGTGTAGCAATTAAGTTTTATGCAAAACAGTTGCACCCCAT
Source organism: Chlorogloeopsis sp. ULAP02 (assembly GCF_038404745.2). Classification (NCBI taxonomy): domain Bacteria; kingdom Bacillati; phylum Cyanobacteriota; class Cyanophyceae; order Nostocales; family Chlorogloeopsidaceae; genus Chlorogloeopsis; species Chlorogloeopsis sp. ULAP02. The sequence continues at coordinate 226,700 of NZ_JAYKTT020000012.1, read as the reverse complement.
TTGGCGTTCAAGATATAGGTTTTACTTCAATCAACATTTTATACAAAATATAATCAAGTTTTGGAAAATGAGACAATTTTTATCTTCCAAAATGAAGTTAAGTAGTAACACATTTTATTCAAAAAAAGAGCTAAAAATATTTAATAATCAGTATAATGCTGTTGTATGTGGCAGTGATGAATTATGGAACCTCAACTCATTTCGTGGCTTTGATCCATCATTTTTTCTAGATTTTATCAATAGTAAAAATACTTTGAAATTAAGTTATGCAGCAAGTTTTGGTAATACTGAGTCATTAATGGAGCTTAGAAATTATATCTATCAATTGATTAATGACTTTGATGTAATTTCAGTTCGAGATTCAAACAGTCTACGTCTAGTTTCAGAATGCGATCGCCAAGCTGTAAAAGTCCTCGATCCAACCTTTCTGGCTAAATATAATGATATTCTAGTACCTCCAAATATCAAGAAAAAATACTTACTTATTTATGCTACTGACCTTTCAGTTAAGCAAGAAAATTTTGTTAAATCAGTAGCTAATGCTAAAAATTTAATACCAATCTCTATTGGTTATTACAATAAGGTGGCACACTACAATTTCATAGGAGTTAGTCCAGAAGAATGGCTGGGTTATTTTTCTCAAGCAGAGTATGTAGTTACGAGCTTTTATCATGGAACTATATTTTCTTTGATATTTAGAAAACCTTTTACTGTATTTACTAAAACATATAAAGCACATAAAGTTCAAGATTTGCTGAATAATCTAGGTTTAGAAAACCGAATTTTTACAGATACAGACAATGCAGAATTTAGAAAAGAATATTTATTTTCTAATATCTACTCCGATACATTTAACGATAAGCTACAAAAAGCTATAGCAGCGTCTAAAAGTTATTTATTTGAAGTTCTAAGTAATCAATCAACTCTATCTGTATAAATTGGAAAACAATCAAAATTTCGAGGTATCTAGCTGTCTATCCAAGAGAAGATAGACAGCAAAAATCAGAAATAGAGGTAATCATAGTAGCTTTAATGTGTCTCTAGTAATTTCATGTTTACGCAAATACAAAATCCTTTAGTCTCTGTTATAATTCCAGTTTTTAACGATTCTCAACGCCTAAAACTTTGTTTAGATGCTTTGGAAAAACAAACATACCCAAAACATTGCTATGAAGTGATAGTTGTTGATAATGCCTCTGAAGAAAATACTGAGAATGTAGTTAGTCAGTTCAGTCAAGCGACTGTTGCATATGAAAGTAATCCAGGTTCATATGCTGCCAGAAATAAAGGTATATCTCTTGCTAAGGGTGAAATTATTGCTTTTACAGATTCAGACTGTATTCCAGCCCAAAATTGGATTGAAAAAGGAGTAGCACGTCTACTTGAGGCACCTGAATGTGGATTAGTTGGTGGGAAAATACAGCTTTTTTTTAAAAGCCCAAATAAATTAACCCTAGTAGAACTGTATGAGAGTGTAGTTGCTTTTCCACAAAAGCAATATATTCAAGAAATTAGGTTTGCAGCTACAGCAAATCTCTTTACTTTTAAGAAGGTACTAGAAAAAGTAGGTTATTTTGATAGCAATCTTAAATCTAGAGGAGATTTAGAGTGGGGACAACGTGTTTTTCGTGCAGGTTATAAACAAATTTATGCAGATGACGTTTGTGTTATGCATCCTGCTAGATATACATTCTCTCAATTACATCAAAAGATTCAAAGGGTAGCTGGTGGAATTTATGATTTAAAAACAGAAAAGAGTTTATTTAAAAGTTTAAAAGAAGTTTATAGGGATTTAAGACCACCTATAAAATTTATTGTTAAATATTTTCCAGATGAGAAACTACGTGGAATAAATAAAAAAATGCAGTTTACTTTAGTGACTTTATCTATTCATTATCTTCGGGCTTGGGAAAATATGCAATTACGATTGGGTGCCAACTCTAAAAGATAATTTGTAATCATAATTAATGTATTTTAACTATGAAATCTCCTATAGCTTTTATCATTTTTAAGCGACCTCATACAACAGAAAAAGTATTTGAAATAATTCGCCAAGTAAAACCACCAAAGCTTTTTGTGATTGCAGATGGGCCACGTAGCGATCGCCCTAACGAAGCTGAAAAGTGCGAGGCTACTCGTACGATTATTGAGCAAGTTGACTGGGACTGTGAAGTATTAAAGGACTACTCTAATACAAACTTAGGATGTGCAAAACGTGTATCTAGCGGTCTAGATTGGGTTTTCAGTAATGTTGAAGAGGCAATTATTTTAGAGGATGATTGTATTCCTCATCCTAGCTTTTTTCCATTCTGTGAAGAATTACTAGAAAAATATAGATATGATACTAGGATTGGCTCAATTTCTGGGCAGAATGTACAATTTGGGCGTAGGCGAACTAATTACAGTTACTACTTTTCGCGCTACAATCACTGCTGGGGTTGGGCAACATGGAGAAGAGCTTGGCAGTACTTTGATTTTCAAATGAAACTATGGTCTGAAGTAAAAGAGAAAAACCTTTTAGAAGATATCTTACAAAGTACAGAGGCAGTTAACTATTGGCATAATATCCTACAATCGACCCATGAAGGAAAGATAGATAGTTGGGCGTTAAGATGGACACTTGCTTGCTGGTTACAAAGTAGTTTGTGCATAATTTCTAATATCAATTTAGTTTCAAACATTGGTTTTGGTGAAGAAGGAACTCATACTTTAAGCAAAAAAAGCAAGTTTGCTAACATACCAGCTGATGAAATGAGTTTTCCTCTCCAACATCCTCCTTTCTTGGTTCAAAATCGCCAAGCAGATATTTTTACACAGCGTACTTTATACAGTAAACCTCTAATCGTGTCTTTAAAAAAGAAAGTTAAGCAGATGATAAATGTAGGCTAATTATGAATGTTCTACATATTAATATATCTGACATTAATGGTGGTGCAGCTCGTGCCACGTATCGCTTACATAAAGGTTTAGAAAATATCGGTGTCAAATCACAATTACTGGTACAGGAAAAATACAGCGATGACAACATGGTAATTGCGCCAACAATTAAATTATCTCAAGGCATAGCAAGAGCAAAGCAGACAATTGATGCTTTACCACTAAAGTTTTATCACAAACGAATTGCAAGTACATTTTCGCCTCAATGGTTACCAGATAAAGTAGTTCCCAAGGTTGCTCAAATTGCTCCAGATATCATCAATATGCACTGGACTAATGGAGCATTTATGCAAATAGAAACCATTACCAAGCTAAAGCACCCTTTGGTTTGGACACTTCATGATATGTGGGCGTTGACTGGAGGCTGTCACTATAGTGGAGATTGCGATCGCTACACTTTATCCTGTGGTGCCTGCCCTCAACTCGGCAGTAGTCACAATTGGGATTTATCTCGTTGGATATGGCAGCGGAAAGCCAAAGCGTGGAAGAATCTCAATTTAACAATAGTTGCCCTCAGTTCCTGGATGGTTCAATGTATTAGCTCTAGTTCTCTGTTTAAGGAATCACGAATTGAGTTAATTCCCAATGGACTTGATATAGAAAAATACAAACCAATTAGTAAAAAATTAGCACGAGAGTTACTTCACTTACCTCAAGATAAGCAACTCATTCTATTTGGAGCATTAAAAGCAACTAGTGACAAAAGAAAAGGTTTTCATCTGTTGCAAACAGCACTGCAAGAATTAAGTAAATCAGAGTGGCGAGATTGCCTAGAGCTAGTTGTTTTCGGAGCTTCTCAACCTACAAGCTCTGTTGATTTTAGTTTTAAAACTCATTATCTAGGGCATTTACACGACGATATTTCATTAGCACTTGTCTATTCAGCAGCAGATGTCATGGTTATTCCCTCAATTCAAGAATCTTTTGGGCAAACTGCTTCTGAATCTCTTGCTTGCAGTAAACCAGTCGTTGCCTTCAATACAACTGGATTAAAAGATATTATTGAACATCAACGAAATGGCTACCTAGCTCAACCTTTTAAAATTGAAGATTTGGCTCAAGGAATAGCTTGGGTGCTTGAAAATCAAGAGCGGTATCAAAAATTGTCACATCGCGCCCGTGAAAAAGTAGAACAAGAATTTACTACAGAAATACAAGCTAATCGTTACTTGTCTCTTTATAACGAAATTATTGGTAGAGGCGATCGCCAAAAATATGGCTCTTGAATATAGTAGGGTACGTTATAGCGAAGCGCAACGCACAATTCATCAGAAATACGTTACAGCAAAAATATTTTTGTCACTATTTTATGTTATTCGACGCCGTCAAACATAGCAAAACATGAAAAATCAATCGTTTCTGCGTTTGGCAATTTATGTGGAAATATGGCTCACTGGATTATTACTTTTTTATTTCGTCAGTCCTAGTTTTTTTCCTCATACTCTAGCCAAGCTGTTTGATGTATTCAGTTATTTAATAGTTGCACTTTTAATTCTTTTACACTGGAAAAAATTTATTTATGTAGCGACAACAGATATAACCATACTCATTTTATTGGGAATGATTGCAATCTCTGGTTTATGGTCTGTTCTTCCAGATATAACCTCAATCACTTCCAAAGCTATGTTACGTACAATCTTATTTGGAATGTATTTAGCAACACGCTATAGCATTAGAGAGCAGATGAGGTTATTGGCGTGGGTATTTGGGACTGTAGCTATTCTCAGCTTGATACTTCCTATAGCTATCCCAGGTTTTGGTGTATACAGTAATGGTGCATGGAGAGGCATCTTCCCTTACAAAAATTATCTAGCTATCTACATGATTCTAGCAGCCATGCTTTTTCTGCTAGCTGCTCTCAACAACCGCAGGCTACATTGGATCGCTTGGGCTAAATTTGCTATTGCAACTACTCTTGTTTTTCTTAGTCAAGGTAAAGGAGGTTATGTAATCTTTGTTGCTTCATTGTGTTTGCTTCCCCTTCATAAGTTTGTCAAGCAGAATTATAAGTTGCGTTCTGTGCTTCTTACAGGTGCATTAATAATCAGCTGTGTTGTGGCTTTTCTAATTCTGATTAATGAAAAAACCATATTAGTTAATATCTTAGGAAAAGACACTACCTTTAACGGACGAGTACCAATCTGGACATTATGCATTGAGCAGGCATTAAAGCGTCCTTGGCTTGGTTACGGTATTTCGGGTTTTTGGGGTTCTAATGAATCTATTGTTATCCTACGTACTACATGGGCAAAAAATTCTTTATCAATAGACAATTTTCAACTCTTTAATTCCCATAACAGTTACATAGAAGTTCTTCTACAATTAGGATTTTTAGGTCTTTTACTATATATAGTCAACTTTTTATCTACCTTGAGTAGAATAATTTTTTTATGGATGTCAAATCCAGTAACAGAAAATTTTTGGATGTTACAAACCATCATAATTATGTTTTTATTTAACTTTACAGATAATGGTGGAATCATATCAAGAGGAACAATTTGGATAGCATACATCTCGATTTCCCTCTCATCTGCTGTGTCAATCAAGAGAATCAGAAGAAATCGTCCACTTAAAGTGACTGATTGTCATAATTTATTAAGCTCAATCTAAAAATTTTTGAGCTATATATTGATAATTTAGATTCAATTTCAATTCTGTTGAGGAAGTGATAAACATGCAAAATATCCAGGTAAATAAAAATAGCTTATTAAAATCTGATCGTTCAACAGAACTTCCATCTATTTCCATTATTGTACCCAACTATAATGGAGGTGCAACTATTGGAGCAACTCTACAAAGTCTAATCAATCAAAATTACCCAAAACTTGAAATCATTGTCATTGATGGAGGCTCAACAGACAACAGTATTGAGGTAATCAAGCAATTTGAACCATATATTGCTTGGTGGGTGAGTGAGAAGGATAGTGGGCAATCTCATGCTATTAATAAAGGTGTTGCTAAGTGCAATGGTGAGATAGTTAACTGGTTATGCAGCGATGATCTGCTCACACTAGGCGCTTTACATAAAGTTGGTAAAACATTTACAGATTCACCTGAAATTGATGTTCTTGTAGGCCGCTGCCACATGGAATTTATCACAGAGAACGTCAAGCAGCCATTAAAAGGAATCAATTTTTGGATGGTTTTGTTTAATCGGATTTTAGGGACAGGAGAGCGTTCAATTATTCAGGATGAAAGTAATAATCGAGTGTATGTTAAAGCTCCTACACTCAAACAAATTACCTTGATGCCTGCTCATAATCCAATCCCTCAACCGAGCTGCTTTTATCGACGTAGATTATTAGATAGAAACAAACCTGTAGATGAAAGCTACAAGTATGCAATGGATTTCGAGCTATGGAATTATTTTCTATTTCGTGGAGTATGCTGGAAAGTTATCGACGATGTTCTGAGTATCAATCCAATCAGCGGTGAAAATAAAACAAGTATTGCCGGTGTTGAAGCTACTTATGAAGTAGAAAGAATCTACAAAACCTATATCAAGGAATGGATTCCATTAACCTACTGGCACAGACACCTGCGTTACCCTCTAGAGCAATTTATTAAACTTCATCGCGGTGGTATTTGGCTATATATACTAGGGCCAATTTGGGTTGTAATCACATTAATTTTAGCTCCATTTTACGGACTGGAGAGAGTTTGGATTTTGAGGTGGACAAGATAATATTAAGTCAAAAATTAGAAATTTTAATTAACAAAAATAAAGGCAAAGTATGAGCAAAACTATGAGAGAAGTTGGGATATACCGAAAAAGATTTCCCCGTGTATCAGAGACATTTATAACAGAACCAGCTCTAAATTTATCTAAATACGATCCGATATTTATTGCATGTACTCTTTTAAAAGAAGTAGCTTTTCGCAATATTTCAATTAATCAAAGCGATTTTTTGAATATCAAACAATTAATTTATCTAATTACACGTTCTCCTCATCTATTTGGTCATTCTGGTTTACTCAATAATTTAGATCTAATTCATGCTCATTTTGGCCCTGATGGAGTTTATGCAATGGCACTAGCTGAAAAGCTTAAAATACCTTTAATTGTTTCGTTTTGGGGATATGATATTACAATTAATCGTAGAAAAATATGGAGCTATGGAGCTCCTTTATACTATCAACTTATTTTGCATGAAAAGGAACTAAAGGAAAAAGCATCTGCATTTCTTGTTCTCTCTAACTTCTTGCGTAAAAAGCTGATTGAACAAGGATACCCTGAAAAAAAAATAATTTTGTACAATCCTGGCATCAATATTAGAAAATTTTCACCTAGAACAGAAGAAGCTGACGAACGTTTTATTCTCTGTGTGGGTAGGCATACAGAAAAGAAAGGAATTGATACGCTTTTGCGAGCTTTTGCAAGAATTTACAAAAAGCATCCAAATGTCTCACTGATCCAGGTGGGTGCGGGTGATTTAACAGCAGAACTTCATGCATTAAGTCAAAAACTTGGTATTTCTCAATATGTGCGTTTTGTGGGAGCTAAACCTCACGATGAAGTACAAAAATTGATGCGGAATGCAGAAATATTCGCCTTACCTAGTCAGATGGCAGAAAACGGGGATTGTGAAGGTATGCCTTTTGCTATTCTAGAAGCTTGCGCTAGTGGTATTCCTGTTGTTTCTACCTGGCATAGTGGTATTCCTGAAGCAATTTTAGATGGTGAAACAGGGTTTTTGGTGTCAGAGAAAGATGATGTTGCATTGGCTGAAAAGCTTGATATTTTATTATCTGACCGTGCTTTAAGTAAACAAATGGGACAGCGTGGGCGAGAGTATGTTTGTGAGTTATTTGATATTCACAAACAGACTATTAAATTAGAAGCTATTTATGATTCTGTACTAGGAATAAAATAAAATTTTACAGGAATTTACATTTTTTGATTGAATGCTAATTCATAGCAGAAAAAATAGGGATTATTAAATTTAAAAATAGCCTCAATATTTGGGTATTTCTTGAATATCCAATCTGCCATAAAACAATAATCAAGATACCTGAATTATTCTTTAATACTCCCATCCATAATTTTTGATTTCAACCTCATTTCCTATGACTCGCGAGTACACTTACAAAAATTTACCCTGACACTTCATTTATCTAGAAAACGCTGTAATAAAAGTAATGAAAGCTCATAGTAAATTAGATAAAATCCTTATCATTGTCGAAAATCTTCCCATTCCTTTTGATCGACGAGTATGGATGGAAGCCACTACTCTACAAAAGGCAGGTTATCAAGTCTCTACTATTTCTCCAAAAGGAAACGGGTTTGAAAAGGATTACGAAGAAATCGAAGGAATTCATATCTATCGCCATCCTCTTCCCCCGGAAGAGAGTTCTGTTACTGGCTATCTTCGAGAATATGGCTGGGCTGTTTATTGGCAGTTTCGTCTGGCACAACGAGTCTGGCAAGAACAGGGCTTTGATGTGATTCATATTTGCAATCCTCCAGACTTACTCTTCTTGGTAGCAGGATGGTACAAAATTTTTCATGGCATAAAAGTCATCTTCGATCACCACGATCTCAGTCCGGAAATGTATATAGCTAAATACAATCGCCGAGATGTTTTCTACTATGGTTTACGCTTGGCTGAACGTTTGACTTATGCCACAGCAGATTTAGCGATCGCAACAAACGAGTCACACAGAAAGGTAGCTTTGACTAGGGGAGGTAAAAACCCAAAGCAAGTTTTTGTAGTTAGAAGTGCGCCCGACCTTTCACGCTTTCATTTCATATCTCCAAATCCCAGCTACCGCCAAGGTAAAAAATACTTGGTTGGCTATATGGGAGTGATGGGAGAACCAGAGGGAATTGACTATCTACTGAGAATAGTACGTTATCTAGTCACAGACAAGAAACGCAAAGATATTCACTTCATGCTAATTGGGAATGGGCCTGCTGCTGAAAAGCTTAAAGCCTTATCTAAAAAGTTAGAAGTGACTGAGTTCGTGGAATTTACAGGATTTAAAACAGGTAAGGAACTTTTAGAACGGTTGTCTAGCTGTGATGTTTGTGTAGAACCATCTCCCAAGTCTGCTTATAACGACAACTGCACTATGAACAAAATCCTAGAGTACATGGCACTAGGAAAACCTATTGTTCAGTTTGATCTACGAGAGGGAAGACGTTCGGCAGAGGGAGCATCTTTGTATGCTAGACCTAATGATGAGATAGAGTTCGCTCAGAAAATCATCGAACTACTTGATTCTCCTCAACTTCGAGAAAAAATGGGAGCTGAAGGACGAAACAGGATGAAAGACATTCTTGAATGGCGACATCAAGCTCCTAAATTGTTGGAGGCTTATGCCGAAGTTTTGCAATTTCTGTAGGTTCTAGTCAGGAAGATTTTTGACTAATTAGATAATTTAATCGAGGTTAAAACAACATATGCTCAGTCAAGTTATAGAAAAAATTTACGACAATCGTAGATCTGATTCCTTAGCAAGTGATTTAAGAAGAAAACGTTTTGCTTTATTCAACTCTCTAATTAAATCAACAAGAACTCCCTTGAAAATTCTCGATGTTGGAGGTAGACCTAGTTTTTGGGAAAATACAGGTCTTTTCAATCAAGAGAGTTTAGAGCTAGAAATTACTCTACTAAACATAGAGCAAATTAATCATCCAAAGTTTAAATGTGTTGTGGGTGATGCCAGAAAAATGTATCAGTTTAAAGATTTAGAATTTGACATAGTTTTTTCTAATTCTGTTATTGAGCATGTCGGAGATTATAACGAGCAACTTCAGATGGCTAATGAAGTAAAGCGAGTAGGAAAAAAATATTTTATTCAAACACCAAATCTCTATTTTCCCATTGAGCCTCATTTTGTTTTTCCATTCTTTCAATTTCTTCCCATTGTAGTAAGAGTTTGGTTATTAACTCACTTTAATTTAGGATGGAGAAAAAAGACACCTGATAAGCAACAAGCTCTCAGTTCAGTGACTTCAATTAAATTGTTGAGTAAGCAAAAATTGATGAATCTTTTTCCTGAAGGAAAACTTTACGAAGAAAAATTTGGGTACCTTACTAAGTCTTTTATAGTTTACGGCGGTTGGTAATAGTATTGTGATCAATTCTCAAAACTTTTATTCAACTACAGCTAAATACAATTTGTATTAGGTTTAAAATTTGATTAGTTAATTAAAATATGAAAATTCTATTTTTAACGACAATTCTTCTTAGTAAAAACTGTAATGGTGGTGAAGTTGCTTCACAGTGTTTTATTGATGCTCTCAAGTCTCTAGGTCATCAAGTTACAGTTGTTGGTTATCTTCGCAAAGGTGATAGATTTGAACATAATTCCAAGGAAACATTCGTAGTTGATGAGCGACATACAGAAACAAGAAAGTCAAAGTTTTATGCTTTGCTGTGGTTAGCTTTGAGCCTTTGGAAAAGTTTGCCATACTCATCAGCTAAATATTATTCTCATGCATACATTAATCTAATTAATAAAATTATCTTCAGTGAAAAGTATGACAGCATAATTATTGAACATGCTCAGATTGGTTGGATTGAGGCTTATATTCAAGATAAAAATCAAATAATTTTTATTAGTCAGAATGTTGAGCATGAAATGTATGAAGAACAATTTAAAAGAGCTAATAATTTGATATCAAAATTGCTTTACAAGCGAGAAGCTAGATTAATGAAATTGCAAGAAGCAAGGTTATCAAGTTTATCTCAACAAATTTGGACTTTAACAGACCATGATCATAAATCCTTTGCTCACCTTGCCAATGTAAATAGAATTAGAACGTTTGGGATAGCACCTAGTTTTAAAAATTTACAAGAAAAAATAGTTAAGAAGCACTTTGATATTGGTATTTTAGGTAGTTGGACATGGAAGCCAAATATAGAGGGACTGAAATGGTTTATTGAAAATGTTTATTCTTATTTACCAGTTGAACTTTCAATTCATGTAGCTGGTAAAGATGCTGATTGGCTCAATGGTAAATATCCAAATATTTATTATTGTGGTGTTGTACCTGATGCTCAAGAATTCATGGCTCAAGCAAAGGTGGTTGCTATTCCGACATTAAGTGGAGGTGGCATACAAATCAAAACTTTGGATGCGATCGCCTCTGGTTCTCTGATCGTAGCAACTCCAATTGCCTTACGAGGAATTACCCATCCACCATCAACGGTTAGAGTTGCTGAAACACCACAAGAGTTTGCCAATCTGATCATGTCAGCAGTGACTTCAACATCCACGTCAACCACTTTCGATAATGCTAAAAATTGGTATCGTAGCAGACGTGAACAATTTCTCAATGATCTCGCTAGTGCAGTTTCAAGCACGTAGGGAAAATAAAAATCGGTCAGTTTTAGTAGGGTAGGTAAAAAACGGTCAGATGTTCTGCCCACCGAACTTCAGAGCAGCGGAAGCCGCCGCTCTGGGTTCTCGTTTTATTACCGTTGTGTTACGGCTATGTAAAGATTTGAGAGTTTAAGAGAGTTAGAACTAGCCGTAACGCACCGCATGATTGGGGTGCGTTATACATTGCTTTAACACACCATACCATTTAGGGTTTATTGAGTTTAGTTATTGAAGAATAATTTAATAATAAAGAGATGAAAATATCTATTATTACTCCAGTATATAATGCAGTTAGTACAATTGAAAAAACAATACTAAGTGTTATTACACAAGCAATAAAGTCAGAATTAGAATACATCATTATTGATGGAGGCTCTAATGATGGAACTTTAGAGATAATTCATCGTTATGCAGATAAAATTGATATTTTAATTTCGGAAAAAGATAATAGTATTTATGATGCTATGAATAAAGGTATATCTCGTGCAAGCGGAGATATTATTGGTATTATCAATGCTGATGATTGGTATAATGATAAAGCTTTACAAATTATAGAAGATATTTTTTTAAGAGAGTCAAAAATTGATATTATTTATTCTTCTCTGTACAACTATTTTAATGGACAGTATTTAAATACATTCATTCCAGGAAATTTAGATAATTTATTATTTAAATTTACTCTAAATCATCCTAGCTGTTTTGTGAAAAGGGCAGTTTATGAAAAAATAGGATTATTTGATTTAAACTACTCCATAGCAGCTGACTATGATTTCATCTTTCGAGCTTATCTATATGGGTTTTGCTTCCATTATGTTGAAACACCTCTAGCTTCTTATTCACTCAACGGTTTTACCGGACAATCTTGGAATAAATTTATAGAAATTAGTGAAAGTTGGAGAGTAGCCTCTAGTTTTGCTAAACAAACATCCAAGGATTTAGTTAGTAAACGGCAACGATTTTACTTAGTTTGGATTACAAAAGAACTATTGACCTTTATACCTAAAAAATTTATTAAACCATCAATAGCTAAAGACATAAAAGATAAATTTAGAAAAGCAATTGGAAGTTTACCATCTGATCAGTATGGTGTATGGTAAATATTTATTAAATCATACTAATTAATTCAACATAAACAGATACTCAGCTTCTTAGAGAAGCTGAATATTTAATAAAATCTAATATTAAGGCATAAATAAAAGTCACTCATGAAAGAGTCTATGTTAGTGACTAATTAAAAACTTATGAGTTTAATAAGCAGTAAACAAGAATTTGACGAAATTATATTGTTAGGGATTAGATTCCACAAGCTAAAAGTCTATCAACTTATAGATTATATTATTGAGTCGGCAAAACTAAAAAAAAAACTATTGTGGGAAATGTGAATATTCGAGCTATTAATTTTGCATATGAATTGCCTTGGTATAGAAAATTCATTAATGAATCAGATTTAGTGTTTTGTGATGGTTTTGGTGTGTTATGGGGAGCAAAACTTTGTGGATATTGTCTTAAATCAGAATATCGTATGACTTGTCCAGATTATATAGAAAACTTGGCGCTAGCTTGTGAAAGAGAAAATGTATCCTTATTTCTTCTTGCAGGTAAGCCAGGTACAGTCGACAAAGCGATCGCTAAACTCAAAGCAATCGCACCAAATTTAAAAGTCAAAGGACATCACGGTTATTTTGAAAAAATTGGTGAAGAAAATGAAGCGATTATTAGTGAAATTAATAAATTTCGGCCAGATATTTTATATGTTGGTTTTGGTATGCCATTACAAGAACGTTGGATACTTGACAATTGGACTCGAATAAATGCAAAAGTTTTTTTACCTCTAGGAGCCTGCCTTGATTATTATACCGATGCTGTATGCAGAGGGCCGCATTGGATGACTGATCGCGGTTTTGAGTGGTTAACTAGATTAGTTATAGAACCCCAACGTTTATGGCAGCGCTATCTTCTTGGTAATCCGTTATTTTTCTACCGTATCTTTCGAGCATTGATAGCAAATTCTTTGAGAACTTTAGAATTTACTCACAAGTCACGGAAGAATAAAATTACAGAGGCGCAAAGCGCAAGGGGTAATAAGAGTTAGAGAAGTATTTTAAGTAAGTTCATGCAATTTTGCTGAGTAAAGTACCGATTTAAAATGTTTAATCACCAATCAATCGCTAGGCGGCATGCTATCAAACTGGGTTTAGCTGGTTTGCTAGGTATGACGACTGTGACAACAACAGAAGCAATCAATCGAGGAAGGCAAACTCCATTACGTTCTCATCCAAAAAGAGACTTTACAGTGGTTGGGCAAGCTTCTTTAAAACAGCGTGCCGCTGCTAAAGGGTTAATTTTTGGAGCTGCAACTGAGCAACGCATACTGCTGACAAACACCCAATTCGCAAATACTTTTGTTAAAGATTGTGGAATGTTGGTGGCAGAAAATGATTTGAAGTGGTTTACTATTCGCTCCAATCCCCATATCTTTGACTTTACCAAAGGTGATTGGTTAGCAAAGTTTGCTCGCACTCACGGTATGTTATTTCGAGGAACTCCTTTAGTTTGGGAGTTGGGATTGCCTAGATGGTTTAAGAAAAAGGTTAACCATAAAAATGCAGAGCGATTCTTAGTAGAACATATTACGAAAGTTGCCAAGCATTACGCTGGAATTGTTCATTCATGGGATGTTGTCAATGAGGCGATCGCTGTTTCACGTAGCAAGCGCTCAGATGGTTTAAGCCGCTCGCCTTGGTTGGAATTTCTTGGTGAGGGCTATATTGAGCTTGCTTTTCGCACGGCGGCAAAAGCAGATCCGAAGGCGATGCTCGTGTACAATGATCGCTGGCTAGACTATGACACTCCTGTTGGTAATGCTCAAAGAGCAGCTGTATTAAAGTTACTAGAACGTTTAAAGTCTAAAAAAATTCCTGTACACGCTCTTGGTATTCAAGCTCATTTAAAAGCAAGGGAAACTCGCTTTAATGCTGAGAAAATGAGAGGTTTTCTCAAAGATGTTGCCAGCCTTGGCTTAAAAATTCTAATTACCGAGTTGGATGTGCAGGATGAAGGATTACCTGCTGATAGTATGGTACGCGATCGCATTATTGCCGCTGCTTATGAAGACTATCTTTCAGTGGTATTAGATGAAAAAGCAGTAATTGCAGTATTAACTTGGGGATTAAGCGATCGCTACACTTGGCTTTCAAGAACTAGTAAACGTCCTTTATTGTATGACTCATATTTTCAACGCAAGCTAGCATGGAATGCTATTGCTAGAGCTTTTGAGCAAGCTCCTAAACGCTAAATATAAGTAAATTATTATTTGAGTAGGTCATATAAACTTACTTTATAAACAAATTTATTTCTATATCTTTCATTTTCGTCGTGTCAGTCTAGTCGAGTGGGTTAGCAATAGCGTAAACCACCTTTCTTCGAGAGTTGATGGTGCGTTATGACGATAGTCCGTAATGCACCCTAAAAATTGGAGATTTTTTTAATTGGAAGTCCTTAACTCAGATTTAATTAACAAGTCTTGATTCTTTTAAAATCATGAGTTCAAGAGAGAGAATAATTTGTCATGAAGTTCAACAATTATTCACTTTTATCTCATGTGAATGAATCTGTATAAATATCAGGAGCATCGAAATTATGACTGTTAAATCTATACCTGTTGTCAGCTTAAAGCCTGACTTGAGATCCGCTCAAGGTACAAGAGTACAAAAAGGAATAATTATCAGGTTTCTCAGGATAATCTCTCTTATACTCTTAGATATTACTTGTCTTATTTTAGCATGGAATCTAGCAATTATATATGGCGAAGAATCAGATTATCCTTGGGTAGGGAAAAAATCATTATTAGCACTAACTATTGCTTTACAAATAGGAATAATCGCTATCAAAGGTTTATATAAGGGAGGAATTAATCGTCGTAATTATTCAAGTTTATTCAAAGCAATCTCCACATCGCAAATCTTTCTATTAATTATTGCTTTCCTTTACGAATCAAATAACTATATTTCTCGTTCAAGTTTTATAATTTTCTGGTTGTTGTCTGTCATATTTTTATGTTTACAGCGGTATATATTTGACGTTGTTACTAAACATTTACGTAGAAAAGGAGTAATGCGTCATTCTGTATTTTTGATTACTGATCCAGCAGAAAAAGAGAATCACATTAAAATCATAGAACAAGAAAATTGCTACACTGTACAAGGAATTGCCGATTCTAGTTGTCTAGATTTACGTAACCGAGATAAAACCTTTGAATATCTTCGCCGACAGGGAATTGTAGAAGCTTTTGTTTCTTGGAGCGCAATCAAAAATCGTCTGTATCTATGCTGGCATTTCTACACAGCTGGTATTACCTTGCGAATACTGCCAATCAAAAGTGAACATTACCATCCAAAATCCACATTTTGGGTAATTGGTGGAGTTCCTTGTATGACAATTTCAGCACCATTTATTATTGGTACTGACTTTTTGGTAAAACGGGGTTTTGACCTTTGCTGTTCTATTATTTTATTATTGCTACTGTCTCCCATTTATTTATTAATTGCTCTATTAATTAAGTTTGACTCTTCTGGCCCAATCTTCTTTAGACAAGAAAGAATTGGTTTACACGGTCGAAAGTTCAAAATTTGGAAATTTCGTACTATGGTTGCCAATGCAGAGAAATTACAAGCTTCATTAGAAGCAAAAAATGAAATTAAAGATGGTGTTTTATTTAAAATGAAAGATGACCCTCGTGTCACTAGAATTGGCAAATTTTTGCGCCTTTATAGTCTAGATGAATTACCACAATTATTTAATGTTTTTTTGGGAGAAATGAGTCTTGTTGGGCCGCGTCCTCTTCCTCGCAGAGATGTAGAAAAGTTTACAACTCATCACTTTGTCAGACAAGAAGTTCTTCCGGGCATTACTGGATTATGGCAAGTTTCGGGACGCTCTAATATTGATAATTTTGAAGATGCTGTCAAACTAGATATTACTTACATTGAGAATTGGTCACTCTGGCTTGATCTAACAATTTTGCTTAAAACTGTGAGGGTTGTTTTGCAAAAAACAGGTGCATACTAAAAATATAAATTCTCGACATCTTTAAGAGGATGTCTGAAAATTTGTTGGTGTTGTATTCAATACTTTTTGCTCCCCATTATCCTCCTTCAAAAGGGGAAGCAATGCAATGGTAAGCCAGTACTGCCGGAGGGTAATACGAGCGTAGATGACTGGTGTAGACGCGAAGTGGCGTCACCTGCCGTAAACTTTGATTCTATTTCCCCTTTTCCAAGGGGGTTAAGGGGAATCTTACCGTTTAGCTATTATCTTGATTAAAACTGTTGCTCTTCTTCATAAAAGAAGAGTTCTGCTAAAAGTGCTAAACCAATAATCCAAAGAAAGCATAAAAATAACCAAAGTATTCCCATCATAGCGTTTACCTCTAACAAAATCTTTAGTTGACTTTGCCCGATCGCTTCAGAAAAACTTGTTAAATACAATAGTAATAACGGCTGCTAATTCTATAGCCAATAGTGCGCTGCATCTTAAAAAATATTAACTCTCTTGCTAACTGCAATTATTCGTTAATACCTAGTTGCACTTGCAATCCGTCATTGCCATTAATAGATTGAGCAGGTTGAAGGATAATTGGTGAAGTATTAGTCGGTAATAGTGGCTCATCAACTCTTTGTACTCTAACTTTGTTGCTGATTTGCCATATACCTAAGTAGGGATCTACTACATTTTCTCTATTTTCTCTAATGTTAGTACCAGCTTGATTTACGAGATTACTTTCTTTAATAAAAAAATTCGCAAAGTCTTCGTTGGCTGTTCTATTATTGATTCCCGTTAGCGACTCACCAGATAAAGTATATTGTTGTCTTGGATTGGAGATTGGAACTGAGGGTGACTGAGCTTGAACCCTGTTACTTAAGCCAGCGAGAACTGTCACGATAACCAGTGCAGCAACAGATTTGCCGTTCATTTTGATTATCCAAACTCTATAATATACTTGTAATGTAGCTATATTTACTATCGTTAAGCTTTCAACTTCTTTTTAGCTTATTCTAATACACTCTTCTCTAAAAAAAGTCTTTTAATATACGTATCTTAATTAAGTATTGATTCTCTGACCAAAATAATCATATGTTTATGTATGCAATTTCCACTGCCCAGACGCGACATATCTATCATGTCTCTATATCTGGATTCATTTCGCGATTCAGTCATACCCCCATTCATTATTTATTTGTCATTTAGATAACGAAAGAGAAAGGACAATTAACTAATGATGTTTATAAGGTAGACCAAGTTGTAGTTAGAAAAGAACTGCCATACTGAGCAATAAAGATTGCACTTAAGCATCTTAGTAAAAATTTATGGCCATATCCAAATTCACTCTTGGGTATTAGCCAAACTGCTCAGAATGACATGATTAGTCTCATACACGAGAAAATATCTTTTCAAGCTGCCCAGAGTTTGATTAAGGTACTTAGTTCTGCGGTGTTTCTGGAGTAGTTTGCTCAGGTACGGCAGGAGTCGTCTGAGTGTCTGGAGTAGTTTGCTCAGGTACGGCAGGAGTCGTCTGAGTGTCTGGAGTAGTTTGCCCAGGTACGGCAGGAGTCGTCTGAGTGTCTGGAGTAGTTTGCCCAGGTACGGCAGGAGTCGTCTGAGTGTCTGGAGTAGTTTGCTCAGGTGCTGTTTGGGTTGGCTGCTGTTCTAGTCGAGAGGCGATCGTTTGGCGCAACTCTGATGGAAGTAGTACACGATTGACTGCGTGGATGACTCCATTACTAGCCTCGATATTGGGTTCGACGACGCTGGCGTCATTTATAATCACTCGTTGAGGAGTAACACGAACTGCTAAACCACCACCAAGGGTTTTTACTGTTCCAGTTTTTAGCTGGTTAGAAGTTACTTCACGGGGTACAACATGATAAGTGAGAACTTGACGTAACAGATCCTTATTTTCTGGCTGGAGGAGAAATTCCACCGCACCAGCAGGTAAGGAGGTGCTGAAAGCTTGATCTGTGGGTGCAAAAAGTGTGTATTCTCCACTAGAGAGCTTGTCTGCTAATCCAGCTTCTTGTACTGCTTGTGTTAGGGTGCTGAAGGAACCGCTTGCTTGTGCAACTTCTACCAAATTACCTGTAGTAGCACCAGGAGATGGTGTAGCTTCTGGAGTTGGAGTAGTGGCTGGTGTTGTATTTTCGGGTGTTTGATTAGACTGAGCCATGATTGGAGCGCCAACAAAGGCACCTACACCAATAATGCCAGCAATCACAGCCACTTTTTTAGTGAATTTATTAAGGTGGTTAATGTTCATGACGAAATGTTTGCGAGCAATTTTGAATTATTTTTTAGCTTATTGAAGTTTTGTAAATATTCCCTCTTATCTAAGATATAAATATTCAGACATACAAAAAGTTATTGTCTCGCCAACATTATCTAGCCCATGCAATTTGATACTCATTTACTACCTCGAAACTGTGGTAAATCATTACGGGATTATGGTCAACAATATTACATGGATGACAAAGGGAATCGCTTTCCTAGCGTTACCACAATACTTAATGCCACCAAAGCACAAGTAGATCGTGAGAGACTATCAAATTGGAAAGCCCGTATTGGCACAGAAGCAGCAACTCGTATTTCCACAACTGCTAGTCGTAGGGGAACACAAACTCACAAACAAATTGAACGCTACTTACTTGGTGAAAATCCTGTTTGTTCTGAAGCAAGTCGCCCTTATTGGGAAAGTATCAAACCTGTTTTAGAAAAAATTGATGCAGTCAGACTTGTTGAGGGTTCTGTTTTTCACTATGATTTGAGCTATTCGGGAAAAGTTGATTGTGTTGCTAGCTATAAAGGTATTCCCTGTATATGCGAGTGGAAAACAGCAGATCAACCTAAAGGTACAGTAGAGCGTTTATATGAATATCCATTACAATTAACTGCCTACTTGGGTGCAGTGAATGAATACTATCGAGATTACAGTATTGATTTGAATCATGCTTTGTTGGTTATAGCAATACCAGAAACAGAAGCGGAGATATTTTGGTTTGAACCACAAGCGATGAATTCTTTTTGGCAAAAGTGGGAACAAAGAGTAACTGAGTATTGGAAGAGACGGTATCGAGGTTGGCATTGAAAATCTAAGCTTCTAATTCTGTGGGCGATCGCTGTTAGTAAACATGAAGCTCTATCTTAAGGTAAACTAACGCAACGATGAAAAGAGTGTAATTTAATTTTGTATATTTTATAGAGTATTTGTCTGAAAAACAGTCTGGAAAAATCTTTGGCAGATGTTTAAATTTGATTTTCAAGAGTTTTTCTTATCATTCTTCCAGTTTCTCAAAAAACTGCTCCTTGCTCACTGGGGTTCTCTAGTACTGTTATTAATCGGAGTATATTTACCTTTGCAAATCTTTGGGCTACTTGCATTACAACTCCGGGAAAATGAAGGCGGCTTCGCTTTTGATTTACCCATTTTGGTAACTATTCATACAACAGCCCATCCCTATCTTGATGCGATCGCGCTTCGATTAACTAAGCTGGGATCGGTTTGGACTGCATCGCCCATCGTAGCTACAGTTGCACTAATTTTACTATTCTTGAAACGATGGCGATCGCTTATTTATTTACTCATTACTACAATTGGCAGTGCGATCATCAACTTCACTGCCAAAGAAATTATGCATAGAGTGCGTCCTCAACTTTGGCTCTCACCTGCTCCAGAGTTTGATTATTCATTTCCTAGTGGTCACGCCATGACAAGTATGACGTTAGTAGCAGTTTTGGTAATTTTAACTTGGGGAAGTGTATGGAGTTGGATCGTAATGATTTTGGGAGGCTTGTTTGTGGTAGCTATTGCTTGGACGCGACTATACTTAGGAGTTCACTTTCCTAGCGATATTATTGCTGGCTGGTTGGTTTCAATTGCTTGGGCAATAGGCGTGAGTTTGATTATTAAACCTAATTTGACTAAGATAGTTCCCATTCCAGAAATTGTACCAATGGAAGAAACTTCGCTTCTTCCTGAAGAAACACAGTTAGTCGGTGAAGAGTGAAATAGCCCCTTCCATATCTGCGGGAAAGGGCTTATTTAGGAATTGTAAGCAATCAAAACAGATTGGGGAGAATATTTAGAGGCTAATAGCTAATGGCTGATTGCCTTTTGACTATAAACTATTAGCGCTCATCCGGTTTTCATATCTCCAATCGGACTATTGTACTCCTACTCAAAGCGCGATCGCTATTTTTGTGAAAGATTTAACACTAAAGAGTTTGATCCCGCTTATCAATAACTTCAACTACATTGGGATCTGTAGTGGTAGTGGTAGTAGTAGTTCTTTCTTGATACCTCTGTGTAGTACGATCAACACCTGAAGTAGAAGTACTAGCTACATTACCAGAGATATCGTAAATAGCCCAATTACGAATACCTTGATTACTTAAAATAGATGCAGCACGCTGAATTTCGTTATCGGTGCCATCTACAATTACCAAGAATTCTCCTTGGAATACCCGCTCACTATAGGCTCTGGCTTCTTCTTCTGGAATACCCAAACCAGTCAACGCTCCTACTAATCCACCTGTTGCTGCACCAATACCTGCTCCAGCTAAAGTGGTTGCGATCGTTCCGGCTGCAAGAAAAGGGCCCACTCCTGGGATGATTAAGGCTTCCAAACCTACGAGTAAGCCACCTATACCACCTAAAACAGTGCCTGTAACCGCACCAATTCCAGCACCTTCCTGAGCCTCGGTGTCACCGCGATCGCTTAGATCGGATCTATCTGTGACATTAGCTCCACCAATTTGCTCATTGCGATCTGCGTCTTTTGCCAATACAGAAACCCGATCCATGGGGAAACCCGAATCTCTTAGTCTATTTAGCGCATCTTCGGCTGCTTGACGGTTGGAGAATGTACCAACTGCCCGCTGATATCCTTGAATTGCCATTTTTCCCTCCTGGATAAACAACAAATGTGTTTACACATATGTACCTTCTAGTTTCTCTATTGGTATCTAGGTATTCATCAGCCAATAGGTTTAGCTAGTTATCCACCATAAGAGAGGAAAACTCTCTCGTTATCTTGAAAATACATCACAAAACTGCTTGTATAAGACAGTTATTTGATAAGTGGTTAGGCAAAATTAAAGTTATGGGTAGAGGCAAGGGAACAGGGAACAGCAAGAAAATGTGTAATTAATTTTGTTTAGATACTTATCTTGCACCCTTGTTGATCACTGGCGTTGAGCATTGCCCACCTTAGAGGTGGTTCGAAAAGTAGTTGGCTGTGAGTTTCGGCATTATTCTGAGAGCAGATTTTGCAATTTTTGTACTAAACGTTCGGCTGGCATTAAATTCTCGGTTCGCTCTTCCTCAATCCGCCCTATAAGTTGATCATTTTTAAATAGTAACATTGTTGGTAAAGGGTGAACTTGGAAGCGAGAAGCTAAATCAGAATCTTTTTCACTATCAATTCTGACAATCTTAAGTTGTTGTTTCATTTGAGTATTTACTTGCTTCAAAATTGTATCCATGAGATGAGAAGGGCCACACCAAGGAGCATCAAAAACTACTAATACTGGTAGTTCAGAGCTAGATAATAACTCTTCAAAGTTTTGAAAACGGTCTTTGACTAACATAAAGACTCCTGTGAAATATTAAGCGGAGATACAAACATTACTTTTAGTTGCTGATGATGGCATGAGCGCCACAATTAACTAATTTAAAATTTAAATCCAAGCTAATCTTTTTCTATGCTTTTTTGATCAAGAAAGTTGTTCTGTTCACCTCTAAGCTCCAAGAACAGCCAAGTAATCTTAATCTAATTAATTTTTAACCTCAGTATATCTAAGGTAGTAAATTGTGATTTTCTATTTACTAATTAAGTATAACGCTTTTTCTATATAGGGATGAAGTTTATATCTCGCCTGAAAATAGGGTGCTTAGGCACTTAGATTCGGGAAGAGAAGTTTTTACCATTAAATGTTAAATCTCAGAGAAATTTTTGTTCGTAGTTAGCGATTTATCGCTCTGTTGTAAGGTTTTAAAGGGCTAAAGCCCTGACTACGAACTTTTTATGTTGAGTCTTTCTACTTAGTCAAGCTTGGGTAGATGCGATCGCACTTAAGCGAGCAGCCAACAGTAAATTCTGCTTATGTCATCTCTGACTTTTCTTCAAAAAACTGGTTGTTTTGTTGTGCTGCTTTGTCACCTAAGGTTGTTAAAACAGATGGTGAGACTGAAGATGTACTATCTTTCCCTTGAGCGCGATCGCTGCCAATACCACCCGCCTCTGGTAAAAATCTGTTTACCCAACTGAGAATTATAGAAGTAAGTCCAGGAAATAGAGCGTGAAACTTAACACCAATCTGTGCTGGAATTGATAGCACAACTTCTGCATCTCCCCGTTTGATAGCTGAAATAATCTGTTTTGCGGCACTTTCAGCACTCATAGAAAGTATGGGCAGGGAATCACTAATACTAAACCAGGCATATTCTTGACGGTTCTTACCTTTAAAGTAAGCATTATACGCACTGCCTGTACGCATCAAACCAGGGCAGACGGTAGTGACAGCAATTCCATCTTTTGCCAATTCTGCTCGCATTCCTTCTGAGAGTCCTACCAAAGCAAACTTACTGGCACTGTAAGGTAATAGATGCGGTACACTGACCTTACCGCCAATTGAAGAAATATTGACGATACGTCCTTCACCACGTCGGCGCATTTGCGGCAAAACAGCAAAAGTTGTATATAACGGCGCCCAAAAATGAGTTTTGATGGCTTCTTCATAATCATCAAGAGTCATCTCTGCGATCGGCCCTACCTGGATAATACCTGCATTGTTGATCAGTACGTCAATTTCACCAAAGCGATCGCGTACTATCCGGATCGTTTGCTTGACTTCAAATTCATCAGTAACATCGCAAGGCACAGCCAGTACTTCTCCACCACGCTGTTCCAAATCCATACGCGCTTTTTGTAATTCTTCCGCGTCACGCGCACAAATTGCTAGCTTTGCTCCTTGCTTTACCAACTGGCGTGCCATGACTAAACCTAGTCCCCGTGAGCCACCTGTAATTAGTACTGTTTTACCGTTGAAACTATATTGCTGTTCACGCCACCATCGCCCGATTGCTTGAATGCCAAAAAATATACCTATAGTAATGACAGCTAGAACAAGTGGATTTTCATATTTAATATCCATAGTTACATCTCCTTTGATTAGCGATAAGGAACTAGACAGAGGCAGCAGATGTCCGTGGTGCTTCAGTTATACCCTTTGATGTCATCCATATTGATGACAAATTAAATTATTCGGAAAGCCGAGTGTAGAAGTAGTAATTGACAAGTCTGTCAAATCTAGACTTGTAGCATAGTGATAGGTTTGTATAGCTTCATCAAAGTTTTCAAAATATGGGTAGCGATCACGTTATTAGTATCCGAACTGGGCATGAACATCTGATTCAAAACAGACACAAGCTATTCAATTTTGGATGTTAGATTGGGTAATTCTTGTGTATGAATATCAATCTCAAACATCAAGAAAGTACAATCTAAAATTAGTAGCCAACTAAGATTAATCAGGGTTTATGAATAATTTTGACGAGATTTAGGCTTAAGTTTTTACTATATTGGGGTTTCTAGCACAACGATTGATACATGATTTATTCAGTCTCTAAAAATTAGTTATGATATAAAGCTATGTTAAAAATTTAAAAGTCTTTTCTCCTCTTTCTATGGTGGTGTTACTTTAATTACCTCCCTACCAAAAGGTTGAAACTATTCATACCACGAACGATAAGAACCCGAACTTCTTTAAAAAGTCAGGGTTCTGATTTCCTAGATTTTCTGAAATTAAGTATTGTAGTGACTTCCTTAACAATCAAGCGATCGCAGTGAAAATTTGTACACATTCAATTTTCACAGCTAAAAACTTTTGAACCTTAAATTAGCTAAGGATATAGAACTTACGCAAAATCCCTCTAAAATCCTCTTGACTCCGTGTCACGGACACTTGCTACAACGGAGGGAACCTCCGCAACACAGTGTCCTCCCCTGCGTTCTCTGCGGTTTATTATTCCATAACTCGTGCGTAAGTCCTGGGATATAAAGGTAACCAACACCTTTAAAGGTGTGGCTAATCAGACAAAGCCTACCTTTGCAGGCTTTAACCTGTAGACTCAAGTGAACCAAAGCACTGGCTATTCTGTCATTCGATTAGCAGTTACAGCAGTCAGTAAGGCATTCGTTTCTCCCAAATGGGATTGAGCAACAACAACGCGATCGCGCCCGGCTTTCTTGGCAAGGTATAGTGCGGCGTCAGCAGCTTCTATCACTGCTGCACCAGTCGAGCCATGAGCTGGGAACATTGCTACTCCCACTGATAAGGTGATATTGCCAAGTTTCTGATGTTGATGATGAACATCTAGATGCTTCACACATTGCCGTATGCGCTCGGCTCTTTCTTGACAAACTTCTAAGCCAGCTTCTGGCAGAATCAATAATAACTCTTCTCCCCCATAACGACAGGCAATATCAGCTTTACGAATATGTTTTCTTAAAAATATACCGAGTTCTCGCAACACAATATCGCCTGCTTCATGACCATAGGTATCATTGAAGCGTTTAAAGTGGTCTACATCAATCATGATAATCCCCACAGATTGTTGATTGCGTTCGGCTCGGCTGACTTCTCGTTCTAAAGACTCTTCTAAATAGCGGCGATTGAATAAACTAGTTAGGGGATCGCGGATACTTTGCTGTTGTAGGGCTTCATTTAGTCTTAAGTTTGCCAATGCGAGGGCAATGCGTTCGGCAACCGCAGAGGCTAGCCTTTGTTTGGTGATTGTCAATTGTTCTTTGTCTTGGGAATGCAAGTGCAGCATTCCTAAAGCTTCCCCTTGTGCCATCATCGGTACGCAAAGAGCTTCTCCTTTTTCCTCAATATGGCTACACTGCAAACCATGAGCATCAGCTACTGTAAAATGCGATCGCCCACGTCGTAATGCCCAGCATTGCTTAGGAGAAAATACTGTCTTAAAACCAGCATTGACATCACCCCAAGTTGTCACAGCTTCAACTAAGTGTTTTGATGCGCTGATAATAAACACTCCACCAGAAGTATTGGGAAATAAGGGTTGGACTAATTGAGCAATTACCTTATAGGCTTCTTCAACTGTTAAGCATGCTTGCAGGATATCGCTCATTTCACTCAGTAAGGCAATTTCACGATTGCGCTGTTCTAGTTCTTGCACCCACCCAGTCAATTGCTGATTTGCTTGTTGTAAAGCGGCTTCTGCTTGCTTACGTTCTGTAATATTGCGGTTAACCCCAATCGTCGCACTAGGTTGACCATGTTCATTATACAAGGGTACAACTACTGTTTCGCATACACCTTCTGTTCCATCTTTGCGGATAAAGTTAATTTCCCCACTCCACCGACCATTATTGAGCAACTCGTCTAATATTTGCTGGGTTAAGACAGTAGCTTGTTGCGGTTTGTGCAGAATCCCCAATTTTTTACCCAATACTTCTGCTTTACTATAACAAAACATTTTTTCTGCGGCTTTGTTCCAGTCTAGGATTTGACCTAATAAATCTGTTACAATCACGCCATCAGAGATATTTTCAAAAATACAAGCTTGTTGTTGTAGAGTTTTTTCTACCTCTTTACGCTCAGTAATATCTTGAATTTGGGCGATCCAGTACAACGGTTGACCGTGAGCATTACACACTAGCGATATACTCAACAATATCCAGACAACATGTCCAAACTTATGTATGTACCGCTTCTCTATGTGGTAACAACGAATCTCACCATTTAGCAGTTGGGATATATAGTTAAGGTCAATATCTCGGTCGTCTGGATGGGTGATTTCTTCACAAGTTATAGAGCGCAATTCTTGTTCTGAATAACCAACAATTTCGCATAAAGACTGGTTCACTTGCAGCCATTTGCCATCTAATCCCACTAATGCCATACCAATTGCAGCATAGTCAAAGGCATTATGGAAGCGTTCTTTACTTTCGCGTAATGCTTCTTCTGTAAAATGGCGTTCGGTAATTTCTAGTTCTAGTTGTTGATTGGCTTTTTTGAGTTCTGTAAGATTAGGAGTCGTGAGAATTTGAGGAAGCGATCGCATCAGTAATACAGCCGTACCCAATGAGCCAAAAGCTGTAATGGCTTTAATAGTCCCCAATAACCAAGAAACTGGATGCCAGAGCGTCCAAATTTCTACTATATGGAATGTTCCAGCGGCTATAATCCATACTGTAATTAACCGGAATATCCAGTTTAAGGGAAAATCTTGCCACTTACGAACAAAATAAACCAACACTATGGGAATTAAATAATAGGCGAGAGCGATCGCAGAGTCGGATAGAATATTTAGCCACACCAATTCTGGCTGACATTGATAACAATGTCCGTATTGCTGATACACCGAACGCACCTTTGTTTAGCTAGTAAGTGAAAACACGTAGAAAATTATCTATTTACTTGGATAGATGCGTAAATTTTATACCCAGTGTATCTACACAAACGAAATTTTAACTTTTTCTTTAGGCAGAATGTAGTACTTGCAACTTCAAAAATCAAGGATTAATGCTGATTCAGCGGATTAGGGATTGGGTATTAAGATTTTTTTATTCCTAGTCCCCTGTCCCTTGTAACCTGTAACCTATATACCCTATTTTCCGTATATTTAATAAACCATGAATCAGGGACAACAAACGGCAATTGCAGGCATATATGAAGTGTGTATTGGCGTACCAGAGCCGATTTGTGCAATTCAATATTGGAAGCAATTTGGCTATCTCCTTGGTCAAGAGGGAGAATTACCAATAGCTACAGCTAGACAATTATATGGTGTAGACTCATCTTTACGCTCGATTCGCCTTGAGCATCAAGATGCAGATCATGGTTTGATTAGGCTAATGATTTGGCAAAATCCCATGAATCAGGGATTGGGGATGGAGTCAATGAAGGTGAAAGGAAATCGCTGGGCAACAACATTAACAGCCGACATTTTAAATATCCTTAACCACGTAGAAGAAGCAAAAGCAGCTGATTGGGCGATCGCCTGTACTCATCCCCATTGGGAAGTTATCTATAACAAGGAGAGAAAAAATCGTCCGTTTGTTGATCCCACAGTAGGGGTGCGAGAGATGCTGTTATTGCAACCACTGACACGACAAGTTTTGTTTCAAAGGTTTGGCTATACACTTCCTGATTATGGAAAGATTAATAACAATTCTCTGCTGAGGACAAGCCAGTTTACCCATATGGGGATGGTAATTCAGGATGATAGCAAGGAAACGCTAAAATTTTATGACGAAGTGATGGGCTTGTTGCGAGTGCGTGATGATGTCGAGACTAGCTACGAATCATCACTTGCTGGGCGAGAAATTTTTGATCTCCAACCTGGTGAAAAGTTTTTTGTCACTGCCTTTGACGATCCGCGCTCTTCTACAACCAATTTGATGGCGGCACGCAGTGGTAGACTTTATATTATTCGCTTTCCTAGTTCTATAAATATAGAATCGCGATTTGAAGTAGCCAAACCAGGTAGTTTGGGAATGTGTTTGTACACCTATCGAGTGCAGCAACTTGATCAATTTTGCGATCGCATCAAAGCCAGTCGAGTACAAAAGTGTACAAATATCGTGGAAAATGAATTTGGAGAACCAAGTTTCTCTTTTGTGGCACCCGATGGATACTTTTGGACTTTAATTGGACAGTAACAAAGAATGTCATCTCTACAATAAAATCTATATTTTTCACATCAAGACTCCTACCAACTGCCATGATTAAAGTTGCCACTATCAACATCTTGTATGAAATGAACTTCTGGCAGCAACGGCGCGAGTTGCTAGTAGAAGGTTTAGCAGCAGTTGGGGCAGATTTGATTGGATTGCAAGAAACTAATTTGCAAGCAAACACTGGTTTGTGGTTGGCTGAACAGCTTGATATGCCCTATGTCCACTTAGTTGCTGCTCAAGAGCGATCCTATGTATTGAGAACCGAGTACGGAACAGCAATTCTCAGCCGCCATCCATTTATTCAACAAGCCG
The DNA here is from genome assembly GCF_038404745.2 of Chlorogloeopsis sp. ULAP02. Lineage (NCBI taxonomy): Bacteria > Bacillati > Cyanobacteriota > Cyanophyceae > Nostocales > Chlorogloeopsidaceae > Chlorogloeopsis > Chlorogloeopsis sp. ULAP02. The sequence continues at coordinate 198,360 of NZ_JAYKTT020000012.1, read as the reverse complement.
AACTTGATTTGCAATCTCAGGGGCGGATTGCACAATACGTACAAGTAAAAATAGGCGATCGCTCATTAGTATTTTGCAACGGACATTATTACTGCCAACCCGGTTCTTCTTCTTTGCGAATCAGACAACTACAGTCGTTAGTCAACTGGCTCAGTGCCTTACCTCCAAATCTCCCTGTAGTAGTTGTGGGAGATTTTAACGCTACGCCCGAAACTCCGGAGATCGCATTCATGCGGAAGCAATTTACTTCTGCATACGCCGCCCAGCATGGTTGCGAACCAGAGTATACTTGTCCTACACCCTTATTGCAAGCCCATAGCAAATTATGGCGTCCATTGGGGCTGCGATTGATTAATTTGTGGACTAATCGTACATTCACACCTTGGCGCGGCACACTTGACTACGTATTTGTTAACAAACACTTGAGCGTCTGTGATTGCCAGCTGATTCTGACGGAACCTGCGCCCGATCGCAAAAATATTTATCCATCAGATCATTTCGGCATCGCTGCTGAACTAGAGATAGCACAAGTATGAACCGAAGAGCGATCGCATTCACAAATGATGCCTGATGATGATATCATGCACCCACATGATTTCATCACACAACATTCTCTAGCCTAAGCGTCCCTAGCCCCTATTCTCAGGTGAGATGTCCCTGACGGGTAACATCATCATGCTGTGTAAACACACAATGGCTTGTCGTCAGCTCCCGTCTCCATCTGCCAAGAAGTTTCCTTCAGCATTTGAGTAATTATATCAACAGGAACAGGGCGACTAAAGTAAAATCCCTGCCCTTCGTGACACCCCCGTATTCGCAGATAGTCAAGCTGTTCTTGAGTTTCTACACCCTCTGCTGTGATCGTTAAACGCAAGCTTTGAGCTAGAGCAATGATGGCATTGGTTACAGCTGCACTATCAGGATTTGATGTGACATCCTGTACAAATGACCGATCTATTTTAAGCATATTAATTGGAAGGCGCTTGAAGTAGTTCAGTGAAGAATAGCCTGTACCAAAATCATCTAAAGCTAGGCAGATACCAAGTTCTCGTAATTGTTGGAGGATTTTCACTGAGCGCTGAATGTCACTCATCAAGAAGCTTTCTGTTACCTCTAGTTCCAAGTAAGATGGTTCTAGTTCTGTCCCCTCAAGGATCTGCTTCACAACTTCTACAAGATTTGGTTGTTCAAACTGTCGAGCTGACAAATTCACCGAAATCCGAATTGGGGGGCTGCCAGCCATTTGCCAGGCACGGTTTTGAGCGCAGGCTGTTCGCAAAACCCATTCACCAATTGACACAATTAAACCATTGGCTTCTGCAATTGGAATAAATGTTGCTGGAGAAATCAAACCCCGTGTGGGATGCTGCCAGCGAATTAGCGCTTCTAGAGCCACTACTTGTCTGGAGTGCAAATCAATTAAGGGTTGATAATAAATCAGTATTTCATTGCGTTCAACTGCCCCACGTAAATCATTTTCCAAAACCAGTCGCTCCTGCAACTGAGCATTGATCTCTGGTGAGTAAAATTGGTATTGGCTACGTCCTTGCTGTTTTGCTTGATAGAGCGCCATGTGAGCCTGTTGCAAGAGTTGCTCAACACCATCAGGGTGATCCAGTTCATTAATTGTGATGCCGATACTGGCTGTGATGTGAATGGTTTTACCTTCTAAAAAGAAAGGTTTTGTCAGTGCGCTGAGTATAAGTTGAGATAGCTTAATCACGCTTTCAAAAGAAGAAAAGTCTGTTCGGGCGATCGCAAATTCATCTCGACTCAAATGGGCAAGAATATCTGTTTGAGTAATGCAAGTTTTTAAACGTTGGGCAACTGCTCTTAGTAGTAACTTTTCTTGAGCAATCCAAAATGAGCCAGGAATGAGTAGAGGGAAAGTTTGCGATCGAGCTTCATAAATTCTGAAAAATTAAAAGTTAGCAATTTTAGTTATCAGGTATGTTGTACAGTCATGTTTTTGATTCATAATCCAATCGAATACATTCCATTGAAATATGACATGAGGTAATATATTACACTTACCACTATTGCTGTGTACAGGATAGATATTTCTATATAGATTCGATAAAAATTGCTTTTCAGTCGATTTAGCCAACAAAAATTTTTATCGTATATTTATTGAGTTAAATGTAAAATTTGTATTAATTGAATCTTACTCATTAGATAAACTTAGGTGAGTGAAGGCGATCGCTTTAGATTCAGAAAGGAAGGTGAGTCATACCAATTTTGGATTTTGGATTTTGGATTAAAACCATTGATTAATAAGTTAGTTCAGAATTTTGAAACAAGACTCCCGCTCGCCAACTTGGTATCATAGCGCTTTTCAGAAATAACTCTTCTATGGCAGCTAATAGTTTTAACTTTACCCGACGCCCTTTGACTAGTGCATCACCGCAGCTAATGCTCCTCATATCACACCTGTTAAAGCTCCTAAAGATTTGCCAACTTTCGCTTCTCCCGACGATCTAGTGCAGCCTTAATACAGGTTTCCAGCCAGCCATTACTTATAACTAGGTACTACTAATTGTCATGTATTAACCCATCCCAACAGCAGGGGATGGGTTTTGTTGTGCAAGCAATTAAGGTAGGTATGGTACACCCTACTATGATTTAAGAAGGAGTTTTACAGGAGACACTAATGTTTGGATTAGGATGGACGGAAGTTGGTGTAATCGCGATCGTTGCGCTGCTGATTTTTGGCCCAAAAAAAATTCCCGAACTGGGAAGCTCACTGGGCAAAACCTTGCGCGGTTTTAAAGAAGAATTGAATAAAAATTCTAGTGATGAGAATAGTCTGGAACACAAACAAGGAGAAGAAGAGATCAATAGTTAGGATAGGGGCGGATGAACCTAATCTACGATCAGCCGAGCTACATGGCTATCTCCCCTACACTCGGTAGGGGAGTAAGTTAAAACTTTTGACTTATAAAATTGTATTTACCGTATTTACTACAGAAGGAGTTACTCCTATCTGAGAGTCTACGGTGTTTGAGGTGGTAGTTTGTTGAGTAATCTCTTCTTTTACTACTCCACGTGTCCTAATCAATTGGATAGCACGGCTAACACTTTCTGGCAAAATTACCACCAGACTATGTTCGGGGGCGAGATCCAAGGCTTTATTAATCGCTAGTGTTTCATCCAGAATCGATTCATGTTTGTAGTTAGGATTTACTTCCTTAATACCTTGAATAATCAAATCTGCTGCTGATCCCCGCATTCGTCCGCGAGTATCATCATCTTCTTTGACAATTACATAGTCAAAAATCTCCGCTGCCAGTTTGCCCAATGCGATAAAATCTTGATCGCGGCGATCGCCAGGCCCACCAACCACACCAATGCGTTGTCCATTTGTCCAGTTGCGGACAAACGAACCTAAGGCTTCGTAACTGTGGGGGTTATGTGCATAGTCTACCAGAGCGTGGTAGTTGCCCAAATTAAACAAATTCATCCGTCCTGGCGTTTGGCTGACGGAAGCACGGAAGGTATTTAAGCCAATACGAATTTGTTCAATAGAAACGTTTTGGACAAAAGCCGCTAGTGAAGCTGCCAAAGCATTGGCAATCATAAATGGCGCACGTCCACCCATTGTCAGGGGAATGTTTTCGGCGCGTTCAATCCGGTGTGTCCAATCTCCCTTCAAAATAGACAGAAAACCATTTTCATATACTGCTGCCACTCCTCCCTTTTGGATGTGATTTCGCACCAATTCTGAATTTGGGTTCATGGTAAAGTAGGCAATATTGGCTTTTGTTCTCTCTGTCATTGCTGCCACGCGCGGATCGTCGGCATTGAGGACAGCGTAGCCATCAGGAAAAACAGCTTCAGCTACCACGCTCTTGAGATGTGCCAATTGGTCTATTGTATCAATATCACTAAGTCCCAAGTGATCAGCGGCAACATTTAATACTACACCAACATTTGCGGCTTCAAACGCTAACCCAGAACGGACAATTCCACCTCTAGCCGTTTCCAAAACTGCCACTTCTACCGTTGGATCTTGCAAGATTAATTGAGCACTTTGGGGGCCAGTGTTATCCCCTGCTTCTACCAAGTAATCTCCGATGTAAGTTCCATCAGTAGTTGTATAACCTATTACTTTGCCTGTCTGTTTAAAAATATGTGCTAATAGGCGGGTAGTTGTGGTTTTGCCGTTAGTACCTGTCACCGACAGGATCGGAATGCGGCTGGATTGTTCGTTAGGGAACATCATTTCAATCACAGCTCCAGCAACATTGCGGGAAGTACCTTGACTTGGGGCAACGTGCATTCGGAACCCTGGAGCTGCATTAACTTCTACAATTACACCATCAACTTCTCGTAAGGGACGACTAATATCTGATGTAACAACATCAATCCCCGCAATATCCAGACCTACGATTTTAACTATCCGTTGTGCCAACCAAACGTTTTCGGGGTGAATTTCGTCTGTACGGTCTACGGCAATGCCCCCTGTACTCAAATTTGCCGTTGCCCGCAGGTAACAAATTTCATCTTTAGATAGCACACTATCGAGAGTGTAACCTTGCCTTTCCAATAACTGGTAGCTAGTGCGATCTAACTCTATTTTGGTGAGGACGTTATCATGTCCATCACCGCGATTGGGGTCTTTATTGGTTTCCTCAATCAATTCGGCGATGCTGGATCTACCATCACCAATCACATGAGCTGGCACGCGTTCCGCCACCGCTACGACTTTACCATCTACAACCAGTACCCGATGGTCGCGCCCCTGATAGTACCGCTCGACAATAATTGACCGAGAAACCTGTCTGGCTGCATCATAAGCTGCTTCTGCTTCTTCCCAATTTTGGATATCAATGGTGATGCCACGTCCGTGATTGCCATCTAGGGGTTTAAGCACAATTGGATAGCCACCAACGTATTCTATTGCTTCTTCCAGATCATCCAAAAAGTTAATAACTGTACCTTTGGGAACTGGCACACCCGCATTAGCAAGGACGCGCTTTGTAGCTTCTTTATCACAAGCTAGTTCTACTCCCAAGATGCCAGTTCTGTCCGTCATGGTAGCTTGGATTCGCTTTTGGTTGACGCCATAGCCTAGCTGGATCAAGAAGCGTGCTCCGAGTTGCATCCAAGGGATACCTTTTTTTTCGGCTTCTTTGATGATTGACTCTGTAGAAGGGCCAAGCGCAGCATCACGCCATAAGTCTTTGAGGTCTTGTAAATCTTGCTCTAATTCGGCTTTTGGATAACGACCCCGATCAACAATACTTTGGCACAATCGCACCGCCGCCCTGCCAGCATAGCGTCCCGCTTCCTCATTCAAATACTCGAACACTACTTGATAAACACCCGACGTGGAAGTTTCGCGGGTGCGGCCAAAGCCGACATGCATTCCGACCAGTTCTTGCAGTTCTAAGGCTACGTGTTCCACAATATGACCCATCATGGTGCCTTCACGCACACGCATTAGAAAACCACCACGACAGCCAGGCGAGCAATAATGACCCTCCAGACTAGGCAGAGCCTCAACTAATCCTTCATAAAAGCCAGGGATCTCGTTTGAAGGCGTCTCGGCAAGGTTTTCTAAATCGAGGCGCATGACGATCAGTTTGTGGCGTCGAATGCTCCAGTAGTTGGGGCCGCGTAAGGTCTGGATCTTGAGGATTCTCATGGGAATAGGTAGATGGAGATTCGGAACCAAAATACTAGTTTCTTACTGTAATTGACCGCTAAACTGTTCCTAATGAACAGTTTTTATTCTTAAGTTCGTATTAATCGTACTTTTTGTGCTGCAACTTTAAGTTTAGCGGCCAAATCAGTGTAACTCCAGATACTTGATTGCGTCAGCTGGAAACACGGTAAACAGAAGGTAAAACCGTGCGCTGATAGAGGTGAAAGCGATCGCCGTGGCTGAGGATATGCAGGCGTAAATTGTGAAGATTTAAAGGTTCTGTAGCTCCCACATGAGGTTCGTTAGTATGGGTAACCTCAGTCGGATCGACAATTGTCACGGAACCTTTACCTAAAACTTGTAGCCAACCATCGCGTTCAAACAAGGCACAAGTATCTTCATCAATGCCAATTCCAAGGCGATCAGGATGAGAGGCGATCGCGCTCATCAGTCGTCCCATACGATTGCGATTGTTAAAATGTTGATCTACAATCACCTCCGGTATAAATCCCAAACCTGTTGCCATATCGACAAGGGAACGATTGGGAGACTCGCCACTACCACCCCCTGCAATCATGTGATGTCCCATTACAGCCGCTCCCGCACTAGTACCTGCCAAGGTTAGTTGCCCTGTCCTGACTCGCTGCCGAATGATATCCATCGTTGGTGTGTCTGCTAACACACCACACAATCTCAGCTGGTCGCCTCCCGTTAAAAAAACCCCTGTACAAGCTTCCAGGGTTTGTTGGTAATCGCGGTATTCACACTGCTCTCGTTCGCGAATATCTAAAATCTCAACCTTTTTAGCACCCATATCTTCAAAGATACGAATATACCGGCCACCGATAATTGAGGGTTCGCGAGAGGCAGAGGGAATAATGGCAATATGAGCATCGCTACCGCCAGCACGACCAAAAAAAGTTCGCAGAATTTCACGGCCGTGAACTTTGTCTTCTGCGCCTCCGATAACCAGAACAGCGGTTTTAGTTGCTTGGGGTGTCCTCATTTCCAGCGATTTAGCTTGTAATTCCGGCATTGTGTTTCTCCTGTCAACAACTTCAGGTGAAAATTACAAGGTCAGCAGCCTAATTGTTTTTGCGCTTCGCCTCTTTCAAGGACAGTACTTAACGCCCAATATGCCTCAGTTTGTGGAGTATACATTGCCGTTTCTCGAAGCTAGCACCTTGTTTTTCACCTGTCCCATTTTTCTGAATTGGCAAAATATCAATTGGGAACCAGTGAAAGACACTTGCAAGGTTTTTGTGCTATCCCTAGCATTGTGTCCGTGGTAATCTTTGCTTTTAGGAAACAGAAGCAAGTATTGACACATTTTTGTTTTGAGGCTGGCTTGATGCATCCTGGAAGTTGTTAACTCAGTCAAAATAATAAATTTAAATGTAGATGTGACAATATTTAAACATAAATTAAGTAATTAGAAAAATTTTTGTCTCACCCATAAAATCTACAATTTTCAGTACTCTTAGATAATTTTGAACAAGGGTATATGTGTTTTATGCAACATCGGCTGATTGTCAGTTAAACATTTCAAATTTAAGATTAGTGTTCTTCAATACGAATTACTGTGCGCTTTGATATAGTTACGCTATTTCCTGATTGTTTTACCTCTGTTCTCAGTTCAGGGCTGATTGGCAAAGCTCTGGCAAAACAGATTGCCCAAGTGAATTTAGTTAATCCACGAGATTTTACCACCGATAAACACCGAAAAGTTGATGATGAACCATACGGTGGTGGTGTGGGAATGCTGATGAAGCCAGAACCTATCTTTGCTGCTGTAGAGTCACTGCCTGTTTTGCCCAGAAGAGAGGTGATTTTGATGAGTCCCCAAGGTGAAACCATCAATCAACCTCTGCTGCGAGAATTGGCAAGCAATTATGACCAACTAGTAGTAATTTGCGGTCATTATGAAGGTGTGGATGAGAGAGTATTACATCTAGTTACTCGTGAAATATCTTTGGGTGACTTTATTCTGACTGGAGGAGAAATTCCGGCAATGGCTTTGATTAATGGTGTGGTGCGGCTGTTACCAGGAACTGTCGGAAAAGTCGAATCACTGACCCTAGAAAGTTTTGAGGAGGGTTTGTTGGATTATCCCCAGTACACTCGTCCAGCTAATTTTCGCGGTTGGAAGGTGCCGGATGTACTTTTGTCTGGCAATCATGCCGAAATTGCCAAGTGGCGTTTACAACAACAAATTAAAAGAACGCGCGATCGCCGTCCGGATTTGTTGCAAGCTTGGGAAGAAGCAAAGGGACACGGGGATAAGGAGACAAGGGGACAAGGGGACACCGGGAGTACTACTAACCACTAACTACTGTACGGGCGGGTTTAGAAGATAAATTATCTGTTGCAACCGTTCATATAATCAGCCAAACCCGCCCCCACTAACAAATGACTAATGACTAACCACTTGACTTTTGACCCCTAACCAATCACTAATGACTAATGACTGATGACTAATGACTAAAACATGAACCTTCGTATTGGTAACGGCTACGATATCCACCGACTGGTGAGCGATCGCCCTCTGATTTTGGGTGGTGTCAATATACCTCACTCTTTAGGTTTACTAGGGCATAGCGATGCTGATGTCCTTACGCACGCGATTATGGATGCCATGCTTGGGGCGCTATCTTTAGGCGATATCGGACATTATTTCCCTCCTAGCGATCCACAATGGGCAGGAGCCGATAGCTTAATCCTATTGAGTAAAGTACACCAACTGATTCAACAACAAGGCTGGCAAATTGGCAATATCGACTCGGTAATTGTGGCAGAACGCCCAAAATTAAAACCCCATATTGAGAAAATGCGGGAAAATATAGCGGCGGTTTTGCAATTATTGCCAAATCAGGTAGGAATTAAAGCTACTACCAATGAAAAATTAGGCCCCGTTGGCAGAGAAGAAGGTATATGTGCTTATGCTGTTGTCTTGCTAGTAACTTCCTAGTAACTTTTGTTTACTTGAGCGGGAAGCAATTTCACAATAGCTAGTATGGGATAAATAGGGAACAGCCAACCAACCTTAACATTAGAGCAAGAAAAGAAATATAATCAAGACTTTCTTCGCAGGTTAGACATCCAAAATTAATGAAGCACAAAGAGCTAAGAACTCATCAACTGCAAAATTATTGGGTTCATTGCTAGACCAATCCTGGATTGGTTTTTTTTTAGAGAGGATAAATGATATTAAAAGAAGCTTTTATGTTGCCTTTAACCAACTTACTAGTAAAGCAGAAATGATTACATTAAGTCCTGGCATATTTCAGGAGAGTTTAAATAGGACAATTTTAGAAAAACACGTTATAGACAAAGTAATTTTAGAGTGCATAATAAACCATGCACTCTTTCATCCCAATGATATTAAAGTATTTTTAAGTAACAATTCTAAGGAGTTTGCTCAACGAGAAGTTATAAAAATTTTGCAAGATGCTGGAATACAGTATTTCCAACAAACTCAAAACTTTCTTGGTTGCAAACTCAGTAAAATTAATTCACTATATAGATTTTAAAATGATGGCATTTGCTCGCACCTTTACCATAATTAAGCGTTTTCGCTTACCAGGAATTTTGGCTTTAATCACAGCATTAACTGTTGCTGCTTGCAACCCAGCTAGTTTTCAAACGCAAGCCGCTCAAGTACCGCAATTGGTAACTAGTGTTCTCAGCGATCCTAAAACTTTTAACTATGCTCTCAGTTCCGAAACTCCCAACGTTTTTGGTCTTATTTATGAGGGGTTAATTACTGAAAATCCTATAAGTGGTGAAGTTGAGCCTGCTTTAGCAGAATCTTGGCAAGTTTCTGATGATAAGTTGCGAATTGTGTTGACTCTGCGCAAGGGCTTAAAATGGTCTGATGGCAAACCTTTGACTATAGATGATGTCGTGTTTACCTACAATGACATTTACTTGAATGAAGCTATTCCTACAGATACCAGAGATATTCTGCGAATTGGTGAAAGCAGAAAACTACCTTCTGTACGAAAACTGGATGAGCATCGAGTTGAGTTTACAACGGCCGAACCTTTTAGACCATTTTTACGTGTTCTTGGACTGCCCATTCTTCCTGCCCATTCACTACAAGAATACATAAAACAAAAAGATGGTGAGGGGAAGCCAATCTTTTTACAAAAATTAGGTGTTGATACTCCGCCTGCGCAAATTATCGTTAATGGCCCCTACAAACTAGAACGCTATGATACTAGTCAACGTGTTATATTCCGACGTAATCCTTATTACTGGCGTAAAGATGCTCAAGGGAATTCTCAACCTTACATTGACCGCATAATTTGGCAAATTGTGGAATCGACAGATACTAATTTGCTACAATTTCGTTCTGGCGGCTTGGATTCTATTAGCATATCTCCAGACTATTTTTCTTTATTAAAACGGCAAGAAAAACAAGGTAATTTCAACACTTATAATGGTGGCCCGGCGGCAGGTACTTCGTTTGTTTTATTTAATCTTAATAAAGGTCAAAGGGACGGCAAGCCGCTCGTCAATCCAGTCAAATCACGTTGGTTTAATACAGTCGAATTTCGTCAGGCTGTAGCCTATGCAATCGACCGCCAAACGATGATTAACAATACTTTTCGTGGTTTAGGTCAACCGCAAGATTCACCTATTTCTGTACAAAGTCCCTATTATCTTTCACCGAAAGAAGGCTTAAAAGTTTATGACTATAATCCAGAAAAAGCAAGGCAACTACTGATCAAAGCGGGATTTAAGTATAATGATAGAGGTTTACTATTAGATTCTCAAGGCAATCACGTCCGCTTCACTTTACTGACTAATGCTGGTAACAAAATTCGCGAAGCAATGGGTTCTCAAATTAAACGAGACTTGAGCAAAATCGGTATGACAGTGGATTTTACTCCTATTGCTTGGAATACTTATACAGACAAGCTGTCGAACTCTTTAGATTGGGAAGCTGCTCTACTGGGTTTAACAGGTGGTGTAGAACCAAACGATGGCGCTAATGTTTGGTCTCCGGAAGGTGGATTGCATATGTTTAATCAGAAACCCCAACCAGGACAAAAACCGATTCAGGGTTGGCAGGTGGCTCCTTGGGAAGCACAAATTGGCGAACTTTACATTAAAGGCGCACAGGAATTTGATGAAGCCAAGGTGAAGGAGATTTATGCTAAAACTCAACGTTTAACTCAGGAATATTTACCTTTTATTTACCTGGTTAACCAATACTCAATGGCAGCAGTACGTGATCGCTTTGCAGGCATTCAATACTCTGCTCTTGGTGGTGCTTTCTGGAATATTCATGAAATCAAAGTCACGGATGAATGATTAGTTAGTGGATAGTGGATAGTGGCCAATAGTTAATAGCTAATGGTTAATTGCGATGAAAAATTAAAAATCAACTACTAACCACTAACTACTGTGCGGGCAAGTTTAGAAGATAAATTGTTGGTTTTAACCCAAAGTTAATCAACAAAACCTGCCCCTAATAACTACTAACTACCAACTACTAACCAAATAATGACTGATGAAACTTCTTTGCGATCGCTCTTAGAAAATGTTGCCAATGGTAATATTGCTCCAGATGCGGCTCTAGACAAACTCAAGCATTTCGCATATGAACCTGTAGGTGAGTTTGCCAAAATTGATAATCATCGTGCTTTAAGAACTGGTTTCCCTGAAGTAATTTGGAGTCCAGGCAAAACTCCCGATCAGATTGCTCAAATTATGGAGGTGATGCGCCTCCGGAACCCAGTGGTGATGGCAACTCGCGTTGAAGGGGCAGTATATGCGGCACTGCAATCTAGGGTTAGAGGTTTGCGGTATTACGAGTCGGCGCGAATTTGTGCGATTACACCTCCTGAAATCGAACCACATTATCCGGGTACAATAGGCATTATTTCTGCTGGTACTGCCGATTTACCCGTAGCTGAAGAAGCTGCTGTCACAGCAGAACTTTCTGGCTTTTATGTTCAGCGCCTCTGGGATGTAGGTGTTGCTGGTATTCACCGCTTGCTAAATAACCGTCATGTCCTTGCATCAGCATCGGTTTTAATTGTTGTGGCAGGTATGGAAGGCGCTCTACCTAGCGTAGTTGCCGGTTTGGCAGATTGTCCGGTGATTGCCGTTCCTACTAGCATTGGTTATGGTGCAAGCTTTGGAGGTTTAGCACCGCTATTGACAATGCTAAATTCTTGTGCAGCCGGAGTAGGCGTAGTAAATATTGATAATGGCTTTGGCGCGGCAATTTTAGCCGGACAAATTTTGCGAACAGCCGAGAAATTGCGGTTGGCATCTCCTAATTCTTAAGTTATGACGGTGATATTAATCTAATACGTAAGTAAACAATGAAATATTGGGTAATATTGGCTGCATTTGCTTTAAGTTTTTTACTGACAATTTGTATTTCGACATAAGAGATGGTTAACAGCTAATTATCCACAGCCATTAGCTATTACCTAACTGCTTTCTAAATATTGAGATTTATTAAAAAATATGAACTTTTTTAGCGATATGGCATCTCAGTTAACTGGACATTTACCTATTGATTGGGCAGTTTTGGCTCAAAACATTACCGATCCAGATATATTGGGTCAAATGCAAAGAGCCTTTACTCATTTTCTAAAGACAGGTCAAGCCTGGGCGCTATTGATTGGATTAGCAATTGGTTATATGATTCGGAGTCTGACAAGTTACGGCTAAAAAATGATGAATGATGAATAATGAATTATGAAAAATCTTATCATTCATAATTCATAATTTAGAATTCATCCTTTCCCGATTTATGACTAAACAGCAAACTTGGAGCCAGCGGTTTGAATCAGCACTGCATCCTGCGATCGCTCGCTTTAATGCGAGTATCAATTTTGATATTGAATTAATAGAATATGATTTGACTGGCTCTGTTGCTCATGCTCAAATGCTGAGTAAGTGCGGCATCATTTCTCCAGAAGAAGGGGAGCAATTAGTTGCTGGTTTAGAACAAATTCGCCAAGAATATCGGCAAGGCAAATTTAGCCCTGGTATCGACGCAGAAGATGTCCATTTTGCCGTCGAGCGCCGTCTTGTAGAGATTATCGGTGATGTAGGTAAAAAACTACACACTGCCCGTTCCCGAAATGACCAAGTGGGTACAGATACCAGATTGTATTTGCGCGATCAGATTAAACAAATTCAAAAGCAATTGCAAGAATTTCAAAGCGTTATTTTAGATATTGCCGAAAATAACGTTGAAACCTTAATTCCTGGCTATACTCACCTGCAACGCGCCCAACCCCTAAGTTTAGCCCATCACTTATTAGCATATTTTCAGATGGCACAACGCGACTGGGAACGCTTGAGCGATGTTTATCGCCGGGTAAATATTTCGCCTCTTGGTTGTGGTGCTTTAGCAGGAACTACTTTCCCGATTGACCGCCATTACACAGCCGAACTCTTGCATTTTGATGAAATTTATGCTAACAGTCTGGATGGAGTGAGCGATCGCGACTTTGCGATCGAATTTTTATGTGCTGCTAGTTTAATCATGGTTCACCTCAGCCGCCTTTCAGAAGAAATCATTCTTTGGGCATCGGAAGAATTTGCTTTTGTCACTCTTCAAGATAACTGTGCCACTGGCTCTAGCATCATGCCTCAAAAGAAAAATCCAGATGTACCAGAATTGGTGAGAGGTAAAACAGGTCGTGTCTTTGGTCATCTCCAAGCTTTATTGGTGATTATGAAGGGATTACCCTTGGCATACAATAAAGATCTACAAGAAGATAAAGAAGGCCTTTTTGACACTGTTAATACCGTCAAAGCCTGCTTAGAAGCAATGACAATTTTACTAGGGGAAGGCTTAAAGTTTCGCACTCAGCGTTTAGCACAAGCGGTGGCAGAAGACTTTTCCAATGCCACAGATGTAGCAGATTATCTAGCAGCACGAGGTGTACCTTTTCGAGAAGCCTATAACCTTGTAGGTAAAGCAGTCAAAACCAGCATTGCAGCTGGCAAACTACTTAAAGATTTGACTTTAGAGGAATGGAAACAACTTCATCCAGCTTTTGCAGCCGACATTTACGAAGCGATATCACCCCAGCAAGTAGTAGCTGCCCGTAACAGCTATGGTGGCACAGGCTTTAAGCAAGTTAGAAAAGAACTACTTGCTGCCCGTAGCCAACTTAATCGCTAAACTATTGAATCAAACACTCACAAGGACGATGAAGGCGTACTTTTTGTACGCCAACGCCATTAAAAAGCTTAAAGAGTGAGCATTTCAACAGGCAAACTATTCAGCATCAACAGCTGCTGCTCCCTCATCTTCTTCACTCTTCGGCGGTCTTTGTTGGAACCTTCTTTGGAAACGCCCTGTTGTAGTTCGTTTACGAAACTTTCTGGCATATGCCTGGTTCCGTAGCGCCTTTTCTTTTTTTGGATTGCGGCGCTTAGCCATGTTCACCTCATAAATAAACAACAAAAAGCTTTAGCTAGGCATAATATAGGCAATATCAGCTACCAATGTTTTTGATATGGTTTCAGCCTAGTTTTAGCTATGAACATATTTTAAACAGCAATCTAGATTATCGCATTCTCGTTTATTGTGTCAACGACAATTTAGTGTAGTTACTTGATTCGCTATTCCGTAAGTATAATTTCTAGGGTATATGTATTTATAGTTACTTTTACTTCCAGATGCATATATTTTACATTTTGGGGCAACACCACTGTTGAATCTTAACAATTGCAATTCAAAATACACATATTTATTATTTAGCTATCAAAAATAGATCTAAGCTAGATTTTTAGGTAATTAACCTTAATTTATTAAGTCTTAGGAAGTTTAACTCTTATTTAACAGGACACAAATACATAAGTTAGAATTAAACAGGAATACTTCTTATGGTTGTTGACAAAAATCATATACGCTTGTATCAAAAAACTAATTTGATGAATAATTGAGGAGATCTAAATAGAAATCTGCTTTAAAGTAAAGTAAAACGTACATATTTACTAAGATTAAAAGATTGAATATTCTAGCTTTTTTTACTGTGGCTATCCAATCCACACGTAACTTATGGCGATATGGACAAACTGTACTGGGGATTATTTTCCGTCATCCAATCCCTGGCACAAGCATTATTCCGATTTTGCCTGATGGGCGGATTGTATTGATCCGACGGCGAGACAATGGTCGTTGGGCATTACCAGGAGGCATGGTAGATTGGGGAGAAGATATACCTAATGCAGTTCGACGGGAGTTGATGGAGGAAACAGGGCTAGAGTTAGCGAAGATAAAGCGTTTAGTTGGAGTTTACTCCGCTCCAGATCGCGATCCTAGAATCCATTCGATTTGTATTGTTGTAGAAGCAGAAGTACAAGGAGAAATGGAAATTCAAGACACACTAGAAGTTCTGGAAATTCAGGCTTTTCATCTCAACTCTCTACCCCCAGAACAAATGTCTCACGATCATAGTCGCCAGTTAGAAGATTACTTGCAAGGCTTGACAACTTTGGCATAAGTTATATTGAATTAATTGTTTATTGCTATTAGCTATTAACTATTAACCATTACTAGATTTAAAAATTAATTACTCAACAGTATGAATAATTTATTTCGTAATTCCCGGAGAAAGACTTCTCAAGGGTTAATCTTCTGGTGTGAAGTCGGTGAGGGAATTCCCATAATTTTCCTACATGGTACTTGGAATGATAGTAGCCAATGGGTAGCAGCAATGAAATTACTCTCACAAGATTTTCATTGCTTGTCAGTAGATTTACTTGGATTTGGTGAATCAGATTATCCTAATATCCACTACTCAATAGATTTACAAGTCGAGTGTCTTGCTGAACTTCTGCAAGCTTTGAGGATAGGGAAAATTTACTTAATAGGACATTCGCTCGGAGGTTGGATTGCTGCTAGCTATGCTTTGAAGTATCCAGAACAAATTTATGGCTTGGTACTTTTAGCACCAGAGGGTGTAGAGGTTGAAGGATTAGAACAGTGTTGGCAGACAAAACAGAATTTGATGAAACGCCCTCTTTGGTTATTTAAAGTATTACGGCTATTTCGTCCATTAACTAAGAAACTACGTTTAAATTCTAAATTAGAAGAAGAGTGGCAACAACGACAAATTATGTTGCAGTACACTACAAGTAGTCAGTTATTATTCCTGCGTCAACTGCCAGAAATTCGTGCCGAGTTACTGCAAGATAAATTAAATTTTCTTATAGTTCCAGTGTTAATTTTGCAAGGTGAAAAAGATTCGCCAGATGCTTTAGCTAAAAGCAAAATTTATGCTAGAGAAGCTCCAAAAGCTGAGTTAAAAATTATTGACCACGCCAGAAATAATTTACCAGAAAATTGTACTAAGGTCGTGGTTGAAGATATTAAGGATTTTGTCAAAAGAGTTAGTGATTAATGGTTAGTGGTGAGCCAGCACTGGCTCCGCAACGCGCTGCCTCCCGTACAGTAGTTAGTAGGTAGAAACTTACCAACAACTAATGACCATTGACTAATGACTAATGACTATTTCCCGTATTCCCCAAAATACCAAATTTGGTTCTACCATCAAACCATTGGCAATTTCTGGAAATTGGGATTGAAGATAGTTTACTAACAAAGTGCGATTGCCACCAGTAATCGCAATCTTACTTTCAGGATATGAGCGCCACCATGCTTCTACAAAATCTTTGATTCCAGCTAATAGGGTGTAAATTACCCCGCTTTGCATTGCCTCTGGAGTAGTTAAAGCAAACCGTTGTGGAAGTTGCTGCGGTAAATCCACGTTTGGTAATTGCCCAGTTCTATTAGCAAGAGTTGCCAACTGTAAACCTAATCCCGGAAGAATTGCACCCCCGACAAGATTTCGGTTAGCATCTGCACCAGTAAAAGTCAATGCTGTGCCTGCATCTATTATCAACATAGGAAAACCCCAAGTTTTGCCCGCACCCCACAACGCTAAGGCGCGATCAATTCCCAGAGTCGGATACAATCCCTGGAGGGGTACTTGCTCTAAGGTGATAATCCGAACATTTGGATAAATTTGCCACAGTGCAGTTTGATTGGGAACTACTGAAGCTAAGACGAGAGGAGGGGAGGAAGAAGGGAGGGGGAGAGGGGGAGAGGGAGAGAGGTTTTTTAGTAAGTCGTCCAGCGTTTGATAATTAGCCAAATGATGTACAAAAGATTCAGGTAAGTGATTTGTATCCCAAGTGTGGCAAAGTGTTTTGCCTTCAAACCAACCCCAGTGCAACCGGGAATTGCCAATCGTTAAAGCTAACCACATTTTCGATATGTTGACGCAGCCAATTGCCAAAGATTAGAAAGAAAACAATAGCAATACTATCGTTGCTGGCGACACTCTGAATGTCGCTAAATCAATGCCAGAAGAATACAACTATACATCTGTTCTCTCTCAGCTTTCCCAATTAAGTGATGAACAACTGAAACGGGATTATCTTAATCATCTTCAATGGACAGAACCCATAGCTTTAATGTTGCCCTTATGTAGATGACAAAGCTCAAGCACTGCGGGTAGTGCGGTTGGCACTGGAAGTAGATTTAATTCTTGGTGCGAGGCTAGCAGGAGCAGTGAAGCCGGAATTACAGGAGCAAACCATCAGTTGGATTGCTGATTTGAAAATACCTGAAATACTTAAGGTTGAGTTGTTGGGAAAAACAAAATCAGAAGCGGCGATATCGTTTTTAGAAAGGGTACTCAAAAGTGAAGAGCGTTACATTCGTGCAATTGTTGCTTATGAGTTGTGGGCAAAAGGGGAAATAGATGAACAGCCAGATACAGAATTGTTAAATGAGGCTGAATACTATGAACGCTGTAGCGAGAGAGCCGCTCTTGCACTAGCTGAAATTGGTGGAAACTCACCATCACTACCCCATGTCTAATTCAGTTTTATACTTTTATTTTTTTTAACTTATCTATAGATTTTTTAATAATTATTTACAATTGACTCGTGTCACAATAAAGAAAGAGGAAGAAATACTCATTCGCTATGGAGGGGAGTAATGGTAGCACTCGCCGAAAATCCAAAAAAAAGACTAACTGTCCAGGTTGCTGAAATTGCATCAGAAACAACAACAATTCGTTCTCTAGATTGGGATCGCGATCGCTTCGACATTGAGTTCGGTTTGCAAAACGGTACTACCTACAACTCATTCATCATCCGCGGTGAGCAGACTGCGTTAATCGATACTTCCCATGAAAAGTTTCGTCAGTTATTTTTAGATACACTCAAAAATCAAATTAATCCAGTAGACATTGATTATTTAATTATCAGCCACACCGAGCCAGACCACAGTGGTTTAGTTAAAGACGTGCTGCAACTGGCTCCAGATGTTACCGTTGTTGGTTCTAAGGTGGCGATTCAGTTTTTGGAAGACTTAGTGCATCAGCCCTTCAAGCGGCGGATTGTCAAAAATGGCGATCGCCTAGATTTAGGCAACGGACACGAGCTAGAATTCGTGATTGCACCAAACTTACACTGGCCTGATACTATCTTTACCTACGACCACAAAACCCAAATCCTGTTTACCTGCGATGCATTTGGGTTGCACTATTGCTCGGATGCGACTTTTGATGAAGATTTAGAAGCAATATCACCAGATTTTCAGTTCTACTATGAATGCCTGATGGCTCCTAATGCCCGCTCGGTGCTGTCTGCGATGAAGCGCATGGATGAATTGGAAACAATCGGCATGATTGCTACAGGTCACGGGCCGCTATTATCCCACAATGTCGAAGAACTAACAGGGCGTTATCGGAAATGGAGCCAATCTCAAACCAAAGCAGAAACTGTGGTTGGCATATTTTACGTTTCAGAATACGGCTTTAGCGATCGCCTCGCCCAAAGCATCACTAACGGTATTGCCAAAACAGGTGTGGCAGTAGAATGGGTGGATCTCAAGTCAATAGATTTGCAAGAACTCCAAGAAATTGTCGGTAGGTGTACAGGAATTGTCGTGGGGACACCACCAACGTCTGATACTGCTGCCCAAACTGCTCTCAGTGCGGTTTTAGGTGCTGTCAAAGAAAAACAAGCAGTAGGCATATTTGAAACAGGCGGTGGTGATGATGAGCCAATCGATCCACTTTTAAGTAAATTCCGGGATTTAGGCTTAACACCAGCCTTTCCGGCAATTCGGATCAAAGAAACGCCCACAGACAATATTTATAAGCTGTGTGAAGAAGCAGGTACAGACTTAGGGCAGTGGGTGACACGCGATAAAAGCATCAAAGCGATGAAATCTCTTGGTGCTGATTTAGACAAAGCTTTAGGCAGACTTAGTGGTGGATTGTATATCATCACTGCCAAAAAAGGCGATGTCAAAAGTGCCATGCTTGCTTCTTGGGTAAGTCAAGCCAGCTTCAAGCCTATAGGAATATCAATTGCAGTGGCAAAAGACAGGGCGATTGAATCTCTCATGCAAGTAGGTGATAAATTTGTGCTTAACGTCCTCGAAGAAGGCAATTACCAAGGCTTAATGAAGCATTTCCTCAAGCGTTTTGCCCCTGGAGCTGATCGCTTTGAAGGAGTTAGAACCCAGGCAGCCGAAAATGGTGCGCCTATTCTCACCGATGCATTAGCTTACATGGAGTGTGAAGTCCTAAGCAGAATGGACGGTGGCGATCATTGGATTGTCTACAGCACAGTATATGCGGGACGGGTAAGTAAGCCAGATGCACTGACTGCTGTACATCATCGTAAAGTTGGAAATCATTATTAAGAGGGACTAGGGACTAGGAAGAGGAGGAGAGAGTTAGAGAAAATCCTTGTCTTTGCGTGCCTGTGTCCTTGTGTCCTCTTGTCACTCCTAGCTTCTAGCCCCTAGCCTCTAGCCCCTAACCCCTAGCCCCTATTTCAGCCATGACATCTACAAAACCCCGTGACGTTCAAGTTCTTCCCATTGCTACCGATACGACAATACTGCGATCGCGTAGTTGGACAAGACTACGATTTGAAATTGAATACGCCCTTGCTAAAGGCACAACCGCAAATTCTTATTTAATTAAAGGGGAGAAAATTGCCCTCATTGATCCTCCCGGAGAAACTTTTACGGAAATTTACTTAGACACATTACAGCAGCGGTTTGATTTAAAACAAATTGATTATGTGATTCTCGGTCATATCAATCCTAACCGTGCCGCGACTCTAAAAGTGTTATTAGAACGTGCGCCACAGATCACGTTTGTTTGTTCTAATCCTGGGGCAATCAATTTGCGGGGGGCATTAGAGAACCTAGATTTGCCTATTCTTGTTAAACGTGGCGAAGAAACCCTAGATTTAGGCAAAGGTCATCATTTACAATTCATTCCAACCCCTAACCCACGCTATCCCGATCAGCTTTGCACTTACGATCCGCAAACAGAAATTTTATACACAGATAAACTCTTTGGAGCACATATCTGTAGTGATCAAGTACTTGATGAAGGTTGGCAAATTTTTCTCGAAGACCGACGCTATTATTTTGAGTGTTTGATGGCTCCCCATGCCCGTCAAGTCGAAACTTCCCTGGAAAAGCTTGCTGATTTACAAGTCAGAATGTATGCACCCAATCACGGCCCTTTGGTACGCTATGGCTTAATTGAACTCACCAAAGCGTATCGGGAGTGGAGCCAACAACAAACCTCTCAGGATACGACAGTAGCATTAATTTATGCTTCTGCTTACGGAAATACCGCAACCTTAGCACAAGCGATCGCCCACGGTATTACTAAAGCTGGTATCAGTGTCGAATCTATTAATTGCGAAGTCGCCGCTCCTGAGGAAATTCAAACTGCTGTGGAAAAAGCAGCAGGTTTCATTCTTGGTTCTCCTACTCTCGGTGGTCATGCACCCACACCAGTGCAAACTGCTTTAGGTATTGTACTTTCCACTGCTGCCAAAAACAAACTCGCTGGTGTATTTGGTTCCTATGGTTGGAGTGGCGAGGCTGTTGATTTACTTGAAGGTAAACTCAAAGATGCTGGCTATCAATTTGGTTTTGACACCATCCGAGTCAAATTTAAACCAAATGATGCGACTCTGCAAATGTGCGAAGAAGCAGGAACCGACTTTGCTCAAGCTTTGAAAAAAGCCAAAAAAGTACGCACTCCCAGCCAGCCTGCGACTACGGTTGAACAAGCGGTTGGGCGAGTAGTTGGTTCTTTGTGCGTTCTCACTGCTAAACAGGGCGATGTCTCTAGTGCAATGTTGGCTTCTTGGGTATCGCAAGCCAGTTTTAGTCCTCCCGGTTTTACTGTTGCTGTTGCGAAAGACCGTGCAGTAGAACCACTGACTTATTCAGGTAACAAATTTGTCCTTAACGTCCTCAAAGAAGGCAATCATATAGGTTTGATGAAGCACTTTCTCAAGCCTTTTAGCCCGGCACAAGATCGTTTTGCTGGAGTAGCTACTCAAGAAGCCGGAAATGGTAGCCCTGTTCTTGCAGATGCTTTAGCATACTTAGAATGCACAGTACAAAGCCGAATGGAAGCTGGCGATCACTGGCTTGTGTATGCAACTGTAGATGATGGCAAAGTGCTAAATCCTGATGGTGTAACTGCCGTGCATCATCGCAAATCAGGGAATCATTATTAATTCATGGCTGAATGATTGGGCTGAAGCTATGAGGGTGAGTTGCCTTAGTCTTCGTTCTTTACGAATATCTCTTCTTCAGGCGATCGCCCTTTCAAGCTAGAAAAGGATGGGCTGTAAACCTCTTGTGCTTATTCTATTTTCAAACAGTTCGACCACAGATAAACACAGATGACACAGATTTGATCGGTGTTTATCAGTATCTATCTGTGATTGTAATTAACCTAAATCCTGATTTTTGTTTGCAAAAAGTCTATCTCTACTTATCATTCATTATTAGTTTTGACCACTTGTATGGCTGAAATTCCCTATCTAATGGGGTTTGAGCAATGTGATTTGTATAGTTATGCATGATTTTGATGGCAATGCCCAAAATTACTTCCAGCACTTGTCTTTTGTTATAGCCAGCCGCGAGAAACTCCTCAATTTCACTATCTTTAATCCAGCCACGAGTCTGAATCATCCGTTGGGTAAAATGATGCAATGCTTGTAATTTGGGATGATTTAACGGTGTACCGTTGCGAAGCGCTTGAATATAATCAACTGGCATTCCAATCATTTTTGCCAAGCCAGAATGTGCCGCCATGCAGTAATCACATTCATGCTCATAGTTAGCTGTTAAATAAATCACTTGTTGTTCAATTGAACTGAAACTGGTGGTTGCAAACAAATCCCATAGCGTCATTGAGCTTTTGAGCAAAGTAGGAGCCTCAGCAAAAACACCTTCCAAATTTGGGATAAACCCAAACGTATTTTGGGCATGAACTAAAGCTTCTTTGGAGTCTTGTGGAGCAGTTTCAATTGTGTGAATCGTAAATTCCATAGGTGAAAACCTCCAACTAACACAAAGTAGACAAACTTGTCTACCTAAGATAGGTGCTAGTATATGCCTAAGGAGACAAACTTGTCTACCTATAAGTTTATGGCTTACGAATCTAGTCACACTCGGCAACAAATTTTAGAAACTGCTTCTGAACTTTTTTATCAGAAGGGTATTCAGTATGTAGGCATTAATGAAGTGATTGCTGCTTCAGGCGTTGCCAAACGAACGCTCTATCGTTGGTTTCCTTCCAAAGACAAGCTCATTGAAGAAGTAGTGAAATATCGAGCATCTCAATGGTTGTGTTGGTTTGAAAATGCTGTAACAGAAAGAGGCAATACACCTAAAGAGCGTTTGTTGGCAACCTTTGATGTGTTGCGTGATTGGTACGCCAATCCTAATTTTCGTGGGTGTCCTTTTATTAATGCTGTTCTAGAAATTGCAGATGCATCTCACAAAGTTCATCAGGTTTCCATTGACTTGCGTGAGTCTATTCGACAAATAATTATGCAATTAGCGACTGAGGCTGGCGTGCAAAATCCAGAATTATTTTCGCAGCAGTACCTTCTTTTGATTGGGGGTGCAAGCCTGATGGCAACAATTGAAAAGTCATCTGATGGAGCAACTTTTGCTCAAAGTGTGCTTTCGGTGTTGATTGATGCTAGCTTGCAAAGTTAATAATTATTCGACATAGTGATTGAGCACAAAAGTGTTGATAGGTTTGTAGTAAATACTTTAGTGCTGCAAAATCAAGGAATTACGCCCCACCGTTACTTGTGACACTTGCGTAAGTCCTGGAGTATTATAATTTGAGTAGTTTAACGACTTCGCAGGTCAATAAATTATTAATCAGGTAATTTCATGTAATAGCTATCGATATGGTCAATTGTTGCATCTTTTTCAACGTTTTCTAAATTTTTTTGTTCTTCATTGACTAAGTCTATATAAAACCGTTCATACATTTTGATATCCGATCCCCCTTCATAATCTTTTTCATGCTGAGTATAAGCTGTAATAGAGTTGCCAAAATCTTCTAGCATTACACTTTCATAACCACCAACTTTACTCATCATATAGAGTAATTCTGATAACTCTATTTCAACTTTTACTTTTTTCATCTTTGTACCATATCGAATAAAATCTTGAAAATCTCTTATAGAAACAGCTTCTCTTGCAGTAATTTTATTTAGAAAGTTATCAGAGCAATTGTAGTGAATTCTCATTTTAATTATCCTTTCTACGATTAATAATATTTGCCTAGATGAAGTCTCTACTTAATTTACTAGCTGGGATTTACTAACTTAACACTCAGTTTTTATACATTATAAATATCTGTATAATATTGTGACAAGTATTTTATTTAACAAGTACAATAAATCCTGAATATATCTGTTAGTTAATAGTTATTAAGTATTCTTAAGCAATTATGTTGTAATGTAGATAAAAAATACAAACAAAAATCCTATAACAGTAGAATTAATTAACAAAAAAGCTTGTGAATAACTAGGAATTAATGGTTAACTATTTAAGCTCATTCAGAAGAAATTGAAAATGTTTCCTTAGGATCAATTTGCCAACTTTAACTCTGAACTCATTACTGATTCTTATAAAAATTATGAAAACTAAAAATTTAATGTTTAGATATTCCACTACGAGGACTATCTAGCCAATGCCTTAGCTACGAATAGGTGCGATCGCACTTCCATCAAAAAAATAAAAAATGTTTTGTTTTTTCAATAATTAATAATGATAATGAGCTTGTAAAAAATTTATTTCATCATCTTTAACGAGATACACAATTCTATGTTCTTGTGTCAATCGACGAGACCAAGTATCAGCATCTAAGTATTTTAAAGGTTCAGGCTTACCTTTACCTTTAAAAGGGTCTCGGCAAGCCTCCTCAACGAGTTCCAAAGCTTTTAATGCTACCCGTCGATCAGTTTCAACCCAAAACTTTAGGTCTTCTAAAAATTCAGGCTGAAACACTGTTTTTCTTCGCTTTGGAATTGCTGGAGATTCTTCTTTTGGTTGGTGTTGGCTTTTTGGATTCTTCTTTTTTGTCAAGTCCTAACTCCTTACGAAGATCATCCAAACTTTGAGGTTCTACAACACCTGATTTAGCCCGATCTAAAGCTGTTAAAAGACGTTCGGCATTACGTGGTGAACGTAACAGATAAGCAGTTTCCAAAAGACTCGAAAGCTCATCAACAGGTATCAAAGCCACATTTTCAGCATTCCGACGTGTAATAACCACGAAATCACGCTCTGATGTGACCTTTTGGCATAATTCAGCCAAGCGATCTCGCGCTTGTGTGTAAGTGTAAGTAGCCTTACCGGAAACCATGAGTATTAAGAGCTCCCTTGTCGTACTTTCAAATTCAATCAAGTACATTGTTGCTCAACCTGTACATACTTTATGTACAGGTTGATATTTTTTGATAATAACATGAGAAGTTCTTACTTTTCATAGATTTATATCTATAGCCAAGTATGAAAATTGCTCTCAAAAATCAATGAAAGCTACTAACGTGCGATCGCCAATTCTGCCACTAACAGGAATCGCGATCGCCAGTTGTAATTCTATGCGACAGCACCAGACTGTTGATTTTTCAATGTGGATGTAGCACTATTTGACATCGCTGCAGCCTTTAACAATTGCAATTGGCACAGTTAGGATATGGTAGTTAGCTTTACCAAGGAGTAACGCAAAGGTGTAATTCCACTTAACAATATCTCTATTTTATTTGCAAAAAATTTAATAAAAATTAAGTTTATCCTCTGATTCTGCTAAATAATTTCTACCTCAGATTAGATATATAGGGGTAAGAATATATTTTTAAAAATATATTTTAAGACCTCTAATCACAAAAATTTTATTAAAAAATAATATGAGAAACGATAAAAACGATTGGAAATTTTGGGTATTTTTTACTTTATTTATGATAGTTATTCACAACGTTATGAGAAATTGTAGTAAGCCTTCAAATGTACAGAGAGTATCTAACGACCAAGCACAATACACTCTTGCTAAAGCTTTGATTTTTATAAGAAAACCAGAATTTAACAATGGTTGCAAATGCCCCTACGATGTTGCTATAGATTATGATAGATGTGGTGATAGATCGTCTTGGAGCCGTTCTGGAGGCGAAGAACCTGTATGTTTTTTTGGTGATATTTATGGCTATTCTCGTCAATAGATGAGAATATTTAGCGATTGTTAGAATGATTTCTGTGCCTGCTTTCAAGCATTGCGTTAGTTCTTGCACGGATGCTATTTAAACGTCTGATTTTTAGTTTAAAAACCTGTTTTCTTTTTACTTTGCGTCATTGTGTGTTCTCCACTGATTAATTTCACAAGCTTGTTGATTCTTCAATAGCTTCCAACTAATCAAAGGGTAAACATAAAGTATTGTGATTACAGCTACTACGAATAACTAAGTAAAATAAACCATCCTCATCTTTACGCGAGATGGCTTTGCTCCCATAATAATTCCAATAGAGTTATCTAAATCCTAAATTCTTTTTTCCAAATACTGTCCAATCATCAACTGTTCGCCTGCACGAGAGATAATTGACTGGCGCGTCCGATATTTACTACCAACAAGCTTTAATTCTTCCTCAAATACCGAACCGTTGTACTCAGTCCGCAAACATAGAGTTGTGGGGTTGGGAAAGAAATACTGGGCGGTGACTGGTTTGGTTGTAGCGAAACCACGATCGCGATACAGTATGTTTCCCTTTGCCCCAAATAAGGTTTTTCCCTTAGATTCCTTCCTTCCGGAGATAGAATCAGTGCTTTCCCAAATCACTTCGGCACCACATACCAAACTCACCGCGTCTAGCAAATTGTGCATTTGAGCCAGCTTTTGCAATTCTTCGCATCCCTGCTCTAAATACCGGATGGTAATGATGCTAACCATTTCCTTTGTTTCTCCCTCCGGCAATGTATAGTAGCGCCGTTCTGAACGCCACTTGCCTACTGATGCTTGAAAAAATTCTGCAAGCAGGGATTCGTTAGCTGTTTGTAAAAGTTGTCGCGGTGATGTCACTAGTAGCCTTCCTTGCGCAAAATGAATTCGCACTGAGTTTTGATAGGACATACATGATGTGTGTCCCTCATTTCTAAAACTTTATTTTTCTTAATATAAACTAAATACTTCCAGATTTACTGATAGTTTTGCTACAGTGCGGGAAATGGTTCTATTTGATTAGAGTTCACATTGCTGCGATCGCGTCACCGTATTCTTTAGATGTTGTCTATGATATAGGCTTTTCATCTCAGTCTCAAATTTGTCATAGTAAAAACATGACTTTAGTCACTGTTACATACGTGACTTTCTTGCCATGTGTCTTTCAAGCTTCAGTCTTTAGGATAGTAATTAAGAAACAAGCTAACGGTAAAAGGCTGATTTGATTGATAAAAGCCCTATACCAACAAGCAGATGGAAAGTTAGTTAAAAACATTTATACTTTTTTGAGAATTACTAAATATTTCCATCGATTACCTAGATTTTTCTGTGTATGACCAAATTCAACAATATTGATAATTCTGTAAATTAATCTAAATTTCTGTCAATATTTATACAAGTGTATTATATGAATATTGCTAGTATATTTTTCATTTTACAGAGAATTCTCTAGTGTCTATGTGGCAGGTTAGTTTAGTTGAAATTACTTGGTATATAGACGGGCTTTGTAGCTCAAAACTTCCTTGGTAGGAGCCAAATCAATGATTCGCGAAGGAAAAAAGCCGCCTAAACTTGTGAAAAATCCCGCTTTGAGGTTAGGTTCATCTGTTTATTGGGTAGCTAGCTTGCTAGGTATTGCATTGTTCATGGGAGGTTGCGGCTCGTTTCCCAAAGAATCAGCGGAGGCTCAACAAGAGCGTCGTGGTGTAGCAGGGCAAGCGGGTGGTGCCACGCCTGTAGATGTAGCGATCGCCCGCAAGGATTTATTGCAACAGCAATTAGAGTACACAGGCACTACTACACCATTCCGTACAGTATCGCTGCGATCGCAGGTAGAAGGAAGGCTTGTGGCTTTGAACGTAGATGTGGGAGATACACTCACACAAGGACAAATTGTTGGGCAGGTGGATGATGTACTCCTAAAAACCGCATTAAATCAAGCGGAAGCTGAACTAGCCGCCCTGCAATCAGAAGTAGCCAGAGCAAATACTCAAGTCAGTAATGCTCGTGCGGAAGTGGAAAGGGCGAGACTTGTGGTGACGCAAGCGCAAGCAGATGCCCAAAGGCAAGAGAAACTTTTTAAAGAAGGAGCGATCGCTCAACAAACTGCTGAACAATCACGTACCACAGCCCAAACTGCTGTACAAGCATTGCGTGCCGCCGAAGAGCAAGTGCGCACAGAACAGCAAGCTGTCGCTGCTGCTAAAGGTAGATTAACTGCTCAAAAAGCTGTAGTGGCACAAGCAAGAGAACGTAGATCGTATGCAAGACTTACATCTCCGATTGCTGGTGCAGTTTTAGAAAAGGTGACAGAACCAGGTAACCTTCTCCAACCAGGTAATGAAGTATTAAAAATCGGCGATTTTAGCCGTGTAAAAGTTGCAGTTCAACTTTCTGAATTAGAACTGGCAAATATTCAGGTGGGGCAATCTGTACAAGTGCGCCTAGATGCCTTTCCTGACGAAAAATATATTGGCACAGTAACACGCATCTCTCCAGCAGCCGATACTACTGCTCGCTTAGTACCAGTGGAAATAGTGATTCCCAATAGTGATGGCAGGATTGGTAGTGGGCTGCTAGCCAGAGCAAGTTTTATTAGTAAAGGAGAAGAACAAGTAGTAGTACCGTTAACAGCCGTTCACAAAGCAGAAAAAGAACAAGAAAACCCAAATCCCAAATCGACAGATGAAAATACTCAGGGGCAAGTATTTGTGGTATCAAAAACAAAAGATACGACAAAAGTTACAGCGAGAACCGTGACGTTGGGAAAACAGGGTGATGGCAAAGTAGAAATCATATCTGGTTTGCAACCAGGTGAAGCTTATGTAGTGCGGAGTGGCAAGCCGTTACAAGATGGCAATGCTGTAAGTCTTTCAATTCTCTCTGAGAAATTAGACTCAACTTTGACAGGAAAATAAAAACTGTTTTTGTCTGAATTTTAAATTAGAAAAATGCAGCAAACAAAAAAGATTGGGGGATTTAGTATTAGTGCCATTGCTATCCGCCAACACATTGGCACACTTATGCTTACCTTGGCAGTGATTGTCATGGGTTTCTTTTTCATTACTAAACTACCAGTGGATTTGCTGCCATCAATTACTTATCCCCGGATTGGTGTGCGGGTAGAAGCTCCTGGAATTTCACCTGAGGTAGGAGTTGATGAAATTACCAAACCATTAGAAGAAGCTTTTGCCGCAACTGAGGGTGTAGTACAGGTTTTTTCCCAAACTCGTGAAGGGCAGGTAAATTTGGATCTGTTCTTTCTACCAGGAGGCAATATCGATCAAGCTCTCAATGATGCTACAGCGGCATTTAACAGAGCCAGGAGCGGTTTACCAGATACGATCGAAGAACCCCGGATATTTAAATTCGATCCTTCCCAATCACCTGTTTACGAAATGGCATTAACTTCGCCTTCTTTAGAGGGTGTAGACTTGCGGGTATTTGCAGAAGAAGAATTAGCCCGCGAACTGAGTGTGGTGTCAGGAGTAGCAGGGGTAGATGTATCGGGAGGAGTGCAAGAAGAAGTCAGAGTAAATATTGATTTGGATCGCTTGCAAGCTCTTGGTGTTGGTTTAACAGATGTGCTTAATGAACTGACAAGCCGTAACCAAGATATTTCTGGCGGTAGAATTTTTGGACAAAATTCCGAACCTCTCACCCGTACTGTAGGACGTTTTAAAGACGCTAAAGAAATCCGTAATCTTTCTTTTGAAGTATCTTCTCCAACTTCCTCCACTTCCGCCACTTCAGGGCAGGCACAAAGCACTACTCCTACGACTTCCCCACTTCCCAGGCGTGTGTATTTGCGTGACTTTGCTGAAGTTATTGACGGTACCGAAAACCAACGTTTGTTTGTCTTACTCAACGGAGAATCAGCAGTAAAAATTAGTATTCAAAAACAACCAGACGCCAACACCATCGATGTTGTTGATGGAGTGAAAAAGCGACTGAAAGAACTGAGACAATCTGGTGTTGTTCCACAAGAGGCAGTTCTCACACCTACTTTGGATGAATCGCGGTTTATTCGCAATTCTATTGCTAACGTCACAACTTCCGGTTTGATAGGAGCAGCGCTTGCCGCGATCGCTGTTTTGTTATTTCTCGGTTCAGTAAGGCAAACTTTGATAATTGTGTTTGCGATTCCCTTGGCAACTCTTGCCGCAATTATTTTGATGGGGTTATTTGGCTTATCCCTAAATATTTTTAGCTTGGGTGGTTTGGCATTGGGTGTGGGTATTGTGGTGGATAACTCCATCGTGATGTTGGAGAATATTGCCGAGGGTGCAGGTATGACTCCCGGCAAAGATACGAGAACTCGCCTCAGCCCATTGCGACTTATTCAACAGGCAGAACAAAGTAGCCAGGAAGTAGAATCAGCTTTGGTAGCTTCTACTAGCACTAACTTAGTAGCTGTATTACCGTTTTTGCTGATTGGCGGCTTTATTTCGCTACTATTCAATGAATTAGTTCTCACCATTAGCTTTTCTGTTGCCGCTTCTATCCTGATTGCTGTAACTGTAGTGCCGATGCTCACTTCTCGAATGCTGGCATGGCGTTTTTCCAGTGGTGTAAGTGATTTCTGGTTTTTACGGGAGTTTAATAGTCGTTTTGATGCTGCAACCAGAGGATATGGCGCTTTCTTAAGTAAAATATTACATTTTCGATTATTAACAGTGGCGATCGCAATTATCCTACTTGGTGGTGGCAGTTTGTGGATGATACCGCAAATTTCTCAAGAAATTTTACCCCGTATTAATACCGGACAAGCCAATCTATTCGCTCAGTTTCCTCCGGGTACTCCTTTAGAAAATAATCAAAGAGTCATGGCTGCGGTTAATGACATCCTCAGCCGCCAGCCAGAAACAGAATACGTATTTTCTACTATAGGTGGCGGTTTATTTGGTAGCAATACTACTGAAAACCCTCTGCGGAGTTCTAGTACCATTACCCTCAAACCCGGTTCCAATATAGAAGCCTATGTGGAACGAGTTACTCAAGAGTTTAATAAACTAAATTTAGCTGGTATCCGCTTACGTTTATCTCCCGGACAAGTACGAGGTTTAATTCTCACTAACTCTCCTGTTCGTGGTGCTGAAGTTGATATCATCCTGCAAGGAAATGACGCAGACACCTTACAAAAAGCTGGAGAGCAACTGCTAGCAAATTTGGAAGAAAAAGTCACCTTAGCTAGATTTCGTCCCGATGCAGATGCGCGTCAACCGGAAATTCAGATTCTTCCAGACTGGGAGCGGGTTGCAGCTTTGGGATTAACTACTAGAGAAATTGGTGACACGATCGCAACTGCAATTCAAGGTAGTGTACCCACGCAGTTGCAACGGGGCAATCGTCTTGTAGATGTGCGGGTGCAATTAAATGAAGAATCTGTGCAAACACCTTCGCAACTACAAAGATTACCTTTATTTGTAGAAAATAATCGCCAAGTGCGCCTTAGCGATGTGGCAAGAATTGTAGATGCCCAAGCTCCTGGAGAGATTCAGCGCATCAACCAGCGTCAGGTTTATATTATTGCTGGTAATTTAACTGAAGGAGCAAGTCTCAGTGATGCTCAAGCACAGGTAGAGAGTGTATTAAATGGTTTCCAGTTTCCTCAAGGAGTCAGCGTCTTACCCAGTTCCACCGCAGAATCCAATCGGCAATTGCAAAATTCTCTACAGTTATTGGGCGGATTGGCTAGCTTTTTAGTTTTCGTAGTTATGGCAGTGCAATACAATTCACTGATTGACCCATTGGTAATTATGTTTACAATCCCACTAGCATTAGCTGGGGGTGTTTTTGGTCTTTATATTACCCAAACTGCCATTGGCGCAACGGTGATTGTCGGTGCGGTATTACTTGTTGGTATTGTTGTTAACAATGCCATTATTATGGTGGAATTGGCAAACCAAATTCGGGAACGGGAAGAGATTAGCCGTAAAGCAGCAATTTTACAAGCTGCTCCGCAGCGCTTACGCCCAATCTTGATGACTACAATCACCACTGTTTTAGGTATGTTTCCCTTAGCACTGGGAATTGGTGAAGGCTCAGAATTTCTTCAACCTCTAGGGATTGTGGTGTTTGCAGGGTTGTCTTTGGCAACGCTATTAACGTTGTTTATTATTCCCTGTTTTTATACTCTGCTGCATGATGCTTTGAATTGGAAATGGGTGAAGCCTATGTTAATGCAATTGCGTTTTTTCAAGAAAATGTAATTCCAGAAGCTACCAACTACCACCATCACCACCCCAACTAACACCCATACCCCCATCACTATGAGTAGTCTGAATTAATTCTGGGTATCGACTAGCACATTTATGCACTTCATCTTTTGTGGTTTCGTATACGCGAGAGCGCCCATCAGGTGCAAGTATAAGAGGACGTAATCCTAATGCGAACAGCTTGAGAAATTAAAAATAATACGCCGTTATTTTCTCTTTTTTACCTATTCCCCCAATATTTAAATCATTCTTAAGCAAACTGCCTAGAAGATGAACGACATGCTGTATCAAGTACAGTAACGACAGCAATTTCAGTACTTGTTTTTCTCTCGAATTCAGAAATAATTTTATTTAGTTCAGTCTCTGTGTCAGAACTCAGGGGGTTTGCCATATCCGTTACCCATCCTCCATCAATCAAGTGAGGAGCGGGAACTTCTTGAATAGTTATAGCTTCCGCTGTCAGAGAAATACTAAATAGTATTAAATAAAACAAAAAAGCTAGAAAGCCCGTTTTAAAAATTGATTTTGTTAACTGCATAAATAGCAGATACAATTGCTTTGTCTTTGACTAAGATTTATACCATAACTGAAAAAATAAGTTTTCTCTGAAAAATTAAATTCACCAGACTTATCAAATAACTATACCTTTAGCAGGAGGAAATCTAGATTCCTGTTTAGTTAAAGGTGTAAGGGTGATTTAAAAGTAGGAATCTACTATTTTTTGATTACAATATGTGTGGTATAGGGGCTAAACAAAACAGTGATCATCATTACATTCTTATCTGTGATGATGTTCCCGAAAACTGCTTTTTTCTTGAAACGGTTCTTAAATTGGAGGGTTATGATGTTGAAATTGTAAATAGTGGAACAGCAGCACTGGCTAGAATAGAAGCTAGTCAACCCGCTCTGTTGCTGCTAGATTTGATGATGCCAGACATTGACGGATACGAAGTTGCTCGTCGCATCCAGCAAAACCCTGTTTTTCAATCTCTTCCTATTCTGTTGATTACGGCTTATGAAGAAGCTCTGATCGATGAAGAGTGTGAAGTAAGGTTGGCTGGAATTATCCGAAAGCCTATTGATCCTGATGAATTATTAAATCAGGTTCAGGCAACTTTAATGTCAAAACATTAGTACCATTCTGATTTGAGGCAAAAGATAAAAAACAAATTTTAGTTAATTCTGTATCAACCTTTGGTAATATGTTTACCAAAGGTATGATATTTTTTAACCTTTCTAAGGACAGTAGCTTTCAGGATTCAAAAAAAGTTATTTTTTAGTTGATAAAAACCGCTAGCTAGCATCTATTATACTTAATATTTACCTTATGGATTAATAGGCTTTCAAAAAGGTAGATATAGTTGAAGTAATCCCAAATAAATTCATATTTATAAAAAAGACAGAACTTACCCACGAGTTCACGAGTTATGAAATAATAAACCACTCCAGACGCAGGGAACACGGAGAAAAGAAGATTTGAGAGGAATTTTGCGTAAGTCCTAAAAGTATAGACTTCTGTTTTCTTCACGTTTAACAATTAAGTAGGGTAGCCACAACAGTTATTACATGGTGCAGTATG
The DNA here is from genome assembly GCF_038404745.2 of Chlorogloeopsis sp. ULAP02. NCBI lineage: Bacteria > Bacillati > Cyanobacteriota > Cyanophyceae > Nostocales > Chlorogloeopsidaceae > Chlorogloeopsis > Chlorogloeopsis sp. ULAP02. Next base: position 165,347 of record NZ_JAYKTT020000012.1, on the reverse strand, counting down.
TAGCTGTGATTAAAGATTACCTCTACTTTTGAGGCTAGCGCGATCGCTAAAATCTAGAATTACTCAACGCATATATTTATATTTTTTCTAGGTATCTGTTAACTTTCGCAACACATACTATCTATACTGATAAAGATTTGAGTATTTATTCTCAAATAATAGTAGTTAATGTAAGTGCTGGTTATAGCATCCAAATAGTCAATAGCTGCATTGCTTACGGGCTACAACTAAGGATAATGCGATCGCCTATATGCAGCTCCTAGCTATCCTACAATAAAAGCATTAGTGATTTAACTAGCTCTTTTACTTCACAAATAGTAATTAACTATACATATAAAATATCAATTCTTTACATACAAGAGTAAGAAAATATAGTAAATTTTTAAACATTCAGAGATTTTCATCATTATGTTAAACAGTTTTTAAACTGATTATATACAGCTAAAATAGTAATGGTTTTTAACCTTACTAGTCATGACTAGTTATAAATCTAACTATAAATCATTTGATATCAAAATTAAGTTAGCAAGAAATAATAATTGTTCTCACTCCAAACTCAAGCAGTAAATAAAAGTTTAGTATTTTTTGCATTTTTAATTCAATTTATTGTAGTCATTTAATTTACGACAAAACACTTTTAGATAAAGTAAAACAGAGGCTTAGGATTCGATGTTGCAATCAACTATTAATAATCGTTATAAGATTGTTAGAGTCTTAGGAGAGGGTGGTTTTGGTAAAACTTTTTTAGCAGAAGATACACATTTACCTTCTAGTCGTTGTTGTGTGATCAAACAACTCAAACCTGTTACTAATAATCCACAAATATACAAAATGGTTCAAGACAGGTTTAGACGAGAAGCAGCAATACTGGAGGATTTAGGAAATAGTAACAATCGAATTCCCAATTTATATGCCTATTTTTCAGAACAAGATAATTTTTATTTAGTCCAAGAATATATTGAAGGCAAAACTCTCACTGAGAAAGTACAAACCGAAGGGGTAATGAATGAGAATGCAGTGCGAGAAATTCTCAAAAGTCTGTTATATGTTCTCAACTTTGTACATAGCAGACATATTATCCACCGGGATATCAAACCAGACAACATAATTCTGAGGAGTTCGGATAACGTACCAGTGCTGATCGATTTTGGTGCAGTGCGAGAATCGATGGGTACAGTAGTAAATTCTCAAGGTAATCCTACCAGTTCGATTGTAATTGGTACACCAGGATTTATGCCTCCAGAGCAGGCAGCCGGCAGACCTGTGTATAGTAGTGATTTATACAGTTTGGCGCTGACAATGATTTATCTACTAACTGGGAAAATGCCCCATGAGTTAGAAACAGATCCAAGAACCGCAAGCATTATCTGGCATCAGTATGCGATGAATATCAGTCCGAATTTACGGATGGTTTTGGATCGGGCGATCGCTTACAATCCCAGCGTTAGTCTAGCTCCTTCGCAGGAAGCTCGCTATGCCACAGCCAGAGAAATGATTGATGCTTTGCAGTCTCCGGCAGCCAATTATGTTACTCCTACAGTACCTTCTCCCCAATACAATACACCAGTATCACCAAACCCTGGTCAATATTATTCTCCACCACCGACAGTTGTAAATTCTGGTGGTAAACCACCTCAATATATTTCACCAAATACACCTGCAAATTCTAATTCTCCTCAGTATGTCTCACCAGGTACACCAGTAAATTCTAACTCGATGTGGATAGGTGGAGGTGGCACATTTAATACCTCTATTCCCGTACCGCCCGAAATTCAAGGCTGGAATTGGGGAGCATTTCTGATATCACCTTTGTGGTGTCTGACTAACCAAGTCTGGATTGGTTTAATTTCCTGGATACCCTATCTTGGTTTACCAATGTCCTTTATTTTGGGTGCAAAAGGAAATGTTTGGGCTTGGAGAAGTAGACAGTGGCGAAGCATACAAGATTTTAAAGCCCATCAAAGAGCTTGGGCAAAAGCAGCGATTATAGTTTACTCAAGCTTGGCAGCAGTATTTGTACTGTTAGCTTTTATTGGCAATCTTCCAGAAGAAGATTCTTCTGATACTAACAACTCAAGCTTGAGCCAATCTAGTTCTAGTTCCAACCCTACTCCCAGTCAATCAGTGCCTCCAACTCCTTCAAACTTAACAACTGAAACAAATACATTCGAGGAAGTTGAAATTAGTAACCTAGAAACTTACACCTACAAAACAGGTTTATTCTCAATAGATATTCCTCAAGAATGGACTCTCAAAGATAATAGTAATGCCAATGAAGTAATTATAAATTGGCTTGATGACACTGAAAATGCTCTAGTTCAAGTTAATGTATTTGTTGTAGAACGTGAGCTAGATCAAGAACAATTAACTACTATATTAAAAAATTTCATCAACAACTTTGCTGCTTCCCAAGCAAACTTGACGATGAATCAACCTGTGCGCCAATCCGACAATAGTGTCAGAATTACTTGGAGGTATACAACTCAAATTCAAGGTGTTTCAGGAAGGCTAACAGTCAATAGTTTTATTAAACATCAGGGTAATAAAGTTTCGATTGACTCCTATGTTGTACCTAGCGAGCAATACGAAAAGCTTCTACCAGCTATTAACCAAGTTATCGGTAGCTACAAGCTTAATGCTTCAGTTCCTTTAAATCTTTAGTGGTTAGTATAGTACAGACGCGATTAATCGCGTCTGTGCATGAGTCGTGAATGGTTAATTTTTTATTACTCCTCATCGTGGTTGATAGTTTATTAAAAATAACTATCCATTAACTGTTAGAAAATCATTTTTCACTAACTCTAAATATACTGCTAGATTTTCCTGATGAACGCGAGTAACATTTAACCATTCTAAGTTTTGATGTGCCTTTATTTTCCACTCATTTAGAGCATCTGAATTACTCAACAAATTTACTAAGGCAACAGCCAAAGCTTTGCTATCTTTTGCTGGGACTAAAATACCGGCTTTTCCATTGTCCAAAGCTTCCGGTATGCCATCTACTTGAGTGGCAATAATAGCACAACCAGCTTCACGTGCTTCTGAAAGCACAAGACCGAAGGGTTCACGGTGAGATGCTAACACAAATATGTCACAAGCTAACAAATAACGTCGAGGTTCAGCTTGAAAGCCTTCAAAATGAATGCGGGAAGCAAATCCTGTTTGGCTTGCCTGTGCCACAAATAAGTGGCGTTCAGGGCCATTGCCAATAATATATAAATGAGCTTCAGGAAAATCTGAGGCAATTTGTTCAAAGGCTGCAATTAACTCAGTAATGCCCTTACGCTGATACATGCCTGCTACAGTAGCGATCGCGGGACGTTGCAAAGGTAAAGGTTGATACTCTTGTAACGGACGACTACGGGGACTACCGAGAGTACCATTGCATATCACTCGCAACTTTTCTGGAGAAACACCACGGCGTGCCATAGACTCGGCAACAGCTTTACTAACAGCAACTACCCTATCGGCAAACCCCATCAAGATACTAGCTCGTTGAAATTCGTTGTGTACGGTGGAAACTAAAGCATACCCACCTTTATTTCTGAGTAAACCTGCTAGCACGACTCCTGTCATCATGTGGGCATGGACTATATCCGGTTGAAACTCTTGTATAATTGCCCGATATCGTACAGCCGCTTTAATAATATTGATTGGTTTTCTACTTTGATCAAGTTGGTAGTGCTTAACGCCAAAGCTTGATAGTAAAGTCTCGTACTCTCCCCCTCCTGAAATGACTGCTACCTCATAACCACTTTTTGCTTGCAAGCAAGCGAGGTCTACAGTTACATTTACAATACCATTACCAATTTCTTGAATGTGATTCAATATATGTATTATTTTCATAACATTTCAGATGAATCTAATCAATTAATATAGCTTTATATACAAATAGCTTAATATTAATTGATGATACGAGTTTAGCTTTATATAAATTTAATAAAACTAGAATTAATATTAAGTCAATATGTAGCTACTGTTTTTAGAAGATAAAAAACAAAAATATGTAAATCAGAGTATAGCAGTTTCAGAGAAAAATAGAAAAACAAAACTAGAAACCGATATCCCCAACTTCTTTAAGAAGTCGGGGTTCTATATCTAACAGAAAATAATAATTTTTCTATATATAATACCTCAATTACTTGACATTATAATTTTTATTAATATGTCCTGTATTGTAAATTTTTAAAAGGAACTATTTAATTAACACATATTTTTGAATTTGAGCACTGTTGGAATTTCGGCGGTTCAATAGGGCATTAAATAAAAGACGCCAGGCTTGCCAAGAAAATATCGCAGGACTAGAAAAAAACATTATATTGTTCAAGCTCTGAAAATTTTTCTGCTTCAAAGCTACAAGCAACCAATGTAATTTCAAATAATTTTGAATATCTTTGAGAGCAGGAATGTGAGCATGGTGCTTTTCATTAACTAAAGCGTAAATCTTCTCCTTCATAACAAGGTTAGTATTTAAGCGCCGAGACAAAGAAAACTTATGATTGCAAGCACCTTGCCATATAGTTCGGTAAGCAAGGCATTGATTGATAAAAATTGCATCACCAAACTTAGCAAGATTAATCCAAGAATCAATATCATCACAATTGGTATCAAGCTTAGAATCCCAACCGCCTGTTTGCAGGAAAACATCACGACGACAAGCTACCTGTACAGGTGTGCCAAATGGGAGAAGTTCGAGCAGCATACCGTAATGAATATCTGCTTGTGGGGTGTAAAAAGCTAACCCGGCACCTAATTGCGGTGTACGGCTAAGTTCAACTTCTTGTTCATTAATTTGAGCAGCCATACAAGATACGATCACAGCTTGAGGGCGAAGTGCGATCGCTCGTGTTATCTCCTCCAGACAATTGGGAGCTAAGTAGTCGTCATCATCCAAAAACTTAATCCAATCTCCAGTAGAATTAAGAACACCAGCATTTACAGTTGCCGCATGACCAGAGTTAACCTCATTGCGATGGTATACAAAGCGAAATTTTCCACTCTCTGAAAATTTTTCTCTACAATTATTTAAGTACTCTTGGGTGCCATCCGAGGAACAGTCATCGGCGACAACCACTTCACATGGAATAGTTTGCCTCACAGCAGAGTCTATCGCTCTTTTGAGCAACTGTAAGCGGTTGTAAGTTGTAATCACAATGCTAAGTTTCATTCGTTTTTACCTATGGCACATTATTGTGACATCACATTTTCTTAATTTGATGACACAACAGGTGAAAACGTCATCAGTTTAATCCACTAGACTGATATAGGGTTGTAGATTTATTATGGATGATTGTGAGTTTTTCTGTAGACTATGAACGCTCAAGAGATAATCCGCTCTATTGAAGCGGAACAGCTAAAATCAAATCTGCCCAATATATATGTGGGCGACACTGTGAAAGTAGGTGTCAAAATTAAAGAAGGAGACAAGTACCGCGTACAGCCCTACGAAGGAGTTGTAATTGCCATGCGTAATGGTGGAATTAATGAAACCATTACAGTTCGCCGTGTATTTCAAGGCATTGGCGTTGAGCGGGTATTTTTGGTTCATTCTCCTCGCATAGACAGTATCAAAGTAGTGCGTCGTGGTAAAGTCCGGCGTGCTAAACTTTACTATCTACGCAATCGCGTTGGCAAAGCTACCCGGATTAAGCAGCGCTTTGACCGTGCTTTGTAATTGATTAAGTAGAGTATGGGACAAGGATTCACAAAAACAGCGGCATTAGCCGCTAATTTGTCTCCTCAAGTCAAAAATAAAGTTAACAAAAAATGCCAAATTGCGTTAAACTAGAAAAAGTCTAAACGCAATAACTGAATCAAAGACAACGTGCGCTCTTAGTTCAGTTGGTAGAACGCAGGTCTCCAAAACCTGATGTCGGGGGTTCAAGTCCTCCAGGGCGCGCTGTAAACAAAGACCCGAATCAAGTGCAATATGTGGTTGATAAAGACAAGCAACCAGCACTTTTGATTTCGGGTATAATTGTTTTATTTGCAGCTTTTTTCAAGCAATTATTTAAGTTCAGGAATAAAGTTGCGATCGCCTATAGAAATTAAATGAAAATTAGCATTTAATGGCTGTATCAGCTATGGGGGGAGTAAAAGTACCGTGGCCAAGAAAAACGAAGCAGAAATCCAAGAAACGACTAACAATGGGTTTAGCTTAGGCAACTTCTTTCAAGGATTGAAAGAAGAATTTGAAAAAGTGGTTTGGCCCAGTCGCAGGCAATTAGTGAGCGAATCAGCAGCTGTCTTGCTGATGGTATCCCTATCGGCATCTGTGCTTTTTTTAGTTGATAAATTTTTTACTTGGGCAGCACAACAGGTATTCGGATGACTTCTGCAACAGACGAAGAACATAATTCTATTGTGCAGTCAGAGGAAACACAGGAAAATACGGCAGCAGAGCATGAAGCTCGCTGGTATGCCGTACAGGTAGCCTCTGGTTGTGAAAAACGTGTGAAGACTAACTTAGAACAGCGCATCCAATCGTTTGATGTAGCTGATAAAATTCTTCAGGTAGAAATTCCGCACACACCAGCAGTCAAAATCCGTAAAGATGGTAGTCGTCAACACACAGAAGAGAAAGTCTTCCCTGGCTATGTGCTAGTCAGGATGGTGATGGATGATGACTCTTGGCAAGTAGTACGGAATACCTCCCACGTGATTAATTTTGTGGGAGCAGAACAAAAGCGTGGCGGTGGCAAAGGCCGCGGTCACGTTAAGCCAGTACCGCTAGGTCATGCAGAAGTAGAACGAATCTTCAAACAGACTAGCGAACAAGAGCCAATTGTCAAAATTGACATGGCGACTGGTGATAAGATAGTCGTGCTTTCTGGCCCATTTAAGGACTTTGAAGGCGAGGTGATAGAAGTTAGTCCAGAACGGAGCAAGCTTAAAGCTTTACTTTCGATTTTTGGGCGAGATACACCAGTAGAATTGGAATTTAATCAGGTTCAAAAACAGAGTTAATTAGAAATGGCGAAAAAAGTAGTAGCGGTCATTAAACTGGCCCTTAATGCTGGGAAAGCCAACCCAGCACCGCCAGTTGGCCCTGCCCTGGGTCAGCATGGCGTTAACATCATGATGTTTTGTAAGGAGTACAACGCCAAAACAGCAGACCAAGCTGGGACGGTAATACCTGTAGAAATTTCGGTTTATGAAGATCGGAGTTTCACATTTGTACTCAAGACACCCCCAGCATCGGTGTTGATTACTAAAGCAGCAAAAATCGATAAAGGTTCTAGTGAACCTAACAAAAGAAAAGTTGGGTCAATTACACAAGAACAACTACGGCAGATTGCTCAAACTAAATTGCCCGATCTCAATGCCAATGATATTGATGCGGCAATGAAAATTATTGCAGGCACTGCCAAGAATATGGGCGTGACTATCACAGATTAGTTAGTGGTTAGTAGTTAGTAGTTAGTGGTAACAAACTAACAACCAACAAGCAAAACTTTATCGGGGGAGAGAATTTACCTCGCTAATTACCCCAGGAGAGAAAAATGGCAAAAAAAGTATCGCGGCGCTTGCAGGCGCTACTAGAAAAAGTTGAAGATAGGGAGTATGCTCCCGTCGATGCTCTAAATCTTTTAAAAGAGACAGCAACAGCCAAATTTCCCGAAGCAGCTGAAGCACACATTCGGTTGGGAATCGATCCAAAGTACACCGATCAACAACTGCGGACAACAGTAGTACTGCCCAAAGGTACTGGACAAGAAGTGCGAGTGGCAGTTATTGCTAGAGGGGAAAAAGTAACAGAAGCAACTAATGCAGGTGCTGATGTTGTCGGTTCCGAAGAACTGATTGACGAAATTCAAAAAGGCAGAATGGACTTTGACAAGCTGATTGCCACACCGGATGTGATGCCGCAAGTGGCAAAGCTTGGTAAATTACTCGGCCCTCGTGGCTTGATGCCATCGCCAAAGGGTGGAACAGTAACATTTGACATCGCAAGTGCGATCGCTGAATTCAAAGCTGGTAAACTAGAATTTCGTGCCGATCGCACAGGTATTGTGCATGTTATGTTTGGTAAGGCATCCTTCTCACCAGAAGATTTACTGGTAAACTTAAAGGCGTTGCAAGAAACTATCGACCGCAACCGTCCTTCAGGAGCCAAAGGCCGTTATTGGCGCACAGTGTATGTGTCTGCCACAATGGGGCCATCAATTAAAGTTGATATCAACGCCCTGCGCGATATGAAATTAACTGAAGCGGCATAAATTAGTCATTAGTCATTGGTAAAAAACAAAGGACAAATGGCAAAGGACAAAACTAAATAACCAAAGCCGGAGACAGCAGGTGCCATTGGCTTAATATCCTGCCGAGGTTTGTATCCCAATTGCTTGAAGTTTCACCTAGTGAAGGTGTGAGCATTCTGGCGTTAGGAATCAGGCGTTTCAAAAATTGCCCCTCAAGTTAAACCCCGGCTTTCGCAGCTGGGGTTTATTGTTTTCGGAGTTGGTTAGTGGTTAGTAGTTAATAGGGGCGGGTTTTGCTGATTATCTTTCGGTTTAAACAGACTATTTATCTTCTAACCCGCCCCTACTCGACAAAACTACTATGTGGACGGGTTGACTTAGTTAATTGCTTATAGCAGAGGAAATCCGCCCCTACTATATACCGACAAAACCCCTTTCAAGGAGGTGAGACAAGAATGGGTAGAACTATAGAAAATAAACAAGCGATCGTGAGTGAACTCAAAGAAACTTTAGGTGAGTCACAATTAGCACTGGTTATTGACTACCAGGGGCTAACGGTTGCCGAAATTACTGACTTGCGTAGGCGCTTACGACCAACTGGTACGGTTTGTAAGGTGACAAAAAATACCCTAATGGGGATTGCCATTCAAGAAGATGAAAAATGGCAACCAATGTCGGAATTGCTCAAGGGTTCTTCCGCCTTTTTGTTAATAAAAGAGGATTTCTCTGCTGCAATTAAGGCTTACCAAGATTTCCAGAAAGCTACCAAGAAGACAGAACTTCGTGGCGGCGTCATGGAAGGGCGTCTGCTCAAAGAACCAGATGTCAAGGCGCTAGGTGATTTACCTTCCAAAGAGCAACTCATGGCGCAAATTGCTGGAGCAATCAACGCTTTGGCAACAAAGATTGCCGTTGGAGTCAACGAGGTTCCCAGTTCGCTGGCTCGTGCTTTACAGGCATATGTCGACAAAGACAAAGGCGGCGAAGAAGTTAGTGGTTAGTAGTAATAAAACAACTACTAACTACTGTAGGGGCGGGTTTAGAAGATAAATCATCGGTTTGAAACGAAAGTAATCAATGAAACCCGCCCCTACAAACAAACAACAAATTCACATTACAGGAGTTATATCAATGTCCGCAGCAACTGATGAAATTTTGGAAAAATTGAAAACCCTAAGTTTGCTGGAAGCCGCTGAGTTAGTCAAGCAAATTGAAGAAGCCTTCGGTGTTAGTGCTGCTGCTCCTGCTGGTGGCATGATGATGATGGCTGCTCCTGGTGCTGCTGCTGCACCTGCTGAAGCACCAGAAGAGAAAACTGAGTTTGATGTAATTCTTGAATCTGTTCCAGCCGATAAGAAGATTGCCGTACTCAAGGTTGTACGGGAATTAACCGGTTTGGGTCTCAAGGAAGCCAAAGATTTGGTAGAATCTGCACCTAAGCCTGTTAAGGAAGCTATTGCTAAGGAAGCTGCCGAAGATGCTAAGAAGCGGATCGAAGAAGCTGGTGCTAAAGTGACTGTGAAATAGTCAATATTTGTCCCAGTTTTGGAAGATTTTACAGGAGCCTAACTGAGGCTCCTTTTTTAAATCCTATAATTTTAGGCTCAACACTTTCTTGCATCAGCAGGATTGACAAAATCATGTAAGTCTGAATCCCATACGCTGATGTAAATCAAGCCACACTCTTGACGTACGATCTGCCCTTTTAAGGAACTGATCGCAAAACGAAAATTATCCAACCGCCGCTGTCGCACTTGTAGCAATCCTTGCCTAATTTCTTCTGTAACTTGACGCCCTAACATTCTCTCCAAAGTTGATAGCATAACTTGAAAGTCTATAGATTGAGCAAAAGCTACCTCTGTTTGGCGAATTCTGCCAGAATTACGGTCAAATAAGTAGCCAAGATGAATGCGATTTGGCACTAATATATAACTGACAGCACGAGTATTGCGCCAAATACCTCTTGAATCTTGGCTTGGTTTGCCAAGGGCAGCTTCTACAATACTTCTTTGCGTACCCACAGAAAATCCTGGGATTTTCTGCGTGCCGATAGTGCTAGATTGATTGCGAGGCACGTTATTTTGTGGTTTAGAAACTGTAGCTGGCGGCGCTGGTGCTACTGGAAATTTAGCAGTATCTTCAGGCTCTGATGGAGTAGGTACAGAAGGTGCAGGATTAGATTGCTGTTGTTTTGGTGGTGATTGCGAATTTACAGGTGGATTAGCTTCCTCAGGATTAGAAGCGGGGAATTTTGGCAAAGGAGATGTATCTGTTGAAAGCGGTGTGGGTAATATTGGTGAGTTGGCAGACTCTGGCTTGCGGGTAATATTAACGATCGCAAGCCCACCAATCAAGCCAGCTGCAACCAAACTGCCAACAATCCAAGTTGGCTTTTGCCACTTTCTAGGAATGGAATAGGTAAGGGTAACTGGAGTTTTGTGATGGGAAGGCAATAGCTGAGTTTCCTGAGATGCTGCACTAAAAGCAGGGATCGAGGTGACAATGGGTTGGGTTGCAGTTGTTGTTGGTGTAGGGGAATAAGACTGCAAAGCATCTAGCATTTTGCTCGCGGTAGTGTAGCGATCGCTAGCTTGGGGTTTAATTGCCCGGTTAAGTATCATTGCCAATGGCGGCGATACCCCAAGAGCATAATGTTGCCAAAGTATTTCACCAGTTTGCGGATTGGTTTTTAGCTCCCGTGGATGTTTGCCAGTCAGTAAATAAATAGCTGTTAAGCCTAAGCTATAAATATCTGTAGCGTAAACTGGACGTCCTACAACTTGTTCGCTGGGCATATATCCTGGTGTACCCATCACCAATGATTGAGTAGTGTATCCTGGCGAATTCTCTACTGAACGTATTGTTTCCTTAACTGCACCAAAATCGATCAGCACGGGCTTGATATTAGAGGAGCAGAGAATGATGTTATCTGGCTTGATATCTCTATGGATGATGCCTTTACTGTGAATGTAATTTAAAACAGGCAGCAAACTTAATAAAATTTCTCTAACTGCTGTTTCGGCCAGTGAACCTTGAGATTTAATAATACTTGAAAGGGTTTGACCTTTAATCCATTCCTGAACAAGATAAAACTGTCCATTTTCAGAAAAGTAAGCATATAGCTTGGGAATTTGATCACTACCTTCACCTAGATACTCTAGAGTGGTTGCTTCCCGTTCAAATCGCCGCTGAATTTTTGGGTAAATTTTTGGATCATTTGTTATTGGTTTGAGCTGCTTAATCACGCAACGACGGCGAGAAGGCAGATGGGTATCTTCTGCCAAAAAGGTTTCACTAAACCCACCAATACCCAGTATCTGGATAACTTGATAGCGATTGTTCAGCAGCTTTGTCATGCTCCATTCATAGTGTTAGTGAAACTCCTCACCATCTTTAAATGTTTATCAAATGCATAGGGACAAAGCTTCCCGTTCAAGAAATAAAGTTCACAGAGAAAAATACTTATTTTGCTATCTATAAAGTCTGCAATTAGGTAGATGAATAGATATGAGTTATGTGATATGCAAATATGCTTCGATATAGTTCAGATTGTCATTTGTCCTTGAATCTTTGATTTTAAAAAAGACAAATCACGAAAGATGACTTAACCAAAAAATGTGCAATTTGACGTATCAGAGTAGAGCAATTACTGCTCCCCGAACCCACCAGCACCCAGTTTCTTAGTAACTGTATAGCGATTGTCCAGCCATGTATATTCTGTCATGTTCTAGTAAAAGCGATCGCCTTCTTCCAGTGTAGCTTAAATGCTCAGGAGACAATTTTTCGCCAAGTAAATAAAGCTACTTCAAAAATTAAATATTTTACAATCTATAGCTCTATAAATAGCTAAATTAAATAGCTCATAAACAATCAATTCTTGAGATAATTTGAGTTTTTTTGAGAAATTTTATAAAAATATAAAAAATTTCAAATTCTCATGGCACAGCAACTTCTTTTACCTTTGCTGTTTTACTCTTGCTCCAAAAAGTAAGAATAATTGAAGCAACTGAGTCGTTAGAGATACTGAATTTAAGATACTTGGTAACACGTAAAATACTACACAAGTAAAGCCTGCATAAGCAGGCTTAGTTTAATGCAAGTCTGCATCCCAGACACCGATATAAATTTGATCCTCTTTGTTGCGTTGAATCACACCTTTTAATCCACCAGTGTTAAAAGAATATTCATTAATTTGACGCTGATATACTTTTTGCAATCCTTGTTTAATTTGACTAGAAGCGCTACCCCCCAACATTCCCTGTAACGTGGATTGCATGACATCTGGTGAGACAGATTGAGCAAAGCTTACTTCCGTTTGCCGTAATACGCCTGAATTACGATCAAATAAATAACCTAAATCAACACGATTTGGCTTTAACCGATAAAGATAAGCACGAGTATTCCATAAACCTCTAGAAACTTTACTTGGTTTGCCTAATGCTTGTGTGATCGTACTTTCAGCAGTACCTGTGGGAAATCCAGGTACTGCGCTACTATTAGTATTTGTTGTGACTTCTGGCTGATTTTCCGGCTTGGGTGGTGGGTTGTCTTGTTGAGGTGGTTTTGGTTCTGATGTAGAAACTGTTGGGGGCTGAGAATCTTGTGGCTGGGGTTCTGGTGCTGGTTCAAAAGTTGTTGGTTGTTGGGGTTGGGGTGTAAAAGCAATTGGAGGTGAAGAAGAAACAGCAATTGGTTTCTGTGGAGAGGTGGGTTCCACTAAGGGAGGTTGGGAAGCAACAGGCGTATCGTCGGGTTCGGTAGTAGGAGCAATAGATTCTGGCGCAACGGTTGGATTTTTTGCAGTAGGTTCTTGTGTAGTTTCAGGTGCGGGTGATGTAGCAATAGTTGTTTCTGGTTGCGGCTGACGAGTGATGTTAGCGATCGCGATCCCACCAATCAAACCACCTATAACCAAACCACCAAAAATTAAAGCGGGTTTTTGCCAATTTCTATCTGTGGTAGAGGCAGGAATAAAAGCAGATTTTTGGGAAGAAGACAATGGCTGAGTTTGTGCAGCAACAGGAGACAAAGCAACTGTACATTGAGTTGACTGATATGACTGTGCCGAAGGAATAGAACCGAGAGATTGCAAAGCATGTAACATTTTGCTCGCAGTGGAGTAGCGATCGCTAGCTTGGGGCTTAATTGCCTGGTTGAGAACCATCGCCAATTGTGTTGATACTCCAGGAGCAAGATGCTGCCACAAAATTTCCCCTGTTTGCAGATTCGTTTGTAACTCGTGGGGCGGCTTGCCAGTCAAAAGATAAATTCCTGTCAAGCCCAAACTATAGATATCAGTAGCATAAACTGGGCGTCCTACAGCTTGTTCGCTAGGCATATATCCAGGTGTACCAATTACCAAAGATTGAGTGAGATGCCCTGGAGAAGTGACTATTGAACGTATCGTTTCCTTAACTGCGCCAAAGTCAATTAAGACAGGTTTACCCCCCCGAACCCCTCCTTGATCAGGGGAGGTACTGGAAGCGGGGGGGTTGCGCAGAATTATGTTGTCTGGTTTGATATCGCGGTGGATAATACCTTTGCTGTGGACATAATCTAGAACTGACAACAAACTCAATAAAATTTCTCTAACCTTATTTTCACTTAATGGCCCTTGAGCCTCGACAATATTTGTTAGAGTTTGACCTTGAATCCATTCCTGAACCAGGTAAAATTGCCCATTCTCTGAAAAGTAGGCATAAAGTTTAGGTATTTGATCGCTGCTTTCACCCAAATACTCTAAAATTGCCGCTTCCCGTTCAAACCTTTGTTGAATCATTTTGTAGGTTTGGGGATCGTTTGTCACTGGTTTGAGTTGTTTAATCACACAGCGACGGCGGGAAGGCATATAAGTATCTTCTGCTAAAAAGGTTTCACCAAACCCACCAGCACCCAGTACCTGAATAACTTGATAGCGATTGTTTAGCTGTGTTATTGTCATGCTCCGTTCAAAGCGTCAGTGAAACACTAACCTAAGGGACTCGTCCTTTCAAATGTATATTCAAATGTATATTAAATACTTAGACGACAGATGCGAGTTAAAAGTTACGGGCAAGCTACTTAGCATCAGCAATAATCCATCCACTATTTTCGGCATCCCATAAAAGGGAAAAGTTTACAGAACTAGGAACTACTCTTCCATTTTTCATCAAATATTTCAACTGAGTATTCACTGTGGCGGTTTGTGTACCTGTTTTTATTAAGTTCACTTTATCTACTTCTATCTGTTGAACCCTAACTCCCCACCAATCGATGTAAGAAAGATAACCTTGAGGGTGAAGACGTTTATTACTTTGGAAACTAATTAAAATTTCTTTCACTGCACTCTCACTCATCAATCTCTGCTGTTGGATTTTCTGTGTCAAAGTTTGTCCCTGAATATACTCTTGTACTAAATAAAATTGCTCATTTTCTAAAAAATAGGCATACAACTGAGGAATTTGTTCGCTACCATCACCCAATTCTTCTAAAATCGCTGCTGTACCAATTGGTGAACTTGAGGATTATCCTGAATCGGTTTTAATTGTTTAATTACACAGCGACGACGAGAGGGCATTTGGGTATCTTCTGCTAAAAATGTTTCTCCAAACCCACCGCTTCCTAAAGTCTGAATTACTTGATAGCGGTTATTGAGCAGCATTGGCATAAAAATCCTTCAGGGTAAGAAAAGAAAGGCAGTTATATATTTTACAAATTTTCTCAAGTTTGACACTTCGTCTTTTGACACTGATAGCGATTAGTGAGAAAATCTTACAAAATCTACAAATAGTGCCATAATGTCGCCGTAATTCCTTATTTTTGGTCAAGCGATAGATCTAGTTTGGAATGCACTAGTTTACATTTTATATGCGACGAAAATATTTGTTCAAAATAGGAACCTTATTTCCTGCGTAAGCTTTGATTTTTTGTAGCGTATACCAAAGGATATTTATATGAATAAAAAAAGTCAATTTTTCTTACTTTCCCTACTAATTACCAACGTTATTATTACAATTTTTCACTACACAGATAATGCCATTTTCATTGATAGATACCCAGCCCCTGAATGGCTATCTAATTCATATACAGTTTATATGGCTTGGTTTGTTTTGACGCTAATTGGGGTAGTTGGCTATTTTCTGTATAGAAGAGGAATGCTGAGAATAGCTTATTTGTTTCTGGCCATATATTCAATCACAGGCTTATTCAGCCCAGGACATTATTTTTATGGAGAACTGTCAAAATTTTCTTTAAAAATGCATACTTTGATTTTGTTTGATTTTATTGCAGGTTTATCGATAATTGGTTTTATTGTCTGGTCAGGATTAATTCTTAAAGAATGGCAAAAAGGTTATGTTTCTAACTAGGTTAAAGTACATTTATTTAATACTAGTATTGACATTATCTTTTGCAATCGCACTCCCTGCACAAGCATTTACCTGTCGTAAACTTAATAATCACTCAATTTGCATTATTAATATCAAACGAAGTGCTAAATACCATTGGGAGTACAGAGCAGATATTAGTGTTGATGGTGTAAAAACACCAACAGAAGTATATAACTGTCGCGATCGCCTGAGAGTTCGTAAAGATGGAACTATTGTATTTTTTGAATCAAATGGAGCTGGAGAATTTATCTGTAATCTACTCGATAAATAGTAATTGATTCGCTAGTATTCCTTCTACCGTCTGCCCTCTACCTTTTGCTTTCTTCTATTTATTTCTTAAAATGCCTGAGATTGTGACGGTCTTGATATTTAGCAATATATTCAACATTTTGCCGTTCTATTTTTGATAATAAATTTGTCGGAAAGTTCTTTGGTGAATACCTTGGACTATACCACGGCTGGCTATCAAAATACTCTTGTAAGCCTGGAGTATCAAAACGCCGACCGTGACGTGCAAAAATAGAATTTCGCATAATATCTAGCTCAAATCCATCTTTATTATTTAAGTCTGCATCTGTTACCAGTCTTTGAGAAAGCCAGAAATAATTGTTGATTGTTGTAGGAATTTCTGGTGGTTTGGATATAGTTACAACAGATGGAGATGGAGTCAATATAGGTTGGCTAATTTGTATAGGTTTTATGTTAGGAGTTTCTATAATTCGAGGTGTTGATTGCAAGTTGGGAGTTTCTATAACTTGAGGTTTAGCGGTTGGTAAATTTACTGAAGGTGAAATTGTTTGCTGTGCTACTGGTTGAAAAGACTTTGTCAAAGCAAAACCGATAATCACAGATCCACCAATTAACCCACCTGCGATCGCACTTGCGATCAAAATATTATTTCTACCTTTATCTTGAGTTGTAGATGGTGTATTTAAACTCACTGTTGCGGGAGAATGGGCAGGTGGTGTAGGTGGAATTGGACTTACTACTGCGCCTTGCAGAGCTTCTAACATTTCTCTGGTACTGCTAAAGCGATCCCGTGGATGATACTGTATGGTTTTATCAATTATTTCTATCAATGCAGGACTAACATTCATAGCATGGCGATGCCAAAGAAGATCTCCTGTTCGTGAGTCTGTCTCTAGTGCTTGTGGTGGTTGCCCTGTCAGCAAATAAATTGCTGTCATTCCTAAACTATATAAATCGCTAGAATACACTGGTCTACCTGCTGCTTGTTCGCTAGGCATATATCCAGGCGTACCAATTACAATCGAACTGGTAGGATTTCCTTGAGAATTTAGCACTGTTCCCATTGATTCTCGTACCGCACCAAAATCAATGAGTACGGGTTTGCCGTCGCGATGACGCAAAATGATATTATCCGGTTTGATGTCACGGTGAATAATCCGCTTCGAGTGTACGTATTCTAAAACTGGTAATAAATTTGCTAATAATTCCCGAACCGCACTTTCGCTAAATAAACCCTGTTGTCTAATTTTTTCCGTAAGTGTGTCACCTTCAATCCACTCTTGAACTAAGTAGAATTGACTATTTAATTTAAAATAAGCATACAAGCAAGGAATCTGGTCAGTAGAGCCGCCTAAGTCTTCTAAAATTGCTGCTTCTCGCCCAAACCGCTCTTGTACTAGTTGGTAAATCTGGGGATTATTTTGAATTGGTTTGAGTTGTTTAATCACACAGCGACGGTGAGAAGGCATTTGGGTATCTTCTGCTAAGAAAGTCTCACCAAATCCACCGCTTCCCAGAGTGCGAATTATTTGATAGCGCTCATTGAGCAGCATCTTAACATCCTCTTGCTGTCAAATTGAAAACATATTTTTCATTATCGTTCCAAGAGAATGCAAAGGTCACTAGGATTTTTGGCTACCAGTAACACTAACTCCAGAAAGAATGACTGGGGTGTCTATGCGATCGCATTGGCATTTCCCATGAATGGGTGTCAGTGATGTAAACTAGCGATCGCACTTCTGGTGATGGGTTTGATGTATGCGATCGCATCTCAACGAGGCAGAATATCATCTAGGCGAAGCTGAAGACGGGGCAAAAGTGGTGAATTAATTAATTGATTGCATCGATATTGTTGTTGAATATGAGTGTCTTCAAGTAATTAACAGACTGTGAAGGTAGGCTGTTCGGGTTTACCAATTAAGTGTGACTCCACTCAATCCTCGATCATCTACAGCCGGATAGTTAGTTGTTCAGCTAAGTAAATTCTGTTGTTCGTCAACAAACTTTTTCCTTGGAAAAACTGAATTGATAGGACTTTATATATAGAGTTACATCAATGCTTCTCCATTAAAAATAAGATGGAACTTTGTCAAAAACAGGCGCAAAAATAAGCGAAAATACTTATTGAGAGTGACTTTTACGTCAAACTCAATAAAAGCAGCGTCAAGTGAAATATGCATCTGTACCAGCAATGCCAAAATGCTTTGAGTCATGGGGTGCTATACAGCATAGCAAGCTACAAAAATTGAATATTTCCTCACAAATGCAAAATATGAGCAAGTTGGTGCCGAGTGGGTTGGCAAAACTTATTCGCAACCGAATTGAGTTGAAATATTTGACTGTAAAGCCAAGGGCTGGTTAAGTTAGAGTGAAAAGAAAGTGTGCGCTCAAACTAGTCCTAAATGCCATTGTCTATTTGTTTCTTGTGATTACAGTATTATTACTTAGTATCAGTTAATTAAAGATTTTTAACGACAGTGGGTGACTAAACTTTTTACAACCTTAGGCGAAACGTTGGAAGCTTTGCGTACAGCTGCTTAATCTTATCCTGAAATTGCCTCAATGCTCACATTAACCTATTTGTCTTCACCGCTTGAATTATAGCTAGATTTAGGCGTAGAATTTTTTAAACTCTCACGCAATTAGTGTATTTTCTTTAAAGATTTTTTCAAACTAATTACAACCGACCCTTACCCAATAGGTAATTCTCGTGTTAGAAGCATGCGTATTCGCAACTATATTGTGCGGATTTTTTGGCATCATTTTTAAAAAGAATCTTGTTATGAAGATCATCTCGATGGATGTGATGAGCACGGGGGTTATCGCCTATTACGTGTTGATTGCATCGCGAAATGGCTTGTTCACACCGATTGCGTCAGATATAAAAAATGGCACCTACTCCGATCCAGTTCCTCAGGCGGTGATTTTGACAGCGATTGTGATCGGCTTTTCGATTCAAGCCTTGATGCTGGTTGGTGTCATGAAGTTGGCACGGGATAATCCAACATTGGAAAGCAACGAAATCGAGAAGAGCAACACCCCATGAGTACCCTTACAATTGCATGGATCGCACTCCCGTTTTTTGTGGGGTTTGTCATTTATCTGCTCCCCAAATTTGACCGATATCTTGCACTGAGCATGGCTGTTGTTTCGGGCGGATATGCGTTGCAACTGTTTGCCGAACGACCACTCACACTGCAATTATTAGATAACTTCGGCGTCACATTGACGATCGACCAGTTGAGCGGCTATTTTATATTGACCAATGCGCTGGTAACAGCAGCAGTGATTCTCTACTGTTGGTACAGTGCGAAGACAGCTTTTTTTTATGCACAGACTATCATTCTGCATGGCAGTGTTAATGCCGCATTCGTCTGTTCAGATTTTATTAGTTTATACGTAGCCCTAGAGGTAATAAGTATTGCCGCGTTTCTGTTGATTGCCTATCCCCGGAGCGATCGCTCGATTTGGGTGGGCTTGCGCTATCTGTTTGTCAGCAACGTGGCAATGCTGTTTTATCTGGTGGGCGCGGTGCTGGTTTATCAGACGCATCATTCATTTGGTTTTGCAGGTTTGCGTGGAGCGCCTCCGGAGGCACTTGCCCTCATCTTTCTGGGACTTTTGGTCAAGGGGGGTATTTTTGTATCGGGATTATGGTTACCCTTGACTCACTCCGAATCGGAAACGCCAGTGTCAGCAATGCTGTCAGGAATTGTGGTAAAGGCTGGTGTCTACCCACTGGTACGTTGTGCTCTGTTTTTGGATGAGATTGATCCAATTGTCAGGATGTTTGGAGTGGGGACGGCGCTTTTGGGAGTGTTCTATGCAGTCTTTGAAAAGGATACCAAGCGGATGCTGGCATTTCACACAGTTTCGCAGTTAGGCTTTATACTTGCGGCACCTGGGGTAGGTGGCTTTTATGCACTGACGCACGGTTTGGTCAAATCGGCGCTGTTTCTAATTGTGGGAGTTTTGCCGAGCCGAAATCTAAAGGAGTTGCAACAGAAGCCTATTGATACCTCAGTCTGGATTGCCTTAGTGATGGCTAGCTTTTCAATATCAGGCTTTCCCTTATTGTCGGGCTTTGGGGCGAAGGTGTTGACGACGAAAAATCTACTACCTTGGCAAGCGATCGCCATGAACATTGCAGCCCTGGGAACTGCCATATCCTTTGCCAAATTCATATTTCTGCCCCATGAGAGACTAAATAGAAAAGGGGACGTACAACCCGGTTTCTGGGCAGCGACAATCTTGTTGATCGGTGGACTCATTTTGGCAAATGTTGTGTATTTTGAGGCATATACTGTTGCAAATATCATCAAACCACTTGCAATCATCGCCGTTGGCTGGTTGGCGTATTTTTTGATTTTTCGACGCTCAGTCCTCAAGCTACCGCGCCTACTTGAGCAATTTGAGCATCTCATTGGTGTGATGAGTTTGATGTTGATCCTGCTGTTCTGGATGGTATTTGCATGATTGGGTATTTGAATCTGATATTGCGGCTAGTCATCTGGTTTTTGCTCACCGCCAATTGGAGTGTGGCAAATATCATCATTGGTATTAGTGTCGCACTCCTATTACCGCACAGACACAAAGCCGCAGGAGCATTGAAAGATTGGCTGCGCGCACTAGGTGAGGTGCTTGTGGCAATTCCCCAGGCATATATTGAGGCATTTGAAATTATCCTCCGTCCGCATAACGAAGAAGATGTCACCCTGGAACGAGTTAAACCACGACGGACACCCGGACTCATATTTCTAGATATATTCCTAATTACCTTTACGCCAAAGACGATTGTCTTGAAGTACCACGAAGATGGCTGGTACGAAGTACACCGGGTTCGACGGAGGAAAAAGGCATGAACCTGAATTTAGTGCTGATTGCAATGATTGTGGCTTTACTCATCCCTATTTATGAGGCATGTAAGGATAACAGTATCTGGCAGAAGATGTTGGCATTTTCAAGTATCGCCACTAAAACGTCAGTCATGATCCTGGTTGTATCCGTCCTGCGCGATGATTGGATGCTCGGTGTTGTCGGGGTAATTATTCTGAGCGTGGGAAATGCCGCATTAATGCTGTTGGCACATGTACTAAAACGAATGAGTGATGTATCAAATTGGTGAGATATGATCAACCTGTTTAGCTATACCTGTATCGGCGTAGGCATCGTCTTTTGGTTTTGGGGAACTTCTCACCTGCTCGGCAAGCGATCGGTATTATTCAAACTGCATAGTCTTTCGGTTGCAGATACCCTCGGATCTATGAGTGTGATCGTCGGGTTGCTTCTGAAGATACCCAGTGAATGGCCATTACTTATCCTTGCCATTATCTCCTTAGCAATTTGGAATACGATGCTAGGGTATGTGTTGGCATATTGTTCTAGTGGCGGAGGCGACAATGAATGACAGCTATGTCTATATCATAGTTGCTCTGCTGCCCTTGGCTGCGTCTATGGTAGTACTTCAAGTTAATCCATATCACGCTTTGGTAATCCGCGGCATCCTCGGAGCAGTGGCAGCGTTAGTATATGTTGTTTTAGGGGCGGCAGATGTTGCTTTAACTGAAGCATTGGTAGGTACCATGCTCGCAATTACTCTCTATGCTGTTGCGGTGCGTTCATCGCTGGTTATGCGTCTTGGCGTGCTTCAAGACGAGTCTAGCGAGGCTGATAACAATCGCTATTGTGGGCAACTGATGGATAACTTCAGAACTATTTTTAGTAAACGCCATATGCGTCTTGAATTGGTGCCGTATACAAATACACAAGCTTTGCACCGGGCGCTGATGGACAAGGAAGTCCATGCGATCTGTACCCCATCGGAACACAGCCAGCAAGACGGTACAGTTTATGGGAACGAAAAGCAACCCTATCACACCGTGACTAGGGTTCAACGCGTCTATGACATCATCCAAAATGAACTTTCATCACCAGGGACAACCCTAACTTATGTAAGTACACCAGACTCAAGGGAGAAGCATCCATGAAATGGCTGTATATCTTAGCAGGGATAGCGCTGTTTATCAAAATGCTCGTCATTCCCAATCCAGCGCCGGACTTGTCAATCTCTATCGTTGAGTCGGTTGTAAGAGATAGTGGGGTGCCTAATGCGGTTTCGGGTATCATTTTTAGGAACCGTCTGTATGACACTATCTATGAGGTAGTAGTATTTACGATTGCGATCTTAGGTGCCAATTTTTTGCTGGCAAATGAAAGGCCATCCTGCACGATCTATCAGTTTACAGATCAACCGTCAATTGTTCTGGCACGTCTGGGAGCGACAATAGCTGCTTTGGTGGGTATCGAGCTGGCGATTCGGGGGCATTTGAGTCCGGGTGGTGGTTTTGCGGCTGGAGTAGCGGGCGGAACGGCGATCGGGCTTGTGGCAATTACCTCTTCATCGGAGTGGATGCAGGCACTCTACAAGCGCTGGCATGCTGCCACATGGGAAAAGATTTCGGTTCTGATTTTCATTGTGCTGGCGGTGATAACTTTGGCAGGAGTAGAATTACCACACGGAGAGTTGGGCGCACTTGTCAGTGGTGGAGTTGTTCCACTGCTCAATATTCTGGTTGCAATCAAAGTCGCATTGGGTTCGTGGGCGGTGATTTTGGTTTTTATTCGCTATCGCGGATTGTTGTGAGAGGGGATAAATCAGCATATTTCCAAGCGGTTACAAAACGTTTTTGCACTACTTGAGCTTCTTTAGTTTTTCCCTGTGCCTCTAGACTTTTTGCAAGTCCAAATAACGACCAGCCATTTTCAGGAAAGCTTTGCAAGTCTTCTCGATATGCAATCTCAGCTTCTTTAGGACGATTAGCCTGAAGTAAAATTGCTCCCAAAGTTTGACGAACTGGATAATGCCAAGGCGGTGGTTCGTCGTAGTTGAGTTTGTCTTCCAAAGTGATTGCCGTTTCAAGATGAGCGATCGCATTTTTGTAATCACCCTGTTTAGCTGCTAGTTTACCTGCCAAAACTTCAGATGCAATGTTCAGCAAACTGCTAGTAATGTTAATATCCCAAATTGTTACTGTTTTCAATGTCGAATCGGCAGCGATCGCTTTTAATTTTTCTAGTTCCTGTTTTGCTTGTTTGAATTGAGCTTTAGCTGTAAAAGCAGTTCCTCGTGCATAATGCCAAACTCCCATAGGATACTTCAAGTCTTTGGCTGGGGCTGGCTGCGCAAGAATATCATCCCACTTGCCAAACCGAGTCTGGGTGTAAAGCGGCATCGAATAGTAATGCTGTAGTGTTCCATATCCAGGTTCCCGCATCTTCTTTTCATCCGCCATCGCTGCGGTATCGCGGGCAGCTTGCATTGCCAATTTTTGGTTCCCTGCCATCGTGGCAGCAGCCCACAGAAAATGGTGATTGTGCGGCATATACGCTAGAGGATACATACCTTGTTTGTGGCATTGGGTAGTATATGCTTTGTCTGCGGCAATGGCTTTTTGGTTGGCAATGGCAGCATCGTGATAGCGCCCGACACGAATGTAGATGTGGGAAGGCATATGCACGAGGTGTCCAGCACCCGGTACTAAATTGCCCAGGCGATCGGCTGCTGCTATACCTAGTTCAGGCTTTGCAGCTTCCACTGCGTGGATATACAAGTGATTTGCCCCAGGATGATTGGGATTTTTTTGTAAAACTGACTCCAAACTCGCAAGCACTTCTTGAGTTTCCGGCTTCGGTTTACCATTTTCTTGCCAGTAATTCCAAGGCATAGTGTTCATTAATGCTTCAGCAAACAAAGTCGCAGCATCTAAGTCATCCGGATAACTTTTCGCTACCTCTCCCATTGCTTTTGCATAAGCAATCTCTAGAGATTTACGGTCTTTCGTCGGTTTTTGCGAGTAGCGCTTTGTCAAAGCCTGGATGTAAGCCTGCTCCTTTTTACTCAGTTTCACTGCTTTGTGCAGTGCTTCCCACGCTACAGACACAGCTTCATCATCCATAGCAGCGTTGATGTTTGAGCCAAGCACGAGGGCAGTTCCCCAGTTACAGATCGCACAATTTGGATCGAGCTTGGCTGCTGCTCGGAAGGAACGTTCGGCCTCGGCATGGTTAAAACCGTAAGCTAAAATTAACCCTTGGTCAAAGTAACGCTGGGCAAGTGGCGATTTTGTAGAAATGGGATGATGATAGTTGCCAAGATTGTTAAACAAAGGGGCAGTATGAGTCTCTGTAGCAGCACCAGATTTGAACGGTAGAAACAGACTTGATATTCCAACCGTTACAATTAGAACCAACGTGAATAGGATGCGGTACACTTTTATATCCTCCGCAAGTAATGAAGTTTGTTTAGATTGTCAGATGGGTTCTAATTTAAACTTCATTTCCAATTCTGTTGATTCTTGAAACAGGGCAGCATAAAACTAGCGATCGCTAATAGTTCTGTATTTGATTGCTACAACTACACCAGTTTGCGGATGAGTGAGGTATAAATCTTCGTCTCAAAGCCTGGTATAACGCCTGTTTTACTTCTGTATTCTGACTTCTGACTTCTACTGTATGTTTCAAACTACTCGTCGCCGTCTTGCTCTTTGGTACACTGCTATAACTGCCGTACTACTGCTATTATTTGCCATTGGCGTATATTTGTATGTCCGCAGCACTTTGATTGAGCGGATTGACGATACTTTGAATCATGTGGTGGAAATAGTAGAGCGATCGCTTGTCATTGAATCTGTTAACTCTGACATTGGTAAATACCGTATAAATGTGGAGGCGAGTTTTCGTGGCAATGCCGATAGCGCAGAAGATGATCATATTGACTTAGAGTGGTTTAGCCCCACTGGTGAATTACTTTGGTCAACTTTATCAGAACCGCTAGATATTCCCATTCACGTCAATCGCACTGGAGAAACTGTGTATGTGGTGAGGAGAGGAGGGTTGGGGGGACAGGGAACAGGGGACAAGGAGAAGAATCTTCCCACTTTCTCACTCATTTCATCTGCTG
The DNA here is from genome assembly GCF_038404745.2 of Chlorogloeopsis sp. ULAP02. Classification (NCBI taxonomy): domain Bacteria; kingdom Bacillati; phylum Cyanobacteriota; class Cyanophyceae; order Nostocales; family Chlorogloeopsidaceae; genus Chlorogloeopsis; species Chlorogloeopsis sp. ULAP02. The sequence continues at coordinate 140,574 of NZ_JAYKTT020000012.1, read as the reverse complement.
GCTCAAAATTTCATGCTGAAGAATCAGGAGTTTTATTACGGCAAGTCACGCAACGGGTAGAAATTGGCAAACAGGTGTTAGGATATCTGCGTGTTAGCCATCCCTGGTTTGAAGTTACAAAACCGAGTCGGCAGTTGATTTTTGATTTGGCATTAGGTACTGGGTTAATGGTGGTTTCTGTAGCGGCAAGCGGTTGGTTTCTGTCTGGTAAAGCTATGGAACCTGTACGGGAGTCTTATCAACGTCTCAAGCAGTTTACTGCTGATGCTTCTCACGAACTCAGAAGTCCCATTGCTCTAATTCAAACAAATGTACAAGTTGCCCTGACTGACTTGGAGTTAGCACAGACCGATAGCCCTACACTTTTACATTACAAACAACAATTAAAGTTAATAGAACGGCTAACACAACGCTTAGGTAGATTAGTTAACGATTTACTCTTTTTGGCACGGCAAGATAGCGGTATTAGCAAAGAAAGTTTTTCTCCTTGTCCTTTAGATGCTTTGCTAATGGAAGTGGTAGAAGAACAGCAACTGTTAGCAACTGAAAAAAATATTACTCTTACCTTCAAATTCATTGATCCTCCTAGCCTAGAAATTAGCCCTGAAATACTAGAAGATTGGTTCTCATTTGTGGGCAATTGGGATCAGCTAGTGCGGTTGTTTACAAATTTAATTGGCAATGCCTTACGTTACACTCCGTCTGGTGGACGGGTAAATGTAGAATTAGAACGGATAGAGGGGATAAATCGCGTTTCTGGACTGCGTTACTATAGCGGCCCTCATTTACAAATTAAAATCGGTGATACTGGTATTGGTATTCCAAAAGAAGCCTTACCCCGCTTATTTGACCGTTTTTATCGAGTAGATCCGGCACGCACTCATACTAATGAGAAGACAGCAGCAGAAAATACCACTGGTTCAGGATTAGGGTTAGCGATCGCCCAAGCTATTGTTGAAAATCACCAAGGACAAATCCAAGTTGACAGTGCTGTTGGTATTGGCACAACAATTACCGTCACTTTACCCTTGAAGAAGGCAGAAGATAAAAGGCAGATAGCAGAAGGCAATTAGTAGGAATACCTTCTGCCTGTGCCTTGTCTGAAGACTGGTAAAGTTTGCAGATTTGTTATGGGTGATATTGCAAGATTGCTTTTTGGAAGGTGACTTTATTAATTATATTAATTAAGCCTGTTCCCAAAGTTCACGTACATGTCCGGGGAGCCAACTTGCGATTTCCTGAATCCGTTCCTCGGAAAGCTCATCTTTGGTAGCAGAGAATACGGCTTGTACTGCTTGCTCTCGTTCAACGCTTCTCGGCATCCCTGATTCATTTGCAACCCTAAATAGGAAACGATCAGAATCAATTTTGAAGATGCCTGGGCCTTGCCAAGGTGGACGAACTCTGCTTAAAAATCCCACAATTGGATTAGTGTCTCTCCAGAGTTCAGCAACTTCCATCTGTAGGGCTTTTTCGTTGGTAGGTACAGCCTCTTGATGCAGTTCTGCCTCGACGCGATCTGCGGCTTCTGTCGTCATCAAGTCACGCATGACGCGAAATACAACTTCGGTAAAGTCTCTAGCATCGTACAGGTCTGCAAATCCAGCTTTGACCATAACCTTCTCAAGGAAAGATCTATGCTCATCAGCGATAAAAGTTCTAGTGTCTTCAATCTCTGTTGGATCAATTTCCGGAAGGTCTTTTCTTATTGTTTCGTCTGGCATTGTTTTTTCCTGTGCTTCTTAATATTTACTTTTTTAAGGCGTGTCTGCTTTCTTCTTAACCAAGAGTCGCACAGGTCAAAAATACTTAACATCTTCCAGAAGTTGATGATGTTATGTATCCAAAGTTTGAGTTACGCGATCGCCCATCCGTGTTTGCAAATTGACACACAATTTCTATTAAAAATTTTATTTATAAAGTCATCTACCTTGAGATTTAAAATTCAACTAATACTCAAAGTAGATGTATATTAACAAAATAAAATTATCCTAACTACTCTTAAATATATGATTATATTAACTAATAATTTAGAAAAATAAACAATTAAATATAAAATTTACCAACTTTATCATTCTTTTGGTTGAAACAAAAATATAATTTTTTCTTTAATTACATCTCTTCAGTTAGAGGAATTATATTTTCTTCATTTGTTAATTTATAAATTAATACTTTAGATTTATAGAAATCAAAAATTTTTTAAACAACTTAGTGATTGAGCTTTATTTGATTGTTGTAAGGCTAGAGGTAAATCATGAATAAAACTTTTCGTAAATCTGCTGGGTTAGTAGGTGCTATTGGCGGAGGCTTGCTGATTGGCTTGCCAGCAATACCATACGCAGCTATGGCTCAACAACAGTCTTCGATTCGTTCTGGTTCTCAAGTTAATCCCTGTCCTAGTATTTTTTACGAGGAGCCGCATAATAGTAGAGTTTTAGTTCCGCAAGGATGTCCGCCTAATGCTTTAACGCAGAGAATGCAACCACAGGCTACTGCACCAGCTCTAGAGGCAGGAGTTCAACAAGTAGAACCGGGTACTCCTGGTACATCAACCGCTGTTCCTGTTCAGCCACCTCTGCCACAAACGCAACAAGCGCCCATCGCCACAGTGACGCCCACAGACGGCAGAGTAAATGTGAGAATTAAAAATAATACTAATGCTGTCGTTGCTTATGAAGTGATTGGCCATACTGGAAAGCGTTTGCTCTCTGGTAGAGACGAAGTTGTGCTGCGAGATTTACCAGTAGCAGTTACGATTACTGCTGTTCGCCAAGATCAGGGGTTTTTGAAGTTTACTCCCACGGAATCTGAGTCTGGTTTGTTAGAACTATCTTTAGATGAACAGACAACTGCTACTAACAATCAAGGTGCGATCAGAATCCAAGAAAATGGCAGTGTCTTTTTGAACTAATTCTAATTTACTAGTAGTGACATACTCATTCCCGACGCCGAACTTTAGTAACGGCGCGGGTTTTCTTGTCTAGGGTAAAGGGGGTATTAGATTCGGTAAATTCACTCTTGAGCGTTTCTTTCAAAGATTGATATAAGATAAAACCCCTGATAATACTACCAGGGGTAAATATTCACCAAATTTTTGCTTGAAGGAGTTACTCGATTGTTTTACCCAGCGTAGGGAATTAGAGTACTGGCAAATGTTGGTGTGGTCATAGTAAAGATTAGCCAACACTTGCTAAAAGCAACTCTGGTTTTTCTGACTTGCTTACTATTACCTGACCATCATCGTCAACATCTACAATAGCTGTGTCACCTGCTACGATTTGACCAGATAACATTGCCTCAGCCAGAGAATCTTCTAAGAGGCGCATAATTGCCCGACGTAAAGGTCTTGCACCGTAACTGGGGTTGTAGCCTTCTTGGACTACACGTTCTTGGAAACGTTCTGTAACTTCTAAGGCAATATCCTTTTCAGTTAAGCGGCTAGCAACTTCCTTGAGCATAATCTGTGCGATTTGCTTAACTTCATCTCTCTTGAGTTGAGTGAAGACAATTATCTCGTCTAGACGATTAAGGAATTCTGGACGGAAGTAAGCTTTTAGCTCTTCGTTCACCAAAGACTTAATGCGGTTGTAACTTGCTTCGGCTTCATCTTCGCCAAACTGGAAGCCTAAACCACCGCCGCCTTTTTCAATGACGCGAGAACCGATGTTGGAAGTCAAAATGATCAGTGTGTTTTTAAAGTCCACTACTCGACCTTTGGCATCGGTGAGACGGCCATCATCCATCATTTGCAGCAGCATATTGAATACATCGGGGTGCGCTTTCTCGATTTCGTCGAATAGCAACACTGTGTATGGTCTACGTCGCACTGCTTCGGTTAACTGGCCGCCTTCGTCGTATCCTACGTAACCAGGAGGTGAACCAATCAGCTTGGAGACGGTATGGCGTTCCATAAATTCAGACATATCAAGGCGAATCATTGCTTCTTCAGAACCGAAGAAGTAAGCTGCTAAAGCTTTCGCCAATTCTGTCTTGCCAACTCCAGTCGGGCCAGAGAAAATAAAGCTAGCAATTGGTCGATTCGGATTTTTCAAGCCTACACGAGCGCGGCGGATGGCACGAGATACTGCCGTCACTGCTTGCTCTTGACCGATGAGCCGCTGATGCAGGGTGTCTTCTAAATGCAACAGCATTTCGGACTCAGATTCGGTTAGCTTGTTGACAGGGATGTTAGTCCAAGAAGCGACAATTTGAGCGATGTCTTCTTCATCAACAACAGGTTTGTTGACAGATTGACCATCTTGTGGTTCAGCTAGTTGAGCTTCAATTTCCAACTCGCGATCGCGTAAATTTCCTGCTTTGTCAAAGTTTTGTGCTCTGACGGCTTCGTCTTTGGCTTTGGTAATTGTGGCTAATTCACGTTTGAGTTCGCGATTAGCAACAGCGGTTGAGTGCCGCAAACGGACGCGAGAACCAGCTTCGTCAATCAAGTCGATCGCTTTATCTGGTAAGAAGCGATCACTAATGTAGCGATCAGATAATTGAGCGGCAGCAACTAGGGCTTCATCCAAAATTTGGACTCTATGGTGTTGCTCATAAGCTGAACGTAAGCCATGGAGAATTTCGAGAGTTTCTTCTACCGAGGGTTCGCCAACCATGATTGGTTGAAAACGGCGCTCTAGTGCAGCATCGCGTTCGATATGCTGGCGATACTCATCCAGGGTCGTTGCACCAATACACTGCATTTCTCCCTTTGCCAATGCTGGCTTGAGGATATTAGCAGCATCCATGCCACCTTCTACACCACCTGCTCCAACAAGGGTGTGCATTTCATCAATCACGAGGATGATGTTACCAGTAGAACGGATTTCCTCCATGATTTTTTTGAGACGTTCCTCAAAATCGCCACGGAAGCGAGTGCCTGCTACCAATAAGCCCATATCCAGGCTGATAACTTGCTTGTCTTGGAGAATGTCAGGGACATCTTGGTTGGCAATACGTTGGGCTAAACCTTCGGCGATCGCTGTCTTACCAACTCCAGGTTCGCCAATTAAAACTGGGTTATTCTTTGTGCGACGACCAAGAATTTGGACTGAACGTTCAATTTCCTTTTCGCGACCGACTACAGGATCAAGCTTACCTTCTTGTGCTAGTTTGGTAAGATTTCTACCATATTCTTCTAAAGTAAGCGTTTGGGTACGTCTGGGACTGCCACTGCTACCAGCACCGACAGATGTTACTTCACCCAAACGACGAATTACTATAGTGCGAATTTGTGAGAGATCAACCCCTAAATTTTGTAGTACTTTAGCGGCGACTCCTTCACCTGCCTCAGTTAGCCCCAAAAGCAAGTGTTCAGTACCAATATAATTGTGTCCGAGATTGCGAGCTTCTTTAAATGATTGCTCGAACAAAGTTTTTACTTTCGGGGTAAAAGGAATTTCTGGCGGTACAAAGCCAGAACCCCGACCGATAATTCTTTCGACTTCGCGACGTGCGTCTTTGAGAGTAACGCCCAATTCCGTCAGCACTTTGGCAGCAACCCCAGTTCCTTCTCCTAGCAAACCCAGGAGAATTTGTTCAGTCCCTACAAAGTTGTGACCCAGCCGACGTGCTTCCTCCTGGGCGAGCATAACTACTTTAATAGCTTCGGAAGTAAAATGTTCAAACATAGCGGGTCTTGCTCCCTTGCTGCTTGGGCTATGGGCAAAATTATATTCACCCTCACCTGAACTTTTGTCTAATGATTGTCCTTACGGATAATGTATCTTTATTTCCAGTTTAACCGCAGTGAGGAGAGCCGTAAGGGCAAAGGTGTGTTTGCCACCTATTCCCAGAAGCAGAAAATACAGATGAGGGAGTGGAAAATAGTTAATGGCTAATGGCTAATAGCAATTAACAATTAACAACTACCAACGATATCACACTCAATTATGAGCGCAGAAGCTAAAGATCAACAACATCCCTTATATAATCGCGATCGCCCTTTAGTTGAGAATTTAATGGCTCAGGAAGCGACAGAGTATAATTTAGCAGAACTAGCAAGGCTACGCATTCGCTATCAAGGCTTTCCTGGGGCGCGAGACATTCAACAGGATTTAGATCAAATTATGCAGCAGTGGGGTTTGAGCGAAGCGGAGTTATTCGAGAAAACTCGCGCTCTTCATGATCTAGGCGGAATTTACAAAAGTCGTGCTAAGAGGGAAGAACAAGATTGGAATTAGCCTGTGGTCATTTTTTGGTCACTCCAGCCAATCTGGCAACTGCGGCGGCTAGAGTCTCTGGTTCCAATGGTTTAGGGATGTGCAGTTGAAAACCTGCCGTAAGTGCTTGTTGTTGGTCAAATTCTCCAGCATAGGCTGTAAGTGCAATGGCAGGAATTTGTCCACCATGATCCGCTGTCCTACTTCTAATTTGTCGTAACATTTGATAGCCATCCATCTCAGGCATACCAATATCACTAATAAGAATATCTAGCTTTGAGTGTGCCAAAATTTGTAGCGCTTCAGGTGCCGATGCAGCTTTAATAATTTCTGCCCCATACAATTCCAGCACAAAGCTCACAAAATCCCGCGAATCGGCATCATCATCTACAACTAAAATTTTGATGCCGCTTAAATCCAACGATACATCTTGCCGTTGTTTGTCAACAGAAGTCTCTAAGTGAGGAGTCATTAACGGTAGTCTGACAATGAAAGTAGCTCCCTGCCCCATACCTGGGCTATTAGCCTCAATCATACCGCCGTGTAGTTCTACTAACTTACGGACAATTGCCAGTCCTAACCCTAGTCCGCCAAATTTTCTGGTGGTTGAGGCGTCCTCTTGACAAAAGTAATCAAATATTAGTGGTAAAAATTTTGGATTGATGCCTTTGCCAGTGTCAGTAACGGTAATTTGAGCATCTGCAACTACACGCTCTAGCTTGATTTCCACTCGCCCACCGGTGGAAGTAAATTTGACAGCATTGGACAGGAGATTCCAAACAACTTGTTGTAAGCGGGCAGGATCACCTGCAACTTGCCCTACATTTGGTTCAATAATAGTTTGAATCTGAATTTCTTTTGTTTCGGCTGCTAAACGCACTGTTTCTATAGCTGCTGAAATTATGGATTCTAAATTAATTGTGGAAACATTCAGGGTGAGCTTGCCTTGAAGAATGCGAGACACATCCAGCAAATCCTCAATTAGGTCAACCTGTAATTTGGCATTGCGCTCAATAATATTTAAAGCTTCAGCTGTCTTTTGTGCATTTAACTTGCCGCTTTTAAGTAATTTAGCCCAACCAAGGATGGGGTTAAGCGGCGTACGCAGCTCGTGGGAAAGAACGGCCAGAAATTCATCTTTGACGCGGTTGGCGCGTTCAGCTTGCTCGCGGGCTGCTTGTTCTTGTTGCAACACTCGCTCGCGCTCCGCTAATAGCCGGACGCGATCGCTCACATCTAAAACCAGTGATAGCACTGAAACTAGGTTGCCAGACTCATCTAATAAGGCAGAGTCATACCACTGACAATCAATTACTGTTCCGGCTTTGGTGTAGTTGCGATTCTGGATTGCTACTCGCGGTTCAATACCTTCGGCTAATCGCTTGACTATACTTGTCACTCGTTCGGTATCTTCCTCATAAATGAGCTTCCACTCATCAAATCGCTTGCCTAGTAATTCCTCTGCTTGCCAACCGAAAATGCGTTCGGCTTCTTTTGAGAAGCGCGACACCCGAAAGTCCCGATCCCACTCAATTACTCCTAAGGGGGAGTTCTCAACGTGGAAGTTCAGTTTTTGCAGCACTTGTCGTAACTTAGCTTCATGCTGCTTGCGATCAGTGATTTCCTCACAAACCGTGCTGATGCCAATAATCTGGTTATTAACTTTTAATGGTAAAAAGTGTTCTAACCAAATTCGCTGCACACCAGGTTGAGCCGGAGTTTCCCCATGAATTTCTACATTTAAAAGCGGCTCTCCCGCCAATACCTGGCGTAACAACGGTTCGACTTCATCGGCTAGATGTGGTAGCACCTCTCGTACAGTGCGCCCGATATGTTCTTGTGCAGGCAATCCATTAATTTGTGCCAATCGTTCATTAATCCGCACAAAGCGCAGGTTGGTGTCAATGACGTTTAGTCCAATCGGGGCTGATTGGTAGATAGATTCAATTTCTGCTAGTTGCTGCTGAAGTTGGGCTTGGCTTTGCCGGAGAGCTTCTTCCACCCGTTTACGTTCGCTGATGTCTTCGGCGACGTAGCAAAATCGAGGACACCCAAATAAGGCTGGATCAATGGGGAAGACTGTCACTGACAAGTAACGCAGATTGCTTTGACTATCCTCGTGGATATACTCGAACTGCACTGGTTTTCCCTGCGCCTGTGATTTGTGATACTGGGTAAGCCACGTTTGGATGGCAGTAGGGGGTGCTCCTAGCTCACTGGCAAGTTTTTTGCTTGTACTGCCTGGTTGACGTCCAAAGAAGCGGCAAGTAGCAGCGTTGTCGTAGATGTGAATAATATCGTTCTCAGTCAATTCGACAACTCCCATCTGCATCGGTGCGTTGTCGTAATAAGCCCGCAGTGTTGCCTCGCGTTCAGCAATTGTGGCATTTGCTTGCTGTAACTGGGCAGTGCGTTCTACCACTCGTTGCTCTAACTGCTTGTTTGCTGCTTGCAATGAGGCTTCTAATTTTTGGCGATCGCCTCTAAGGCGCACTCGTTCACTAATATCTCGTCCTTCTGGAATCAACAGACTTACTTGCCCTGACTCATCACGCACAGGTTTGAGGGAGAAATCAATCGTAGTAACTTGCTCGCCTGCTCCCCAGATATCGACTTCATAGCGCACAAATTCTCCGCTTGCAGCTTGAGCGATCGCGGCTTTGAGTTGCTCTTGAGTTTGGGATGAAATTGTCCACCACCGTGTTTCCCAAAAAGGATGATTAATGACATCAGCGTGGGTTAAGCCACCAAAATCGAGTGCTGTCTGATTAACTTCAATCAAGATGCCGTCAATGGTGAGCAGTCCGATAAATTGAAACGTGGAATTAAAAATAGCACGGAAGCGCCGTTCGCTTTCTCGAAGTGCTTCCTCTTCAGATTGCTTAGTTTGGGTAATGTCTCGCCATGCAGCAACAAACCCATCTTCTAATTTAGTGACTCGGATATCGAAAGCTCTAGTGAGCCGTTTGTGTCCGTAAACATCAGAGTAAATAAGTGATTCTTTGACTAGCGGTTCGCCTGTTTCTACAACCCGACAGTATTCTGCAAATAACCCACTCTCGCGATGAGCAGGCAGCAATTCACATAGTCTTTTGCCAAGCTGTTGTTCTTTTGTCATTTGATTGGCTTCACAGGCAGCAGCGTTGACATACTCCACTCGGAAGTCTACGATTTCCCCCACTTCATTGCGAATTGCCGAGTAGATGCCGAAGCAATCAAGCATATTCTCGACTGAGGTGCGGAATCTTTCTTCGCTTTCGTGCAGTGCTCGACGCAATTCGGCATTTTCAATTGCACTTTGCATTGTGTACCGTAACTGCTCTGATGTGAGTTGATCGTAAACAAGATAATCTTCGGCTCCGCCTTTAATTGCCCGCACTGCTATGGCGCTATTGTCACCATCAATAATCACCACAGGAGGACAGGTTTTTCCCAGTTGGGCTTTCAGTGCTGCTAAAACTTCTAATCCATCTCCATCGTTGAGGTGGTATTTTAAGAGAATTACATCAAGTGTGCAAGATTTGCTTCCATTCGCTAAAGTGCAACACAGCGCTAAGGTATCCTTTGCTGATTTTGCCTCCAAGATCGTATAAGTGATGTCTGAATCGGTTGTTAAATAGCACCGATACTTTTCCCGATTGTCTTGTACATCATCGACAATGAGGATCGTATGTTGGCGTTGCGTCAGCATAAACTTGGAGCTGGATCAAGGATAAATTTGTCGATTGACACTAGCAGTCTTGTGTATTGTTCGACTTTGCCAAATCAATTGAGGCTGATTGGATAATTCACAAGGTGTTGCTTGAGGAATAGCAAAGATTGGTTTGCGATCGCTGCTTAAGGAAGCCTATTAGGTACACCAAAATTAGCCTTTTCCTGAAGGTAAACGCTTCTCAGTTATTCAGTATACATCCCCCTATGGGGGGATAAAATTAAATTTATGTCGCAGTCATCAGGATCGGCATTTATAGTTCTATCAAGCGGCGCTAGTCTCTGACTTACAAACCCTCACGTAAACTGATCGCAATCTTACTGTGTTTTTCGATTTGCCCCATTACTTGTTTAGCTCGTTGAATCACCACCTTGGGTAAACCTGCTAATCTTCCTGCTTCTATGCCATAGGACTTGTCAGCACCTCCCGGTTGAACTTGGTGTAAAAAAATAATTTGTTCTGGTAATTCCTTCACTGTCACTTGATAATTTGCCACATTTTCCAACAACGATGCCAATTCATTCAGCTCGTGGTAATGGGTGGCAAAAATTGTTCTAGCTCGAATTTCCGTTGCTAGGTACTCTGCTACCGCCCAAGCAATAGAAAGACCATCGAAAGTTGCCGTTCCGCGCCCAATTTCATCTAGTAATACTAAAGACCGCGATGTAGCATGGTTGAGGATATTCGCCGTTTCGTTCATCTCCACCATGAACGTAGATTGACCGGTGGCTAAATCATCTACCGCACCTACACGAGTAAAAATGCGATCGCATATCCCTAATCGAGCAAAACTAGCAGGTACAAAACTGCCAATTTGCGCCATCAGTTGTATCAATCCCACTTGCCTTAAATAACAACTTTTACCACTCGCATTCGGCCCGGTGAGGATAATTAAGTCGGGAGATGAGGACGCGGGGACGCAGGGACGCGGGGACGCAGGCACTGAAGAGATAACCGCCTCACTTTCTCCGCTTCCTCCTTTCTCCGTATTTCCCTGTTCCCTGTCCCCTGTCCCCTGTCCCCCGTTCCCTAATTGAGTCGAATTCGGCACAAAAAATCCCGCAGGCAAAGACTGTTCTACTACCGGATGCCGTCCATCCACAATATAAATTTCTCGTCCTTCTACCATTTCTGGACAACAATAACCTTGATGCACTGCCAATTCTGCCAAGCCACATAGTACATCTGCTGCTGCCACTGCACGGGAAAGATTGCGGATTACCTCTGCCTGCTGTCCCACCTCTTCTCGTAGTGCTACAAAAATTTCATACTCCATCTGATTTAAATCGTCTCGCGCTGTGAGGATTCGTGCTTCCCGTTCCTTTAGTTCCGGAGTAATGTAGCGTTCCTCATTTGTCAGTGTCTGCTTGCGTATATAATTTGACGGTACTTGGTCAGCTTTAGCACGGGAAATACTGATGTAATAACCGAAAGTTTTGTTAAATCCTACCTTTAGTGTTTGAATTCCCGTTCTTGAGCGTTCGTCTACTTCTAAATTGGCAATCCATTTTTGATCTTCTTCTACCAAAACACGTCTTTCATCCAAGTGCTTGTTCACCCCAGGACGAATTAATCCACCCTCTTTAATATGTACTGGTGGCGTCTCAATCAGATGAGCGCTGATTTTTTGTGCCAATTCTTCCAATACAGGCGGCACTTTTTGTAAGGCTTTAAGAAAAGGAGAACGAGTTTCTGATACTAATAGCGCTAATTCTGGTAATTTAGCAAGCGAATCTGCCAAAGCTACTAAATCTTTGCCGTTAGCAGTACCAGAGCCAGCCCTGCCTGTGAGGCGTTCCAAGTCATAAATTTGCCGTAGCAACTGCCGTAAATCTTGACGTAGGGGAGTATTTTCTACTAATTCTTGAATCGTATCTTGTCGCGCCCGAATCCCTTTGATATCAAGTAGCGGTTGTAATAACCACCGCCGCAAGGCACGACTGCCCATTGCTGTACTAGTTCTATCTAACGCCCACAGCAAGGAACCATGAAAACTGCCATCTCGAACTGTTTGCGTAATTTCCAGGTTGCGGCGTGTTTGATGGTCAACAATTAGGTAATCAGTAATGGTGTAGGTACGGAGGGCTTGGAGCGGAACTGAGTTATGTTTTTGGGTTTCTTCTAAGTATTGCAGAAGACCGCCAGCGGCACGCACTGCTAGGGGAAGATGTTCGCAACCCATACCTTCGAGCGATCGCACTTTAAACTTCTGCAACAATCTGGCTCTGGCTTCTCCTGCCGAGAAAGGAATTTGCGATCGTAAAGCATAACAAAAAGCAGGTGGCAAACATTCCGGCAAATGCTCAGATTTTTCTCCCGGACGTAATAAACCTCCCAAATCAGGAGCATTGGTAGGAATTAGAACTTCCGCTGGCTGTAAGCGCATCAATTCCTGTGTCAAATGTTCCGAATTGCTGCCTTGGGTAGTGAGGAATTCACCTGTAGAGATATCCGCATATGCTAAACCCCAATGCTCCCCTGCAATTACCACAGCTGCCAAGTAATTATTGCGACCAGATTTTAGCATTCCCTCTTCGAGCAAAGTACCGGGAGTGAGAATGCGTGTTATTTCCCGCCGTACCAATCTACCAGCCGCTTCCGCCGCATCTTCTACTTGATCGCAAATGACAACCGCATAGCCTTTTTCTACCAACAAAGTTGCATGACGCTCCCAAGCATGGTGCGGGACACCACTCATTGCTACTCTGCCCACTTCTCCGACTGGCTTGCTAGTCAGGAATAGTTCTAACTCCTGTGCCAAAGTAACAGCATCTTGGAAATAGCATTCAAAGAAATCTCCCACCCGATACAACAACACCGCGTGAGGATGCTTCTCTTTGGTTTCGACATAATGCTGGAACATTTGAGTCAGCTTGCTGCGATCCACGGTTCGATAATCAGAAATAGGCGCAATCGCATTGTTGTTTCCAGTGGGTTGGGATGCAGAGTGAGAAGCAGTCATCGAAGTTTAGCAGTACAGATGGCAACTGACATAAGATACGATGATATCGCGTTATCAGCGATACTTTCATTTTGTTCAAGGTTTGTTAACTAACTCAATACTGTCTTGAAAATGGGTGTGAGGGTGTGGGGGTGTAAGGATGTATTAAGATTCAAATTTTCATGACGAGCGTTGTGGGCTACTTGCCCGTGGGAGTCTAACTTGCTGTTCTCAAACGCTAACCTAGAACTCATACTATTTTTGATTTTAGATTGTGAAAAAATACTGGATAAGCTCTTAAATATTCCATCTGTCGCAATTATTTTTCAAATTAGGAGCAAAAACTCAGCGAGGTTTTAACTTATGATTGCTTCTCCTCAACAAGACTATCTCACTGCCAAGGCATACCTCGAAATGGAGGAACACAGTGATGTCAAGCATGAGTACATTGATGGGTATATCTACGCAATGGCTGGAGCGCTAGATCCTCACGTTACTATTGCCGGAAATTTGTTTGCTCTGCTCCGCAATCATGTACGCGGATCTGGCTGTCGTGTTTATATCTCTGATATGAAAGTACGAATCGAATCCCTGAATCGATTTTACTATCCTGATGTGATGGTTACTTGCGACCAACGAGACCAAGAAACGCCAGCTTATAAAAAATATCCTTGTTTAATTGTCGAAGTTTTATCTGACTCTACTGAAGCCTTCGATCGGGGCGATAAATTCGCTGATTACCAAGTATTGGAGAGCTTACAAGAGTATTTTTTAATCAATACTAAACGTCAGCGAGTGGAGTGCTTCCAGCGTAATAATGAAGGGTTATGGGTTTTGCGATCGTACACTTCGCAGCAAGAATACTTTCGACTAAATAGCATTAATTTTGAAGGAACGATGGCAGCACTTTACGAAGATGTGATTTTTTAATCATGATTCTAGATGTCAAATGTCCACTATTTAACTAACTATAAAGTTTCTATTTTCTCACTGATCACTACAGTTGGTTCTGACTCTATCTCTTCCACTTTCTCAAATTTTCCTTCACGCCAACTATCTGCAACACTTTTAATAAAACTAGCCAAAGGAATTGCAACTAATAATCCCAATAGTCCTCCTAATTTTGCCCCTAAAAGTAAGGAAATAACTACCCACACAGGATTTAAACCAGTTAAATTACCAAGAATACGAGGGGCAACAAAATTAGAATTAAATTGGTCAATTGCTACTGCGACAATTAAAACTTCTACTCCCAACCAAAAGTTATTTAATGCCACTAAAGAGCTAACTATACCAATTCCTATTCCCGTACCAAAAGGGAATAAAGCAAAAAAACCTATTACTAATCCGAATAATAAACCTAATGGAACTTGCAGCACTAAAAATGCTAGTGTAATTCCTGTTGCCAAGATAGTAGCTAAAGTTAATTGACCAAGAAAGTAATTTTGAAAGTCCTCGCGTAGTGATTGACGAATGTATGTTCCGATGTGCGACGGAAACCATAAAAATATTCCGTCCCAGATACTTTCTCCATTTAAGACTAGGTAGAAAGTCAACACTACTGTCAGCAAAATGTTGACGAGACTGCCGATAGTATCTAAAGCAAAGCTTAATATTTTGCCAGTAAAATTTTGAATTTGAGTTGATACTCGGTCGAGAATTTGGGGTAATAATCCACTTAGGTGTACTGGTAATTGTTCTGTTGTTGCCCAGTTTTGAAAATTTTGTAGCTGTTGACTACCAGAATCAATCCAAGTCGGCAAAATATTAGCCAGTTCATTGATTTGCTGTATGATTAGCGGTACCACAGTGATACCTAAAGCCACCAATATAAATGCAGTTAGCAATAAGGCGAGCGTAATAGCAACGTTGCGTTTTATTCCTTGTTTTTGAAAAAATCGGATGGGATAATCTAACAGAAAAGCCAGCAATAAAGCAGCAATTAAAATGCTAACTAATGGCTGAAAATACCTGATTACCTGAAGCAATACCCAGCCGTTGAGGATGACAAGGGGAAATGCCAAGCCAAAGGTTAACCATCGCGGTAGTTTGTTTACTGATTGCATGGCACTGATTCTATATATTCATTTTCTGTATAAAATCTAACAATATACGTTGATGTACGGTTCCTATAGGTCGAACTTCCCCTGCTACTGTTGAGTAACAGCTACCTTGGCTGATGTCTTCCGGTGTAAGTAAGCCCATATCCCAACCTTCGTTAAGAACTAGCTGATCTAATTCCACCAAAAGCGGCGCATGAAAAACGTGACGAATCACCCTATCATCACCATAACAGCCAAACTCATCAAATTTTTGTGGTAGCTCGTAATTAATTTCTTCTAAAATTTCTCGCTTTACTGTTATATCTGGAGTTTCACCGGATTCTATATGTCCGCCAAATAGCGCCCAGTATCCAGGATAAAGAATAGTGGGAATATTATCCCGCAGTTGCATGAGAAACTTGTTTTTTTGGTAGAGAATAGCGATCGCTACATGAGCAGCCATATTTACTACTGTATAAGTATCAACGTTCTTTATTGTCCACATCTTGCTGAAAGACTGACAACCAAAACGTCAGATGTAGGACAACTAGCTAAGATCTATAAAGTTATATTTTGATGTTCTGATTTTTACTTTTCTTCTAGAAATACTTCTCCAAAATCTTTGCCAGCTATAGGTATAGGCTGATATTTAATTTTGCCTTTGATAACTGCGTATTCTCCCTCTTGCAAAGCAGTTTGATTGGTAATAGCCCAAATTTTTCCTGTGGAGTCGTTAATTAAATACGCCTGCCGCTTCAGTAGAGGTACTCGCCTCTCTACTTTGCCTTGAATGTATGCTGTCGTACCGATGCTTGGTTGTGACTGTAGTTCCCGAATTGGAGTTACATTTGCTCCTAGTGCATTTACCTTGGAAAAACTAAACTGACTGCAACCCACTAATCCTGAAGAAAGTATACACATCAAACCCAAATGAGATACCGTAATAATGAGGAATTTTTCTTTTGCCTGTAGCATAAAAGATACCTTTTTCGGAAATTGTGGCATCAGTAGTTGCTTAGTCGCAACTTTAAATGAGTAAATTCCTATCAAGAGGATGTTCTGCGGTATGAGAAAAACACTCCCACCTGAAGCAACCAATCTGAGAAGATAAAGATAGAGATCTGAATCTGATTTGTGAGAGATTGTGTTTTGGTCGTTGTTTTGTTGGTGGTTGGTTAATGTTTCCTACAGCAAATAAACATCAACCAAAAGCTATCAATGAAGCCCTAACTAAAAATCTCACAATTCTTTGAGGAGTCTATATTTGGTGAGTGCTGCTACGGTATCGGACAGCAACGCCGAAGTAAGAGCGTACTTCTAATAATAGAATGGAAACAAAAACTGCCAAGTTACTCGATGGTAAAGCTTTAGCTGCAAAAATTCAGCAAGAGCTTGCTGCTGAGATTACCCAACTACAACCTCAAATAGAACGCCCTCCAGGTTTAGCAGTACTAATGGTTGGCGACAACCCCGCCTCAGCTGCATATGTACGCGGCAAAGAGCGAGCTTGCGCAAAAGTTGGTATTGCCTCTTTTGGTAAGCATTTCCCCACAGAAACTACTCAAGCCGAACTTGAGGAAGCTATTCATACTCTAAACCAGGATGAGCGGGTAGATGGTATTCTAGTGCAGTTACCCCTACCAAACCACCTGGATGCTGTTTCTCTATTACATCAAATTCACCCCGATAAAGATGCTGACGGACTGCACCCAGTAAACATGGGAAAATTAATGCGGGGAGAATCTGGTTTACGCAGTTGTACTCCTGCTGGAGTAATGCGCCTGTTGCAAGAGTATGAAATTCCTTTGCGAGGGAAACAAGCAACAGTATTAGGACGCAGTATTTTGGTGGGCAAACCACTAGCGTTAATGCTATTGGAAGCTGATGCCACAGTGACAGTTGCCCATTCGCGATCGCAAGATCTAGCTGCCATTACCAAAAATGCTGATATTCTAATTGCAGCAGTAGGTCGTCCAGAACTGATTTCAGCACAAATGGTGAAACCTGGCGCTGTTGTGGTAGATGTGGGAATAAATCGCATTACTGATGTCGGTGGCAACAGTCGCCTAGTCGGAGATGTCAATTTTGACTCAGTTGCTGGTGTGGCAGAATTTCTCACCCCAGTTCCTGGTGGTGTTGGTCCTATGACCGTTGCCATGTTATTGCAAAATACCTTTTCTACTTATTTAAGGGTGACAAAATCAAGTTTAAATTAGAGATTTTAAGTTGCCAGTTGCACTTATCAAACCAAAAACTATGGTTAGTTAAGAGTAGAGCCTAAATTCTAAATCTCAAATTACCACAGACCCTTAAAATTGTTACGTGAATAACATAAAACATAAGGAAATATAGGAATGGTAGCAGCGGATAACCTGAAACCGACTCCAAAACAAGCAAATTTTGATCTCATTACCTATTTGAAAGAACGACAACAGCTTTGTGAAGCAGCCCTGGAGCGGACGATTTCCGTGCGCTACCCAGAAAAAATTTACGAAGCGATGCGCTACTCACTCTTAGCTGGAGGTAAGCGTCTGCGTCCCATTCTTTGTCTTGCAACTTGTGAGATGACAGGCGGTACGATCGAAATGGCAATGCCAACAGCATGTGCCTTGGAGATGATCCACACGATGTCATTAATTCACGATGATCTGCCAGCTATGGATAATGATGATTACCGTCGTGGCAAGCTAACAAATCACAAGGTTTATGGAGAAGATGTCGCCATTTTAGCTGGAGATGGCTTGTTGGCTTACGCTTTTGAGTATATTGCCGCTAATACCAAAAATGTACCTCCCGAACGAGTGTTGCAGGTAGTTGCTCATTTGGGACGTGCTGTAGGGGCTGCTGGATTAGTCGGCGGTCAAGTAGTAGATTTAGAATCGGAAGGAAAGTCAGATATTTCTTTAGAAACGCTAAATTTTATTCACAATCACAAAACAGGAGCGCTTTTAAAAGCTTGTATTGTTTGTGGCGGTGTACTCGCAGGAGCATCTGAGAAAGATTTACAAAGATTATTTAGTTATGCTCAGAATATTGGTTTGGCATTTCAGATTATTGATGACGTTCTGGATGTCACTGCTACCCAAGAACAATTAGGTAAAACCGCAGGCAAAGACCAACAAGCCAAAAAAGTGACTTATCCTAGTCTTTGGGGAATTGAAGAATCTCGCAAACAAGCTCAAAAACTTATTGAGGCAGCTTGTGCGGAATTAGAACCTTTTGGAAAGGCGGCAGAACCTTTAGTGGCACTGGCTCACTTTATTACCAGTCGCAATCATTAGGTTAATTTTTGACTTTCTAGGTATTCGCGTGCCAGAAGCAGTCATAAGACACAAGAAATCGAAACTTGGGGAGGTTTCCCCATGCAAAGTAGCGCGATTTTCCTCACACATAAAACCGCTGCTCATAATTTTGTTAACCTGACTAAAATATCATGCAGGACATAGGCGACATTTTAGATAACCAGGTGCTGGTGGTTGCTCTAGTAGCTTGTTTAATTGCTCAAACTTTAAAGCTCGTAATCGAGTTAATTAAGAATCGGAAGCTGAACGTACGCGCCTTAGTGACAACAGGAGGTATGCCCAGCGCTCACTCAGCTCTGGTTACATCACTGGCAGCGGGTGTAGGGCAGACTCGTGGTTGGGCATCCGCAGAATTTGCAGTTGCTACAGTTTTTGCCATTATCGTTATGTACGATGCTGCTGGAGTTCGTCAAGCTGCTGGTAAACAAGCTCGCATTCTCAATCAAATGATTGATGAACTATTTGATGAACACCCAGAGTTTACAGGCGATCGCCTCAAGGAATTACTAGGACATACTCCTTTTCAAGTAATTGCTGGCTCGGCATTGGGTATTACCATTTCTTGGCTGGCACGCTATGCCTATAATTAAATCTCAGTATCATACCATGATTGAGATTTTGAATTGCGAATTTATCAATTTGAAACACTACTAAGCTGTTATGTTATGTATGGCAATAGCCAAAATGGTTAGGATACTAACAGATGATCAAGCTTAGATATCAAAAGACTTTTAACCCTGTCACCTACTATAATTTACACATTTAGGCGCAAGGATTGTCCTTATTTATCTTTAACACAATGATATAGGAGCAATTAATCATAGCGGTTATAAAGTCAAGACATATAACACCGGAAAATAGTTAGTTTACCTACTGCAATTTCTTATTGGTACAAGATTAGCTTTTATAACTATCATTGAGATTTAGTTAGTTGATTTTTTTACTGAAAATGAACTTTGAAGTTACAAGTTAATCTTAAATTCATAAGTTGATTCTAAGAAAATAGAGAAGTTTTTATAATTAATTTCGTTTAAATAAGTAACTATCAACAGCTAGATTATAATTACCCAATTGAACCACATTTTATAAATTTCATTTGATTTTACTAATTAAATTAAAAATTGAACATAGAAGGTGTACATTTTTATTTGTTTTGAATGGATAACTTTAGAATTGGGAATTTGGTAAATTTACTATCGGTCTTAATAACATTACCTTACTACTATCAACAATCACAGCAAAAAAACCGCGTTCTGATAGTTTTTGCAATGTACTGTAAGCATCTTGTTGATTAGTTGTGTAAGTTGCCAACAAGTAAGGGCGTTGTCCGTAGGAAACAAAACCAACGTCACCTCTTACAATTTCTTTGATTTGATTTGCTACCTCTGGACGATTGAAATAATCAACTAAGACTGCAAAACCACGCTTTAGACGTTGGGGTTGATAAGTTGCTGTCTGATTTAGTTGATTGAGCTGATTTAGCTGAGTGGTTGGAGTGGTTGGAGGTGTTGGAAGTGTTGGAGTGGTTGGAGGTGTTGGAAGTGTTGGAGTTTTTGGAGTTGTTTGATTTGCTAAATGCTCTCCCGGACGAGTAGTAATAATGGCAGTTAATCCGACAATACTATTGATATATCTTGCCCAACGATTAGCATCATCTATTTTAGTAAAACCGCCGATTCGCGTAACTGTATCGGTAAGATATCTACAGGTTGTAGTTTTAATTTCATTTGGTAAGGCGCGGCGCAATTGATTTTGATTATCTGGGGTGGGACTGATGACTAACAATAGGTACTCACCAGAATTTGGAGGTTGACAAACGGGAAGGTTTTTTTGCTGGGCAAAGGTAGTATTTATACCTGCCAATAACCAAGCGATCGCCAATAATAAACTACTTCCAACGGTTTTTGACAATTTTTGAGATTTATTTAACCCAATTTTATACATATACCACCGTATTATCTTCAGGATTTGACTATAAATATATATAATTTATTTCCTAGATTTCTAGGTGGGTGAGAAAATATTCTATTCTCCAAACTCCTGCTATGGATCAATCTTCACATCCTCACGTCAAAGGAGATTAGAAATAGGGAGGTGGAGTAGCGGAAAATTGTATAAACTTTTTCTCGCTTCCCCTACTCTCCTTACTCTTAGTTAGGATACAGTAGCTAAGGATGCTAAAGCGTCGGAAATAGTTTCAGAAGGAGCCTGAAACTCTCCTGTTAGTACGTACTCCAAGCGTAATTTTAACCAAGTAATAAATTGGGAATTGGTAGAAATAATTGCTACTGCTGGCTGGGGACACTTAGCTTTCACTGCTACCATCTCTGGCGCTTCTAGGAAAGCGGGTTGCTTGACTACCCAAAAGTCAATTTCTTTTTCTTGTTCGTGGTAATGACGGGTGCGTTCCCGCAGTACTTCCTCCATCGGTTCTTCTTCTAGCAGAAAGCGTTGAGAAGCCAAAACGTAATAGTATGTTTGCATTTTCGTTCGTTGCTAAATGATTAACACTGGCACACAGTAAAATTTACTGTGTCCTTACCGAATTATCTCAGCTTCAATCCCTTGAACCACGAGCTAAAAGGACAACCAGTTGCTTGCTGTTGGTTGGTAGTTTGTTTTCCACTGCTTGTCAGCTTTGCTAAGAACAAGCTGTTGTCGAAGTAGTGTTCGACAGAAAGAATTTTTAAATCCTCAGTCAGGTGGGCAACACTCATGCCGACTATCTCTACTGTTTCTTCTGTAGGTGCATAGTCTTTGTAGTATCCACTAAAAGTTCCCCAATGTCGCCACTTAAATGTAACTTTTGGTGGCGCAGAGTAAACTTCCAGCACTTCCCATAAAAATCCTTTAGGAAATGCTGTGCGGAATAATTTGCCCGAAGATTCAAAGGTTTCCTGAGAAGCTTGATAATTTTCTGT
This sequence comes from Chlorogloeopsis sp. ULAP02, assembly GCF_038404745.2. Classification (NCBI taxonomy): domain Bacteria; kingdom Bacillati; phylum Cyanobacteriota; class Cyanophyceae; order Nostocales; family Chlorogloeopsidaceae; genus Chlorogloeopsis; species Chlorogloeopsis sp. ULAP02. The sequence continues at coordinate 119,495 of NZ_JAYKTT020000012.1, read as the reverse complement.
ATCACCGATAAATAAATTGTAAGTCCCAGAGGCAGACACTTCTTCGGCTGTATAGGCTTGCCCGCCGTTACTACTCATGCGAAACTTGTCATTGACAACTGACAACCATTGATCTGGGTTGGTTTTAAAAGAAGCCTCCATCTCAAAAGTTCTGACTAAGTTTTGCGCGATCGCTTCTAGAGAACCTTCAACGTGATTGCATTTACTTTCTTGTGCCAAACCCGCTGTTGATTCGGTGTAATCTGGGGGAATACCGTGACGCCAAGTAGCATCAGTACTTTGGGCAATGACTGTATCCCGATCCTGCACCCAAAGTGGAAGGTTTTTAGATGGTGTTGCGCTCATAGAATTATTGGTTACAAATTTGATTTGCTGTATAAGCAAATACCAACATATTTCTAGATTTCGCAGAGAATTTCCCCTCTGATAGTCTGTCAACCAAAAATTAACAGATTGAGGCTGACACGGAGACGCGGAGAATTCGCTGACGCGCGTCTACACACTTCATCCTTTAGAACTGCCCGCGCATGGCAAGTTTCATCTCCCGAACAGCTCTTTCCATCCCGACTAATGCTGCCCGACTAACGATGGTATGACCAATATTAAGTTCTTCCATGCCAGGAAGACAAGCCACAGGATAGACATTCCAGTAGGTAAGTCCATGTCCGGCGTTGACTCTTAATCCGGCTTTAATTGCTTGCTCGCAGCCGGCTGCCAACACATCTAATTCCTGCTTGCGACTTGTTTCGTCTTTAGCCTCAGCATATCGTCCGGTGTGCAGTTCAATAAATTTTGCTTTTACCGTTCGAGATGCTTCAATTTGTGCTGGTTCTGCATCGATAAATAAACTCACTGGGATGCCAGCGCTTTGTAATTTATCAACAACCTCTCTGATTCTAGCAATTTGACCGACAATATCCAGTCCGCCTTCTGTGGTTACTTCTTCCCGCCGTTCGGGAACTAAAGTTACGTAGTCTGGTTTGAGATCGAGGGCGATCGCTACCATTTCATCTGTGGCAGCCATTTCTAAATTCAGGTGCGTTCTGACTGTCTGTCGCAACAGCCGCACATCTCGTTCTTGAATATGCCGCCTATCTTCGCGCAGATGGGCAGTAATTCCGTCTGCACCGCCTAATTCTGCCAGTACCGCCGCCGCTACGGGATCTGGTTCCACCGTCCGTCGCGCTTGCCGGATGGTAGCAATGTGATCGATATTTACGCCAAGTGTAGGCAACCCTAGTTTCTCCCTATCGACTGTCCACAGGAGTTGATTTTACAAGAAATATAGGTAAGAAGGTGAGTGAGAGAACAGCGATCGCTTGATAAAATCTCTTTGATTACTGCGTTTCTCAACTGGTATGATATCTTGCACCATTCTCAAGAAGAGCCAGAGGCTCTAGTTCTCGTTACCAGGTTGAACCTGGTAACGAGGGTTTCGAGGCTTCGCCTCTAGGCTGGCGGGACTGGTGCAAGGTGTGAATCAAATTAAATGACAAAACTTAAACTTTTAGATACTGTCGCGATCCTAAACCCTGTTCTTATTGAGCGATTAACATTATTGCAAAACTTTAATAATTACTAGATCAGTGAGATTGGGTTCATATGAACACTTCTAGAATTTATTTTCCCACTCTCTTAAAATTCTCTGTGCATCCTGACAAAGTATTTCATGGAACTGTCCATTACTAGCTAATAAACCACCCCATTGACTGATATCTCCTGTGTTGTACTGCAATGGCGTTGAGTCAAAATGAGTGAATTTACCACCAGCTTCTGTCAGAATTAATTCTGGTGCAGCTATATCCCAATCTTTAGGAGCAGATTTACCAGAAAGGGAAATATAAACATCTGCTTGATTTTCGACAATTGTGGCAATTTTACAACCAACGCTACCAACAGATTTTTGATTTTGACAAGGTAAATTTTGCAGTAAATAATTTAAGCTTTCGTTGCGATGACTACGACTGACGACGAGAGTTAAATCTTCGATGCGATCGCGTGGTGATAACTTTAAAGTGGTACTTTTACCATCAGAAGCTTCTACAAATGCACCGCCACCTTTACTGGCGTAGTACAATTTTTCTGCTTCCGGAACTGCTACTGTGGCTAGCACCGGACGATGATTTTTTACCAAAGCAATATGAATGGCATATTCACCTGTTTTTTCGATAAAATCTCGCGTTCCATCCAACGGATCAATGATCCATGCCCATGCTGAACTCAACTGCTTGCTTTGTTCTTCTTTGTAGGTTTCTTCGCTAATATAGACAAAATTTTCTTTACCTAAAGCTGCTTGTAGCTTCTCTAAAATATAATTATTTACAGCTACGTCAGCAATGGTAACAGGATCGCTATCTTTATACTGTACTTCTAGAGAATTGTAATTTTTGTGATAGTAAGACCGGAGGATATCCGCTGCTTCCCAACTGATGGAACGAGCTAATAAAAGTATTTCTTGTAAATCTTGCATTCGTTTTGCTCTATATTTAAGATTCCATCCAGCGGCGCGTGCCAAAAAATTGACAGGAAAAAGCAGCAATCTTCGCTGCTGATGCTAAAGCACTGATAAAGTTTTCCCGTAAGATGTAATGGCAAAAAGCACCGTGGAATATATCTCCAGCCCCCAGTGTATCAATAGCCTGAGTTTTTGGAACATTCACAATGCCATTTGTACCTAGCGTCAGATACTGAATTGGTTTTTCGCCGTGCGTAATAGCGATATGAGAAATACCAACTTGAGTGAGATAGGCAAGCATATCTTCCTGTGTGTGGCAGTTGGGAGGATAGAAATTAGCAGAACAAATTGCGTAATCTACCAAGGGTAAGAGTTTGTCAAATCCATGTTTCCAGCTACCACCATCAATGACAATTGGAATATTTTTGGCTTTTGCCATTTGAGCAATTTCGATGCCAACTGCCATTTGATGCCCATCAATCAGCACGATATCAATATTTTGTAAAATTTCTGGCGGAATAGCTTCGCGATCGGCTTGAGTTTTGACAGCGTTGATGGAAACTACAGCTCGTTCACCGCTGGCTTGGGTAACAATTATAGAAGAAACAGGTGGTGGGTTTTTCGTTGTAGAATCCAGATCATTGATTGCTACTCTATATTTTTGCAAGTCTCCACGAATCAATTGCGTTAGCGGATGAGAACCAACTATACCTAACAAGGTAGAGAAATTTTGAGTTTTGTCTGTGCTATCTAAATGGCTAAAAGCGATCGCAGCATTTGTAGCCGGGCCACCTGCTGCGACAATATAGTCTGTGGCAACTATTTTCTGATTGTTCTTAGGGGGAGATTGGGCAAGGTAAATTAAATCCAAAGTTACTAAACCAACAAATAAGCCATGATGAGTCATTGGTTATTGGTTAATTTTCTTAGTAAAACTCAACTACTACCTACTATCTACTAACTACTGTACAGGCGGCTTTTGTTGATAATCTTACCGTTCAAACTGATAATTTATCTTCTAAACCCGCACGGCAGTCGCTCCAACTGGGGGAACCTGACGCCAGGTGACGCCTGGTGCTACAACGCGGGAAACCCGCAAGGGCGCACTGGCTCCGCAACGTGCTGCCTCCCCTACTAACCACTAACTACTAACAATTTCAAATTTCTTTCATGCAAACCGATCCCAAACCAAGAACACTTTACGTTGTCGGCACACCAATTGGCAATCTGGAAGATATGACTTTCCGGGGGGTGCGAATTTTGCAAGCCGTGGATCTAATTGCAGCGGAAGATACACGCCATACAGGAAAATTACTACAGCATTTTCAAATTAAAACTCCCCAAGTGAGTTATCACGAACACAATCGTAACAGCCGTATCCCAGAATTATTGAAGCAGTTGGATGAGGGTAAGGCGATCGCTCTTGTAAGTGATGCGGGTATGCCAGGAATTTCCGATCCTGGGTATGAATTAGTTAAAGCTTGTATTGATGCGGAAATTACGGTAGTACCGATTCCTAGTGCGAGTGCAGCAATTACGGCTCTCAGTGCAGCCGGGTTACCAACGGATAGATTTGTGTTTGAAGGATTTCTGCCTGCAAAAGCCCAAGGACGAAAAGAACACTTAGAAACTTTGAGCAGTGAATCTCGCACTCTCATTTTCTACGAATCTCCCCATCGTTTGCGAGAAACATTACAAGACTTAGCAGATATTTTCGGCAGCGATCGCCAAATTGTACTAGCACGAGAATTAACAAAATTGTATGAGGAATTTTGGCGGGGAAGGCTTGAGCAAGCACTTGTTTTCTGTCGTGATCGCGAGCCTCAAGGCGAATACACTTTAGTAGTGGCAGGAAAGCCACCAACTCCAGTGCAGTTTTCCGAGACTCAATTAAAAATTGAGTTAACAAAACTGATGACTCAGGGAATGTCGCGATCGCAAGCTAGTCGTGAGTTAGCAAAATTCACTTCTCTTCCGCGCCGCCAACTTTACCAGCTTACTCTTACTATCAAGACATTGGAGTAGAAAAGGGTTTAGGGTGTGGGGAAATAACTCTTTTTTATACTTGGTGATAAATTTATTCATTGCAACTGCCTTGCCAAAGCGGGATCAAATGACTTTAAGTCATAAGTATCTTACATAGGTTTCCTCAAGTTGAAGGCGGCATTACAATGAGAGATATTGATAATGAGGAAATGAGGACGAAGCTAGAATGACCCAGGTGGTATTAGGAGAAAATGAGGGAATAGAATCAGCACTGCGTCGCTTTAAGCGCCAGGTGTCCAAAGCTGGGATATTAGCTGATGTTAAGTATCATCGCCACTTTGAAACACCATTAGAAAAGCGCAAACGCAAAGCAGTTGCTGCCAGACGCAAGCGGCGTTTTAAATAAACCTAATTTGGTAATGACGTTGTTTGACAACATCAAATTAAACTAACCACAGCCCCTCTGTTATCATTTTTACAAAAATTGGCAAGAGGAACCGCATCCTTGATAGGGTGCGGTTAATTTGCTGTGAAAAGTCTCAATTATTCTATTCTGGTTATACAGGACAGGCTCTATTGCTGCCCATCAACTCTAAAACAGGAAAATCACAACACAAAATACATCTGTAGCGGTGGTATGAAAAGTAAAGATTGCATCTAAATAAAACTTATAAAAATTAGATAAAAGTTACACAGCTTTCTTTGTAGAAGTTTCAGTTTCTAAAAGAGTTAGAGTACTACTGTTACAACGATTCATTGCTTTTTCTACACCTTGTTTCAGACATAATTCCACGCACTCAATTATAAACTGCAATATCTGGGATACAAACTGAGTTTCAGAGGCAGAAAATTTGCCCAAAACATGGGATACAGCACCGTTTTCGACATCATTAGCAACACCTTTTGGTTTGCCAATGCCAATCCGCAAACGGGGAAAATTTTGCGTACTAAGATGAGCGATCGCGCTTTTCATGCCGTTATGCCCGCCAGCCGAACCAGACAAGCGCAGTCTAGTCTTTCCTAGCGGCAAATCCATATCATCATAAATCACTAATACCGATTCAGGCGGCAATTTATACCAACTTGTGACAGCTTGTATTGCCTGCCCTGAGCGATTCATATAAGTCAATGGTTTGAGCAAGCGGATTTTTTCTGTGTTGGGTGCAACACCTTCCCCATATTCACCCTGAAACTTGCGGTTTTCTGCTAGGGAAATTTTCCAAGCAAGCGATAGAGCATCTACAGCAGCGAAACCGATATTGTGTCGTGTTTGGTGGTATTTAGGCTCTGGATTCCCCAAACCGACAATCAGTTGGGGAATCACCAAAGCTGTTTTGGCAGTAGCTTCTGTCATCTGAAGTATGAATTATGAATTATGAGTTATGAATTATGAAGTAATCAAGTCAAATCTTAACTTCTGCCTCCTAGCTTGAAAAGGGTGTAGGGGAGCCAGTGCGGTGGTGAGCCAGCGCTCTTGGTAGGGCTCCCCGGCATAAAGGAGCCAGCGCGTTGCGGAGAGAAGCGCCGTGCGGGGGTTCCCCCCGTTGAGGCGACTTCGGAGGGTTCCCCCCGTTGAAGCGACTGGCGTCAAGTGGCGTCATCTGGCGTGTATAAGGGTTTAGGGGTGTAGGAGAAAGACATTTTTATGCCTGGCGGTGAATTTTTTTGATCGAGACTGCCTCCTGCCTTCCATATTCAAGCTTCTTCCTTATGAGTTGCCTCTAATTGCTTGGGTTCTAGTTCAGCAGTAGTCTTGACAGCTTCTTCGATTTGAACTGCTTCTTTTTGGAATTCGTTTTGAAACTCCCTAGAAGCTTCTTGAAAACCACGAATGGCTTTTCCCATGCTACGTCCTATTTCTGGCAACTTCTTGGGGCCGAATATTAACAGCGCCACAACCATAATTAAAGCCATTTCTGGTAGACCGATACCAAATACATTCATTTTTCTATCCTGTTAACTAAAAAATTGCTATATAACCCACAAATTTAGTTTAGACAAAGTCAGTGGCTAGTAGATAGTGGGTAGGGGCGTCTACCGACTTGATAAAAAAACCCGGTCGAGCCGGGTGGAGGAGCTTTTTATGCAAGCTTTTGAACTTTTGTATTCGTTAGCGCCCTAAACTCCGCCAATCTACGTTAACGTCTTGAATCGCTATTGACTTGTTATAGAGTTGCAGAATAATCAGCAAAAACACAAAAAACAGCCCCATAAAAACAGCCATCAGGGGGGTAGTACCCCAACCTGGAGCAACTTTACCGTATTCAGAGTTAAGTGGTCTGAGGATATCTCCCAACCGCGTCCGTTGTGCCATATTTCACCTTTAAGATTACTTGCCAAAGCATTTTTTAATCTTCTGTAATATTCTATAAGAATAGCACTCATAATCTATCTTTAAGTTATGGAACCCGCAACAGTTCTTAGCATTTCTGTTGGCGCAATTGTAATTGTGATCACGGCGCTGTCTATTTATACTGCTTTTGGCCCTCCTGCCAAAGAATTAAGTGACCCATTTGAGGATCATGAAGATTAAGCAAGCCTGCTTGCAAAGCTTCTATTTTCAATTCACCTTAAGCAACCCACCCATAGGCTGTCTGGGTGGGGTGATTATTTGGGTTGGAGCGATCGCTTACTTACTCTCATGGGCGCGGACATCAATATATATCCCGCCCCTATTTTTTTTCGGTAGCCTTTTCGTATTCACTTCAAGGTAATTATTATTTCTGTATCTGAAAATTTTCGCTACATCATCAATTGTAGTTAACGAATATTACCTAATTAAAAATCACTAAATATAGAATTTGAAGATATTGCTTACGGATGATTTTTTATATTTGTTTGTATACATGGAAATCAGATTATTTTAAGTTGTGTTCAAGATAACAAAGCTAATTTAATTAAAATTTTTATTTTTATTCCTTTAGTCAGAAGGATGTCCAATTATGAATAATTACTCTAATAGGTATACTCTAAATTAAACTCTTGATTTTGAGAGTTAAATTTGTAGTATCAAATAGAAACATTTTTGGATGATTTATATACAACAGAGCAAATAAGTCTCTGTATCATCACAAAAATTTCAGTGTAATTAATGCAAATTTCTGAGAGAGAAAATGGTTCAAAAACCAACAGAGCAACAAGGCTATTTCCTTAGATACCTTTCCCTTGCGCCTGTCATTGCCGTCCTTGCGGTAGTAATTGCCTTTTCAACTTGGGCTATATTTAACTTTGTTTTCCCAGACTTACTATTTCATCCACTGCCATAAAAATGACATAGCAATTGGGTAAAACGTTATCTCAAAATCAAAACCCATCTTTCATTAATAAACTAATTATTTAAATGAAGGATGGGTAAAATAGATTAAGAGCAATAGAGTGAAGAATCAGTAATTAAGAATTTACAGAATTACTAACTTTAAGTTTAAAATTAACTATTTTCCAGGGATTAATAATGATTTTTTGATTAACAGGTGCAGATTCAGAAGTAGATAAAGAACACTCCAATAAATCTACTGAATCTTCCAAACTTAATTCTAAATTATTCTGCAAAAATAACTCCGCTGTCTCTCCGTGACATTCATAGCATCGAATAATCCAATGTTGTTGATTGTCTTCCGCTTGTTTCAACGCCATTAAGATTAAATTTTCAGCGGATAAATTTAGGAAACTCATTCCGCTTCCGGAAAACTTTTTCGCTGACGACAAGGGTTCAAAGCGAGATTTCTGTGAATGTACCACCACTTGCAAAGGAATATTAAATTCATAGCCACGTCGTACCGTCTCGGCCGATTTCCAGTTACCAGCGTGAGGATACAAAGCATAGGTAAATTCATGCAATCCTTGATCTGCCTGTGGATCTGGCCAATTGGGACTGCGTAGTAAGGTTAGACGTAGTTGATTAGATTGGCTGTCATAACCATATTTACAATCATTGAGCAAACTTACCCCATAAACACTCCCCTCATGGTTCGCACTCAAGTCTGCCCAACGCAAAGCAGGAACTTCCCATTTTGCCTGTTCTGACTTTGTTTGGGGTTTAGTAGGGCGGTTAATTGCCCCACAGGGAATTTCATATGTAGCAAAATCTGCTTCAATATTTAGAGGAAAAGCTGTCTTAACTAATACTTGACGTTCTTGCCAGTCAACTTTGGTGGCAATTTTGAGTATCGGTGACGCTGCTTGTAGGATGTAATCACAGCAAAACTCCGACTTACCAAACTGTTGTACCACACGTAGGCTGCTTTGCACTGGCCCGTTTTCTAACCATTGAATAGATTTGAGGTGAATTGGTGGTAGAGGATGCTGGGCGTAATTAGGATCAATGTTCCATGCATCCCAATATTGACCGCTGTCTTGAAAAGCTTGTAATTTATTTCCACCTGTTTGGTTGAGAACTTCCTTATTATTAACTTTGTCCAAAACACTAGATAAATTACCAGTTTGCTCGTCAATTATTACCCGCAAAAATTCATTTTCTAGAGTCAAATTTTTTGATAAAAATTGTTCTTGCTTTTGCAAACCTAAATTGGTATCTTCATAATAACCCTTACTATGGCCTTTTTTAAGCTGAGAAGCACACAGCCAAAATAGACGATAACCTACAGATGGAATATCACTTGCCACAAATAACAGTGCTCCTGCACTCAACTGAGAAATAACTTTCTTTCCGGCAGTATCGTATATATGCCATTCTTGGTCTGGTGTAGCGTTTGAAGGTAAAGAAACAGAGACAACCTCACACCGTTGCCAATTTAAGGAGTTGAACACTATTACAGGCAGACAATTAGATAGCGGTGGATCTGGGAAGCGAATTTGAGAAGCGATCGCACTCAAAGAGCCTTGTAATATCTCAGTTCCAACTTTTTCTACATCCTGCCACTCTGGTAAAGCATCTTCGTAAACTTCAGTAATCGAAGAGCCAGGCAGAATATCGTGAAATTGATTGAATAATAGCTTCTTCCATGCCGCTTCTAGTTCGGCTTTGGGATAAGTTGCCCCACAGCTAATGCTTGCGATCGCAGCAAACAGTTCCGCTTGGTAAAGCAAACTTTCACAGCGACGATTCCAGCGTTTTTGATCCGCGTGGGTAGTATAGCAGCCGCGATGAAATTCAAGATAAAGTTCGTCGTCCCACGTTGGGAGAGAGGAGGAAGGGGTGATGTTTAAATCTTGAGTATTTTTGGTTGACTGTAATTGCTTTAAATATTTCTCAACCGTCGTGAATTCCAATTGGGGGAAAAAAGAAGATTTCTGCCAACGGCGGGCAACTTCTAACATATCACGGGTGGGGCCACCGCCGTGGTCGCCAACACCAGGAAGCCAAAGCGAGTCAGCAAAACCAGTTTGATTTTGCCATTCAATAGCGTAGTCAGCCATTTTCACAGGTTCTATGCTTTCACCAATCGGTGCAGACATAAAACTGAAGATTTCACTGCTATCTAGAGAACGCCACCAAAAAGCACCATGAGGAAACTTAGTCGTATCATTCCAGCGCAGCTTTTGAGTGACAAAATACTTAATACCTGCCTGTTGTAAAAACTGCGGTAGCGTTGCACAAAAACCAAAACTATCGGGAACCCACTCCACAGTTGAAAGCTTGCCAAACTTTTCCAACACATAACGTTGCCCGTACAACAACTGCCGAACAATCGACTCACCAGCAATCAAATTCAAATCCGGTTCTACCCAAAAGCCGCCAACAACTTCCCAACACCCATCTGCCACCTTTTCTTGAATTCTTTTAAACAAATCCGGACGATTTTTCTCAACCCAAGCATACAAAGCCGGAGTCGAATGGCAGAAAATTAACTCCGAAAAATCTTGCTGAAGCTTGAGAACCGACTCAAAAGTATTTTGTGCCGCCCTCCAAGTTTCACTCACACGCCACAGCCAAGCCATATCCAAATGCGCATGACCCACCAAATAGATTTTAGAATCTAGACTTGAAATTTTAAATTTACTTAAACTCTCCCGCAAAGAAAATAATACTTTCTCAAACTCTCCCTTTTCTTCCTTCGCGTCTTTCGCGCCTCTGCGGTTCATTATTTCTTCCACCACCGCCGCCAAATCATCCAACTTCCCAGGCGCAAAACTCTCCAAATAACGCTGCATTACAGCCAACTCATCAGCTACAAAACCAGGATCAAGACGACTCTCATCAGTAGATTCATAAATCAAAAGCGATCGCAGCAAAGCTCCATCACAATGTTCTGGGCTTACCAAACGTAAAGCCACAAAAAATTCTTCCCCTGGCGTCACTGCCGAAGAGAGTAATACCCGTGGTGAAAAATCAAACAAATCTCCCTCGGCTGCCAAAACTCCATTCACATAAACTTCAACAGAATTTGCCCACCAAACTAACGCCAATCGCAAAGACAAGCCCCCAAGTACATAACCCTCGATATCTTGGGGAATTACAAACTTTTGAGCTAACCACAAAACTTCTTGCCCAGCAGCCCAAGCGATATGTTCCTTAGCATTTAGCTCTACAGGTGTCCAATCAGATAAAGAGGCTGAAGTTACCTCAGTGATAGTTAAATCACCTGCAAAATAACGCCAATTTAGGAGTATATTCTCTTGACAAAAAGAGCGTAGTTTTTCAACTGCTGCCAAGATTAAATTAGTATTGGATTGCGACACGGGAAAGACCATATTTCCGCTATGATGGGGACACTTACAAAGTATGTTGGCATCAAAAAACGTATTTTTCGTGATAATTGTTAGTGGATAGTCATTAGTCATTGGTTATTGGTTATTGGTAAAAACCTAACCACTAACTACTGTACGGGCGAGTTTTGTTGATAATCTTACCGTTCAAACCGATAATTTATCTTCTAAACCCGCACGGCAGTCGCACTCGACGCGCTTAACCCGACGCCAGGTGCTACAAGTCGGCAGAGCCGCAAGGGCGCACTGGCTCCGCAACGAGCTGCCTCCCCTACTAACTACTAACAAACACAATCACATTGTTTGGTGGGAATCAAATAATTCACAAACATCTCAACAAAAATTCACTACCATGCCTCCTGCTTCCTCTGGACGTTATCAAAGCAGACTTTTTAACTTTGTCCACCAACAATCTCGGCGCTGGGGCGAAGGATTGGGACGTACTTTCCGCCATCTGCAAGTAGCTGCCACTTTGTCCCTAGAGGCACTGATGTACCCCTTCTTTCAGCTAATTCAAAAAGCTGTTGAATCAGCTGGTAAACAACTCGATGGTGCACAGGAGCAAAGCAAGCCACAATTAGAAGCATATGATAGTGATTTCCATCCCGAAATTCCTCCAGTAGCTGATACTCCTATTTTGCGAGTCTTACAAATAGTAGAGTATCTGCAAGCAGAGGACGTGGGGACACGGCGCAGGGATATGGCGACGCGGGGAAGAATTATACCCTACAGCCCCACTTCTTTACTCCTCCACTCTCCCACTCTCTCCCAAATTCAAGGCATAGCTTCACAGTTATCGAATCGCCAGTTGGTACTTATGACCCGTGACAATGAAATTTTGGATATTTTGACGCCCAAGCAGCAGCAAATCTTGGAAGAGCGAATCATAACAGAGATTGCTAATTATTGGCGTCGGTGGCGTTTCCTAGCAGCAAAAAAAGAAACAAATATTTTAAGTGAAATTAATTATTTATTAAATAAGCTAAGTTCTAGTAAAACTAACAAAACTCTTCCTTTGCTGCCCTCTGGTGTTACAAAAGATAATATTGAGTATTCATATATTCTGAATCCGGAGCGATCGCTAACATTTTTAGACGCGACTTTTGCCAAGTTGGAATCAAATGCTTTAATGCCGATTTCTCGCGCTAGTTCTGAGCTACTTCAAGTTATCCAAACTCAATTATATATATTTATTTACGGTCAAGAACAGCTGCCTGCTAGCAGTCAAACAACAGTTGCTGTCGATGATTTAAAAAATCAAACACCAAAAATTCAAGCTTTGATTTGGGCGGCACTAAATTTCTTTTTTGGAGAACGCAAGAGCAAAAAACTAGAGCCAAATACATTCGGAAATCAAGCTTCGCCAGCTTTGCCAATTACCCCTGGGGTGAAACCACAAAAGTTAACTAGGCTACCACAAAGTTTTCATTCCCAAACTTTGACGCCAAGTTCTCATATATCCAATAGTTACTTCGTAGATCCTTGGTTAAGCGAGAGTGATTTATTTGGTGAAATTCAAGAGACTAGCAAACCTCTAAATAATCAATTGCTCGAATCTTCCCTAAACAATAATGCTACTCTTCTCCCCAGCCAGAAACTAAATTACCTTTTAAAAAACCTAATTTATCGTTTTAAAGCGATCGCATTGCCACAGCGAAAATTAAAAACCTCTTCAAAATTAGTACAACTTCAACAATCAATCTTTAAATTCACAACCACTCGAAAAACATCTACAGAAGTTGTCACTTCAACACAAACAGCATCCGCTATTGGGCTAGTAAAAAATGGCGCTCCAACTGATCAAATCGAGCCAAAGCCTGACTGGATTGAAATTAAAGCCAAATTAATTGGCTATGAACAGCATCCGCTAGAACTGATTCTAGAATGGTTGGATCAGGTGATGCTCTGGATAGAAAGGTTGTTTATCAACATTTTTTACTTTTTGCAAGGATTTTTCAGAATCCAAAATAAAGGCAGAAGATAGAAGGCAGATGGCAGAAGGGAATATACAATCATTGAGTATAACTTCTCCTTCACAATCACCAAATTTGGTTAGTAAATGGACATAATTAAACATAAAAATGCCAATTACTAGACGGTAGACAAAACAGCTTTTACCTTCTGCCCCCTGCCCTCTGCCTTAATTAATCTTGCTGCTCTACGCCACCAACCACCGGCTTGACTCCAGTAAATGGATTTGTGCCACCAGTCCAATTAAAGTCACTAATCCGAAAGCTAATACCACCTAATTCTAGAACTGGATTGTAACGCAAGGTGATTCCATAAGTGCGGCGGCTATATTCCAAAATGTAGTCGGTGCTACGGCTTTCCCCCGTATCTAAGTTAACAGATGTTTGAAAACCAAGACGAAATGGCCCGTAGATTTGCTGTGTGATTCCAACATTCAAGATTTTAGTATCTACAACGCGGTCGAATAAAAACGGAGATTCGCCGCTGTTAAGACCTTGGGAATAACTGACATTAAAAGCAGTATAGTCAAAAAAGGAACGCGAAAAATTTCCTAATTGTCCTTCTAAACCAATAGTGCCAAATAGAGAATTTTGATTATCGCCGCTTGTGTAGTAACTAGTAGTGCCAGTTACTCCAGCAAATGCCCGCAAGTAAGGAACAACTGGGCTTGGCGTGTATCGTAAACCTTCTGTGGCAGTAGGTGCTAATGGTTTGCCTTGCCATAGTAAAATTCCTCCATTTAGAGCGACGCTGGCTTGAGCACGTCCGAGTGAAATGCGATCATTTTCTCGAATTGTTTCTAGCAAGTCTTGGCGATCAGTTCTGGCATTAATATATTGAGCTCCTCCTTGATAGCTAAGGTTAATACCATTACCTAAAGGAATGACAGGAGAGGTAATCACGCCACCAAGACTACTCTGAACAGTTTGAAACCCAAGGGTACCATTGTAGAGGCGATCGCGGTAACTATACTCCAATGCCAAAGTGTGCGGATTCGTGATATTACCTAGTAGTTGACGCAATCGTAAACTTGCTCGTAGATTGTCTTCTACTTGACTTAAGTCAAAACTGTTTAACCGCCCGCTACCCTCAACTGTTGTCCGTGGACTTAAAGTGGCATTAAGGCTGGTTCTTGCACCAAACAAACCTGGAATGTTACTAACACCTTCTTCTACAACCTTTTGAACTAGAAACTGAGGTGTGAAGCTCCAGTTAACAGTTTCTGTACTGATAGGTTGGAAACTGCGTTCTACAAATAAACCACCTCTATCCTGGCCATCATAGCCAATAGAAGCTAGTCCTGGGGTAACTTCGCGTTCCCTGCGATCAAGCACTTGCTCATCTCTAGGAATGGGTACACTCAAGCCTTGATCAAAGACTAAACGCTGTTTCTCTGTTTTGATCCGATCGCGTAGAGGAGATTCTCGTGTCAATGTGACTTTATTTGCCCTTAAAACTAATTCTGGAGGCGAAAAAGGATCGTTGGTGATCCGAACATCTCTGGCTTGCCAGCCCTGTGGGTAAAAATCAACGTGTGCAGCTTCAAAGCGCAGCCGCCTAACTTGTCCTCCCTGTTGCTGCCCTGCTAAATTTCTAGCGCGAGAGCCAGTGCCGACACCAACATCAATTCCCCCTGAGCTTCCCGCCGTCAACGGTTGATTTTGTCTGATCCGATCGCTAATTGGACGGGCTGGTACTCCACTCGGTGTGATATCAGTAGGCAAGAAAGTAAAATCCTGTCCAACTGTGGGTATAAAAATTTCACCACTACCTGCTGTCAGTTCTCCACTATCTTGAATAAAGTTGTAAGTGAAACGCTCTCCTCGCAATACTTGATCGCCCCTTGTCAGTGCCACATTTCCTTCACCAACGGCGATCAAATTATCTAAATTTACTTGCAGGCGATCAGCATCCACCACTGCTCCATCAAAACGTACAACTACATTACCTTCTGCTGTCACTACCCGCCGCTGTTCGTCGTATTCTTGCCTATCTGCTACTACTTCAACTACTCTTCTATCTTGTGGAGGTGCTGTAGGTGGTTGAGTTAGTTGTCCTGGTGTAGTGTTTGGTGCTGTAGGTGCAGGCTGCGGAGGCTGTTGTGGAATATTAGGATCAGGCGTTGGTAATTGACTTGTAATGCTGCGAGACTTGAAGACTATCGTCGAGGGCTTTGGTGATTCGTTTGTTTTACGGTGGCTGTTGAATTGAATTTTGATAGGTTGTTGCGTCAGTTGAAAAGTTTCTGAGCTTTGAGAATTTGCAGTAGCTGTATCCTTTGGTTGAACTGGGGCTAAATTTTCATCAGAGTTCTCTCCGTTTCCTTTTCTCCGTTCCCTTTGATTCGGCTGAGAGACTTCTATGTGCTGCACCGGATAACCAATAGACAACGGCTCACCTAAAATCACTCTGTTGTTGTTTGATTGTGCAAATTGGAGTGAGCGATCGCTAATAGACAATGGTTCACCCAGTGCTGCCGCATTTCCAGGGATGGGGGGGGTTTCCTGCTGAGTAGGTGCAGGTAATGTCTTGGCAGCTAGTAGCTCATCCTCTTGGTTTGGAAGATTTCCCGTATTGCTAGAAGTTTCCTGTGGTGGTTTTTGTCGTTGCTCCTGAGAATTATCTTTGTTTACTGGTGCTTTGCTATCAGCATCGGTAGTTAATTTAAACTGGCGATCACTAAGGGCGATCGCTAGTAGATTCGTAGATTGTGGAGATTCGAGAATAAGGGGCGGAACGGGCGGCAGAAATGGATGAAGCATATTTCAGCATAGTCAAGCAAACAAATAGCCAAATTAAGAGCCGGAAGGACTAACTAAAAATTTTGCCTTCCGACTTTTGCCTTCTGTCTAACCTTAAGCAAGCCGCCCCAAAGGCGTCTAGTTCTGTTCTACCTTTAGGCAATTTTGGATAACTTGTCTCGATATTACTCTAAGTCCCGACGACCGGGGTTGCGAGCTGGATCGTTTGACAAAAAGCCAAAAACAAACAGAGTCAAGAAGAAGGCAACAACAATATAAACGACGATTTTTAAAGTCAGCATGAAAGATAGCTCCTTTGGGTATGAAAAATTTTTGAGTCTGCCATGCAGATTGAGATAGCTACTTTATCTTACCCAAATCTCATTCTCTTTTTAGACAAGACTGGTATAAGTGAGGAGATAAACTCCACAACTGAGTTGGGTACTCACCACTCACCCAGGTTATCTCATTTGATTATAGGAACAGGTTGCACAGTTATAGGAAAAGAGATTGTTATTCTCTTTTATAAGAGCTTCTCGTCGTTGACTGACTGAGCTTGATTCGTCACTTATAAACTGGTAGCTATTCTGACGTTTACCTTGAGTAGATGTTTCCAGGTTTAAAATAAAGGTATATTTTTGACAATTATTTCTTGCTCTCAAACAGTTTATTTAACAACTGTAATAATACTTAGGTTTAAATGGCTAAAGTTACAATATCTAGTTAAATTTGACTAAATATATTTTTGCTAATTATGAGTAAAATCGAATCTAAAAGTGTTATTAGCTACCAGGTTAAACCTGGTAACTATTTTGGTAAAATGCTGCTTCTGGACTTTTGCAACTTGTCAAAAATGTAAACAAACACACAACAGAAATATAATTTCTCAGTGTCTAGTTATCTTCCTACATTTATTTTGATGAGGCTTTGGCTTACTGAAATTAATAAAAAATAGAGGAACACTCCTGTTCTACGACTTAGTCAATTTCATTTCTGCCTCTCTAGGGTTGATTTGTTGTTTGTTAACTCTTTTTCTAACTACTTTTGCAGGTACTCCTACAGCAATAGAAAAGGAAGGAATGTCTTTAGTAACAACAGCTCCTGCCCCAACAACACTACCTTTACCGATAGTGACTCCATCTAGAACTGTGACTCCATGTCCCAGCCAACAATCATCTTCAATAACAATTCCCTGGCGAGTTATACCTTGATCTGCTATATAACGCAATGGATCTGCAAAAGTATGATTATTGGCAAATATCCCTGAATGGGCTGCAATTAGACAACGTTTTCCTATTTTGATATTTCCTGGGCCTGTAATCGAAACACCCGGCCCTATAAAAGTATCTTGAGCAATTTGTATTGATGTATTGTCTAAACAACCAATATCAACATTTCTCTCAATAGCAACTCCTTGTTCTAATAAAATTTTATTATTGTCTCCTCTTGCATCTATACGCACACCTTTAAAAATATGCACACTATTGCCAATCTCAATACAACTAGCACCGAGAAATTCAACTCCATGTTGGATATAAACTGAGCTACCTATTCGGACAAAAATAAAACGGTATAATAAGTTTCGCAGCTTTGGCCCGAAAATAATAGTTGGAAGTGCTCCTAAAAAGCTAATTAATAAAACTTCCTTAAAACGCTGCCATTTATCAAAAAGTTGTTGCTTATCCATCTAATTTACTCTCCACTTTTTGGCTAACTGGTCAATTCGTGTTGTTAATCTAAATCACCACTATCAATTTCGCAATCATATGTAGATATTTATCAAAGATAAAACTTTTATTTTCTGAGGAATCAACAAAATTACAATCTATTTTCGTTTTGTTTCTTTGAGTGTAATTTTGAAATTCAATTAAGTCTTGATAAATCTCCGACACATAATACACAAAGTTAATTCTATTTGCTTGCAATTAATATCAAGTCTATTGGTGCAGAAAATTTAGTAAGTAAAAATAGTCATAGTAAAATCAATATTTACTTTTACAACTACCCACTTATACTCAACAAACTTGGTATTAAAGTTTTTGCTGGTAACAGAGCTTTGTAAGATAATGTGAAAGTTAGGAACGTAAATAGCAGAGCTTACCTTGCATTAGAGATAATTTATAGTCCAATTCAGCATCTAGAGACTTTTACCATCAAACTAGTAAAGCACAGAAACAGATGATTGAAATAGACTTTTGTGATTTCTCATGCAAAAAGAAAGATTTATATTCACCTGCTAATAAATTCAGTAAAGAATACTGAATTTGCAATACAATTTGCTGCTAGACAGTTTCAATTTTCTCGAAATTCACTTAGAAAAGTTGAATTCCATCTCACTACATGTTTGGAAATATTTATTACCAACATAAGGTTCCTTGTCATTTAATCCAACAATGTAGTTTTTAAATTTTTAATATTTTTGCCCACGTACAATTAAATTTAGGGTGGAGTATCTCCAACCTCAGCCATCACATTCAACTTAACCGTAAAAAGGTAAGCGCTTCCTCGATTTATGTGACGGCTTTCTTGCAGCCAGTTTGTATAAAATGCTGCTTCTGTCATGATGTACGTAGATTACTACAGACCAACCAAATTACTTTATCTTTATCTACAGATTGTTTTTGAGAATAATTATGCTTACATATAGCATAAATTATTTCATTGCTCTGGAATAAAAAATTAACTTAAATATATTAGCTCTTTTATTAAGTTGAGATGAAGTTGGGATTTAAATTGGTTAATCGTAAGTTCGAGCTAATTAACTTAGTAAATAATTGTGTGTAAATTTAAATACTTAAATACTTTTGTCTCAGCATATTTAGAATTTATTTTTGTTACCTCTATTAAGATTTTTTAATAGATTAAATATACATTGACATCCATCTTGAGTATTAATTAGAACGGAGATAGCTTGTTTGTAACTGTCGAAAGGATTGTTGAAACCTCGTCAGATGTAAAATTAAAAGGCAAAGTTCCTTAGTTTTAATAACGATGATTTATTGCAATAGTTAAATCTAATTAGTAAAGCTTAGTATTTTTGATACAGAAAGAAAATTGTAGTTCTAAGTCTAACCAGGAAAATACTTTATCGAGGTAACAACGCCGCAAGTTCACACAATCATATGACTGCCTACTTGTGACAGATTTTTTCTTGTATTAAATGATTTTAACAATCTGACAAGCGGTGAATTTACATATGCTCATTTATACTTCTAGAATTAGTGAAGTGCGATCACTTGTAGATTTATCATTTGCTGTTGGGGTTTTGACTCAAAGTCATTCTGAGCAGATTAGCTGTAATTAACCTGGTATTTTGGCAAATACTGAGTCTGAGAGTTTTTAGCGTGATAAAGACTGAATTATTAACTCTAATAAACACTATACAACTGCTATCACTACAAAGCATACAATTACTAGTAATTATACCTGTTTACTTGTGATTAGCTGTGACTATAAAAATGAAAATTATTTGCAAAACTTCACAATGTCAGCGATAATTTGCAAACACAGTATAAAAAATTGGCAACATTAACAAAAGACAGACAACAATAGCGATAGCTAGACTTGGAGATCTGCTTGCATATGCAGCCAATTCGCACATTCAACGTCTCTCCTGCTTTGCCTCCGCGACTAGAACCGCTGCGGAAGCTTGCATACAACCTGCATTGGGATTGGAACGTTGAGACTAAAGACTTATTTCGCCGTCTAGATCCGGATCTGTGGGAATCTAGCCATCATAATCCGGTTCTGATGCTGGGAACTATCAGCCAAATTAGGTTAACGGAAGTAGTAGAAGATGAAGGTTTTCTGGCACAAATGGATCGTGCCGCTTTGCAGCTAGAAGACTATCTTAAAGAGCGCACTTGGTATCAGAAAACGAGAGAAAAATCGGGAACCAGGGATAAGGGGCAAGGAGGACAAATTCTCGATCCCCGATCCTCAGAATGTTATGCCTATTTTTCTGCTGAATTTGGGCTTGTAGATTGTCTGCCCATCTATTCTGGAGGTTTAGGGGTACTAGCTGGAGATCACCTGAAATCGGCTAGCGATTTAGGGCTACCTTTGGTGGGAGTGGGCTTGCTATACCAACAAGGCTACTTTGCTCAGTATCTCAATGCTGATGGCTGGCAGCAGGAACGCTACCCAATCAACGACTTTTACAATATGCCCATACAACTGGAACGCAATCCTGATGGTTCAGAACTGCGGATTGCGGTAGATTATCCAGGGCGCACCGTATATGCCAGAGTTTGGCGCGTGCAGGTAGGCAGGGTGCCGCTATATATGCTCGATACCAACATTGAACCCAACAATCCCTACGACCACGACATCACAGATCAGTTGTACGGTGGAGATATCGATATGCGTATCCACCAGGAAATGATGTTGGGTATCGGTGGTGTGCGGATGCTGAAAGCGCTGGGATATAATGTTACTGCCTATCACATGAATGAAGGACACGCGGCGTTTTCTGCCCTAGAACGCATTCGCATCCTAATTCAGGAAGAAGGGGTGAGTTTTGATGCCGCAAAACAAGTCGTAGCCTCTACAAATATTTTTACCACCCATACACCAGTACCAGCTGGAATTGACTTATTTCCTCCAGATAAAGTTTTGCACTACTTGGGGCATTATGCAGATGTATTTGGTTTAAATAAAGACCAATTTTTGGCTCTGGGGCGGGAGAACACTGGTGATTTATCTGCGCCTTTTAGTATGGCAGTGTTGGCACTGAAAATGGCTACATTTTCTAACGGTGTGGCACAACTGCATGGTACAGTGTCACGGCAGATGTTTAAAGGTTTGTGGAAAGAATTACCAGTAGAAGAAGTACCAATTAATGCTATTACTAACGGTGTTCATGCCCGCAGTTGCGTTGCTAAATCGACTCAGGAATTATACGATCGCTATTTAGGCCCCAATTGGTCATCTGCATCAACCGATCACCCATTGTGGGATCGTATGGATGCTATTCCTGATGAGGAGTTATGGCGAAATCACGAACGCTGCCGCTTGGATATGGTTTTGTATGTGCGGGAGCGTCTGGTGAAGCATTTGTACGATCGCGGCGCTTCTCCTAGCGAAATTGATCAAGCGCAAGAAGTTCTCGATCCTTATGTTCTAACTATTGGTTTTGCCCGCCGTTTTGCTACTTACAAACGCGCTACCCTGTGGATGCGAGATATTGAACGTATCAAGCGGCTGTTGTTGAGTAACAAACACCGTAAAGTACAGTTCGTCATTGCCGGAAAAGCACACCCTAGAGATATTCCTGGCAAGGAGCTGATCCGCGACATTAATCATTTTATTCGCGAACAAGGCTTGGAAAAACAAGTTGTATTCATTCCCAATTACGACATATATATCTCTCGGTTGATGGTTGCGGGTTGTGATGTATGGTTAAATACACCGCGTCGTCCTCGCGAAGCTTCCGGTACCAGCGGCATGAAGGCAGCAATGAATGGATTGCCCAATTTAAGCGTATTAGATGGCTGGTGGGATGAAGCAGATTATGTCCGTACTGGCTGGGCGATCGGACATGGTGAGATTTACGACGATCCCAATTATCAGGATCAAGTAGAAGCAAATGCTTTGTATGACTTATTAGAAAAAGAAGTTGTACCGCTATTCTATGATCGCGATGCTGATGGCTTGCCAAGACACTGGATTGCCAAAATGAAAGATGCAATCCGCCTAAATTGTCCCTACTTTAACACAGCGCGGATGGTGGGAGAATACGCACAGCGGGCATATTTCCCGGCAAGCGATCGCTACTTGACTCTGACAAAAGAAGATTACGCTCCTGCTAAAGAATTGGCAGCTTGGAAAGCAAAACTCTATGAACACTGGTACGATATCAAAATTAAAGATGTTGATGTATCCTCAGGTACAGACATTAAAGTTAACCAAACTGTTGTTGTTAAAGCCAAGCTTGACTTAGCAACTCTCACAAACGATGACGTACAGGTAGAACTATACCAAGGTGCGATCGATGCCAATGGTGAGATTGTCAATGGTGTACCTGTAGTTATGGAATACCAAGGAGAGGATACACAAGGATTAAGTATTTATACCGCGAATGTCTTGTACACCACCTCTGGTTTGCAAGGCTTATCTTTGCGTGTATTACCTAAACACAAATACCTTTCTAGTTCGTATGAGCCAAGATTGATTGTTTGGGCGCAGTAAAGGGACTAGGGGCTAGAGATTAGGGGCTAGGAAGAGGAGCAGAGGAGCAAAAACGTGATTCACAATTCTCCCCCCATCCTCTTTCTCCGTCTCCCCGTGTCACCGCGTCTCACCTTCTTTGCGTCTTTCTCCCACTCTCCCCCTCCCCCACTCCTCTTGTTTGCGGGATGACAATGTAGCCTGTGGTGCGATCGCCTAGCACCAGGTTACGTTTTTCTCCCCAGTACCACCAGTGGGCAGCGACATAAGCACAAATTAGGCTATCAAGTTTATCTTCGGCAGCTTTGAGTGCTGTACCAGTAGAAGATAAAAGTAAAAAGTCAAAAGGAAAAAGAATAAATTCTTGATTCTTATAAAAGCATAGGCTTGGTTCTAGAAAGGGTAGAGTTTCTGTAATGTAATTCTGGAGTTTTATAAGTTCTAAACGGCGCTCGGCGAGGCGTCCTTTTTTATATTTGAGAATCCGTTCTAAGCCAAATAAATTTACTATTGCAGGGTGGGGAAAAACTTCGATTTGATATCTGCCAAATTTTTGTGGTTCGATGGTAGGCGCGTGATTAAATCCCCTAGATTCTAGTTCTAAGCCAAATTTAACTGTGCGTTCTGCAAAAGGTAAGTTAAGGTTAGCTGGGTAACATCCAGCATGATATTTTCCAAAATACTTATGAGTGAGTTTATCGGGTAGGCGACTTCCGGTTGCGTTGGGGATGATGGTAGGTGCATCTACAGCAATAATGGCATTTTCTTGTGGCTGTACCCAACAATCTATCCAAGTTAGGATGTCTATTATTTGCTCTTTGCGATCAATTTCAAGTATTTGTAGTTGATTGTCTTTCCACTGCAAGCAACATAGCCCACTTGGTTGTGATTTCCAGCCTAAATCTATGCCCAAAAATTTCATTGTTTTTATGCCATAGCAAAGCAACTTTTGGCAGTGTAATCTTTATTAAGAGTTTCAAACCCAGCTCCCCGACTTTACCAAGAAGTCGGGGAGCTAAATAAAATTTTGACAAAAAACCGATCGCCTCTCTCTACACAAAAAGCGATCGCGTTCTACTTCATCAAAAATCAAATATTTAGTTTTTAAATGGTATAGTTGTTAAGTTTGCCAGAAGCCTATTTTTACTCACTAACAATGTGTTTGGCTTCTGGAGTTACAGTGCTACATCTGTTCAAAAAATAATTACATGACTTGAGCGAAGATTGTAGGCTTTAACTACGGAAACCTCTCTTACGCTGTTTTTGCTTGGCTACTGCTTTGCGCTTGCGCTTTTCCAGGGGTGTTTCAAAGTGACGATTCTTCCTCATATCAGGAAAGATCCCTGCCTTAGAAACTTGCCGCTTAAATCGACGTAAGGCTGACTCAATCCCTTCATTCTCACCTACGATGATTTGAGTCATTCTCTCTCCTTCTACTAAATGGACTTAATTTAGATATTAGTGGCTCTGAGCGAAAAAAAAGGCAGACTCTCGTGTCTGCCTTTAAGACCTTAGAGTAAGATAGTTTGTCTTAAGGCTTAGTAGCGTCGAGAGTAACCACCGCCACCACCACGTCTACCACCAGACGAACCTCCGTCTGTCTTAGGTCTGGCTTTATTTACTTTCAAGCTACGACCCATCCATTCTGCGCTGTCTAGAGCATCAATGGCTGCGGCTTCTTCGGCTTCTGTTTCCATTTCTACAAACGCAAAACCTCTCATCCGACCTGTTTCCCGATCAATCGGTACTTGAACGTTCTTGACAGAGCCATATTCTGAAAAAACACGCTTGAGGTCATCTTCTCTAACCTCATAAGATAGATTACCGACATAAATTGACATAGGATATCTCCAGAATCAACGAGTGTAGAGATTTAGATCCGGAGAGGTCTGTAATACAAGTCTTGTGAAAAACAAACAGCACAACCGAATTTAATCTTCCATAAAAAGGTTAACACAAATTTGGAATTTGTATTGTTAAGAAGTGCGATCGCTTTTCATAAATATACAAATAGTAGGATGATCGCTGGCAATAGCTTGGTAATTCTTAGGCTTAGTCATGACTACAGACATAACAAACCAAAATTAGAGATCTAGTTTCTCTATCGTCTGTTGTAAAACTCGGCTAGAATATTGTAAATGCTGTAACTCAGCTTGACTGAGCGAGAGATTTAAAACCCTGGTAACTCCCTGACGATTAACTACGCAAGGCAAGCTCAGGCAGATATTTTGAATTTCATGAATATTCTGGATCAAGGTACTAACAGTTAAAACTCGGTTTTGATTTCGTAAAATAGCTTGTACAATCTGAGCTACACCCAAGCCGATCGCATAGGATGTAGCTCCTTTACGTTGAATAATTTCATAGGCGGCATTTTTCACTTGGGCAAAAATATCCTGTAGCAGCGGATTGATATCTTTGCCTTCTGCTTCCACATCCAGAAGGTTCATACCCGCTATATTCACCTTGCTCCAAACAGGGACTTCACTGTCACCGTGTTCGCCGATCACGTAGGCGTGCAGACTACGGGGATCTAGCTGTAACTTTTGTGCCAGCAAATACCGGAACCGAGCAGTATCTAATACTGTACCCGAACCGAGCACGCTAGAACTAGGTAATCCAGAAAGTTTGAGAGAAACATAAGTCATAATGTCCACTGGATTGGTAACAATCAGTAAAATCGCTTTTGGACAATACTTGACGACTTCCGGGATTAAGCCTTTAAAAACTTCTACATTTCTGTTTACTAAATCCAAACGGGTTTCTCCCGGTTTTTGCTTTGCGCCCGCAGTAATAATGACAATATCCGCATCTTTACCATCTGCCAAAGTTCCTGCACGCACTAATGTTGGTTCTACGAAGGGTAGTCCGTGCAGCAAGTCCATCACTTCCCCTTCTAGCTTGTGCTGATTCACATCGACTATAACCATTTCATCGAAGATATTTTGGATCAGCATCGAGTAAGCACAAGCCATTCCTACTTGCCCTGCACCTACAATTACGCCTTTGCGAGGACGGCGAATAATGGGTGAAGTGGATTCCCCCTCAGATGAAGTTGTAAACAGGTTTTCAAAAAACATATTTGATCTGGGTGATTAGACAGGATCGCTAATCATGTTAACGCTAAGTAGAAGGCAGAAGGCAGAGGGGCAGAGGGGGAGAGTGGGAGAAATATCCTCTCCGTGTCCCCATGTCCTCTTCATCTGTTCCCTTTCATTGCAAACTAGACTCATTTGCTAACATCTCTGGTAATTCTTCACTCTCAATTGAATTGCTGGGATTGGCAGATGTAGTCACAAAACCATCTGTTGCATCTTTAATAAAACCAGCCACAGGTACGGCAATAAGTAACCCCAACACTCCACCCAGATAAGTTCCCACAAGTAAAGAGACTATCACCCAGATTGGTCGAAGCCCTGTAAAACTACCTAAAAGTCGGGGTGCGATCGCTTGGTCTATTAACTGATCGATAATTACAGCTATCACTAAAATCTTGACTGCCAACCAAAAGTTATGGGAAGCAATAATTAAAGTGATGATAGCCAGGCTGACAACATCACCAAAGGGAATCAAGCTCAAGATGCCAATTCCCAAACCAAAAAGTAAACCAAATCGAACGTTCAAAGCTAGAAACATTATAGTTTGTGAGACTCCCATCAACAAAGCCAGAGTCACTTGCCCGATCAAGTAATTTTGGAAATTTTGTTGAAGAGATTGCTGTATTTTTTGAGCAAAACCTAAAGGCAGTTTTTTAAATAGTCCTTCCCAAATTCTTTCACCATCTATTAAAAGATAAATAGTCAATACTACTGTAATTAATGCTTCGGAAAGACCATCAATTGTATCTATAACTATACTAAAAAGCTTATCTCCTATTTGTTCTGCTTCATTTGGTAACTGGTTGAGCAATTGAGAAAATATCTGTCTGAGATTAACATTAAATCTGTTGCCAAACACGCGATCGCTAAAAATTTGGAGATTTTGCTCACTAGAATCAATCCACTGGGGAAATAGTTTAGTCATTTCACTAAACTGTTCTAAAGCTACAGGCATCAAGGTAATGCCCAAGGCAACTAAAACCACCAAAGATGATATAAAAACTAATGCAATAGCATAATTGCGTTTAATTCCTCGTTGCTGGAGAAGGGAAACAGGATAATTTAAAATGAATGCTAGCAAACAAGCTAAGACAAGAATTGTCACTAGAGGTTGAAAATATCGGAAGACTCGAAACGCTAGCCAAATATTGAGAAAGATTAAAGGAAATAACAACGTCAAAATTAACCATTGCAACAGTTTATTTAAAGAAGGCATAATTTTAAATTAGTAATTTGAAAGGGACTAGGGACTAGGAAAAAGCAGGGGAGCACCAGGGGCAGGGGAGCAGAGGAGAAAAACTTCCCCGATCCCCAATCCCTAGTACCCAGTACCCAATCCCAATCCCCAATACCTTTAAAGCCCAGCAAACCATTCGTATCCTTGATCCTCCCAGTAACCTTTACGTGGCAACAAATGACTAACTAGCGTAATTCGAGTCACCCATTTACTCTGCTTGTAACCAAGTTTAATCGCAGAAGCCAAACGTAAAGGCGCGCCGTTATCAGGTGGCAAAGGTTCACCGTTTTTTTGATAAGCTAGTAAAGTTTGAGGATGCATGGCTGAAGCAATATCCCAGCTCGAATAGTAGCCATCGGCTGATTGAAAGTAGGCATACTTAACATTTTCTTGCGGCTGGGCAAGGGCAACAATATCCCGCAGACGTATACCTCCCCATTGCACGATCGCCGCCCAACCTTCTACGCATACATGACGAATAATCATTGATGTCAAAGGCAAAGACTGAATCTCTACCATACTGAGGCTCAGGGGATGATTCACTTCACCGTCAACAATCAAACGATACTTGGCTGGATCGATAATCGGAGTGCCTCTAAAGCTATTGACGATTAAAGCCTGTGGTTGAATTTCACTCTGGCTGAACTCAGGAACAGGCTTTTGCGATTTAAATATTAAAGCTTCAAATTTCTGATTGACGGGTTCAGAAAGTTTGCCCACAACATCTTCTAGTATGGGCGCACCACAGCCACCAAGCAAAAAACTCAGGCTAGATAATCCAGAAATTTGTAAAAATTGACGGCGTGTAAATTGAGAACCATTACCAAAACATCGAATCTGTAAGTTCGGAACCACCAGCTTTACTTCCCAACCACCAATGAACCATAACAAAGATAATAAATAACGGTACTGAAGAAAAGTGAAAAATTCTTAGCTGTTGCCAACCGCCAAACAGATCCACTATCCAGGGAAATTGGGCTGGCTTATACATTCCAATCCCTGTAAATAATGCCAGTAGTAAGATTGGAATAATGCTTGTATAGGCTATACGATGCCAAGCATAAATCAGCCGTTTCGGATTTTGGCTTTTTTGTAATGCCTTGATATCATTGCTACCCACAAACCGATGTCGCCAGCGACGGGTAATTAAAATGTACAAACCATACCAGACAAGATTGAGCGAGAATAGCCACATCGCTGCAAAATGCCAGTGCCTACCTCCTGCCAACCAACCACCCAAGGTAAATAAAGGGGGAATGTGCAAACCCGATCTGCCACCAAACACAGGATTGGCATTGTAAATTTGTAGTCCACTGGTGAGCATGATAAACAGGCTAATGATATTGAGCCAGTGAAAAACTTTAGCTCCTATGGCTTGAGTTGGTAACTTCCGAGGTTTAGAGGGAAGAGTCGAAGTCATGATTTGAAGAAAGGCAGAGGGAAACTAGGGACTAGGGACTAGGGATTTGAGAGAGCCAGAGGCTCTAACTCTCGTTACCAGGTTGAACCTGGTAACGAGAGTTTCGAGGCTATGCCTCCGGCTGTTTTGGTAGGAGTCTTGAACCCAGTTTGAGGGTAGACGCAAGGCGGATGAATGTACCCCAGCGCCTACGGCACCTCCCCTTACTAAGGGGAGGTTGGGAGGGGTTGAATATTTTTGTGGAAATCACGCATAGCTCATCCGCTACATCCGCTATCTACCTTTGCTAAGTTTTGATGATATTTAAACTAACACCTTATTTTTTATACTCTCGCTTTTTGCTGCTGTTGTGTAGCTACATCGTTCAATTTTGCACGTAGTTGTGTCCAGTCAGTATCTGCGAGGTTGGGTAGAACAACGTGAGCCTCTCCCACACGCGAAATAGGGCCAAGTCCTACAGTCCACATTCCAGCCGCTAAAGCTGCTTCTATGCCTGCTTCTGCGTCTTCTACAACCACGCATTGTGCTGGCTCCAATCCTAGCTGGTTGGCTGCATACAAAAATAAATCCGGAGCAGGTTTGGGACGTTGAACGCTATAACCGTCAGCGATCGCATCTATACGATTAGCAATGCCTAGTTTCTCAACAACGGGACGAGCATTTTTGCTGGCGGAACCAAGGGCAATTTTGATCCCGGCTTGGCGCAATTCATCGAGTAAGGTGAGTACACCAGGTAACAAATCTTTGGGCGAGATGTTTTCGATTGAATCTACATAATATTGGTTCTTGCGATCCATCATCTCTTGGAGTTTTTCTTCCGGATAATGTTTGTCTCCCACTATTCTTAACAGCGATTCTCGACGAGATACTCCCCGCAATGCTTCGTTAGCTTCTCGATTAAAGAGCAAACCTTCTTCATCTGCGAGTTTTTGCCAAGCAAGATAGTGATATTCTGCTGTATCTGTTAATACACCATCTAGATCAAAAATGAATCCCCTAATATCTGAAGATTGGATTTTTTCCATGTCCATTGCCTTATGTTCTTTGCCCTTTGTCTCCGTATCCTCTTGTGGACGCAAATCAAATGTATGCCACTTCCCTCGCCAAAGAAAATTGAACTTTAGGCGTCTCCAACCAGGAGGTAGGTGGGGATGAGCGACTGGTTCGTCATTTCCGATTTGAATTCCGCCAAAACCCAAAACTACAGCTTGCCAAACACCACCAGCACTAGCACCATGAATACCATCAGCAGCATTACCACGAACATCTTCTAGATCAACTAATGCTGCTTGCATAAATCTTTCGTAAGCTTCTGCGGTTTTGCCCAAGTCTGAGGCTAAAATAGCGTGAATTGCCGGGCCTAGAGATGAACCATAGGAAATATCTGTGCGGGGTGCGTAGTAATCCCAGTTTTTTTCTAAGGTTTTTTGGTTGTAGGGAAACTCCTGGGATTGCCGCATCAGATACAGCAGCATTAACACATCTGGTTGTTTGAGTACCTGTCGCTTGTTGCCTTCTTCGATACCCAAGATAGCTTGCATGGACTTGGTACGCGGCTCGTATTCTTCTAGATTGATATCTTGGAGTTGGAAAAATCCCTCGAATTGTTCAATCAATCCGGTAGATTCGTCGTAGGGAATCCAAATATTAGCAATAATATCGTTCCAACGCGATCGCCTTCCTGAACTTAGGTTTAGTTTTTGGTCGAGTTCATGCAGTTTTTCAGGAAAGTTATTGCCCAGCCAATCATAAATATGAAGTGCTTTTTCAAGATGCCATTGCACCATCCGGTTAGTGAAGGTGTTGTTGTGGACAAATTCGTGGTATTCATCCGCACCAATCACCTCACGAATTTCGTAGCGTTCGTATTTGGTGTTGTACTCAACCCGGCTACCCCAAAATATAGCGGTGTCTAGAATTATTTCAGCCCCATAGTCCCGCATCCATTCATCATCACCAGTAGCTTGCCAGTAGAACCATGTAGCGTAGGCAACGTCAGCACTAATGTGAATTTCGCGATCGCGGCACCAAATCCTGATGTCTTCACCATAAAAATCGTTGGGAGGTAACCACCGGGGTGTTACCTCATCACCAGTTACTGCACTCTCCCACGCATACATTGCCCCTTTATACCCGTAATGCACTGCTTTGCGCCGCGCTCCTGGTAGAGTATGATAGCGGTACGTCAGCATATTGCGTGCTAATTCGGGTTGAGTGTAGATGAAAAAGGGAAGTATAAAAATTTCTGTATCCCAAAATATATGGCCACGGTAGCCAAACCCCGAAAGTGTTTTCGCTGGAATACTTACTTTATCATTGTTGCGGGGAGCACAAATTAATAACTGAAAGAGGTTGTAGCGAACAGCTAACTGAGCTGTGATATCTCCCTCAATCACAATGTCACTTTTTTGCCAGACTTTATCCCAAGCTTGGACATGAGCATCTAGTAAACTAGAGTATTCTGGTAATTGAGCAAGTTTTTCACAAGCTACTTCGACTGGATTTTCACATTCAAGAGAAGTAAAAACTGTAACTAGTTTATCTACTGTTACAGTCTGCCCTGGAGCAGCCAAAAAAGACGCAGTTAAAGTCGGATAACCGGGTGGATTGGTAACTTGCACAGAGGCTTCGGCTCCCGATACTAGAATGCCAGTTGCCATGCCTAGTTGAATGCGGGAAGAACGAGTACGGAGATTTAACCAAACTCCGTGTTCTACCTTACCCTGATCTAATAATTCCCAGTGGTTGAATCCTTGGTTTTCTGGGTAACCATTAATACTAGCTTGAACTTCGATCGCACTCTCACTATCTACTGGTGTTACCTGACAGTGCAATCCAAGGACGTGTTGATCAGCAATACTTGCAAAGCGCTCAAAAACAATGTCAAGTGTCTTACCACTGGGGCTGCGCCAACGCACTTTACGGCTGAGAACACCCCGCTGCACATCCAACTGCCGTTCGTAACTTAATATCTCACCTCGCTCCAGGCGAAAGCGATCGCCATCTACAATTACTACCAATGGCAACCAGTCTGGGCAGTTAGCGAGTTCAGTGTAGACAATCGGAACTTCATCGTAGACACCGTGGATCAAGGTAGCTGGCAATGCACGAGAATAGCCTTCCTCAAAGCTGCCCCGTGTTCCCAGGTAACCGTTGCCAATTGTAAAAGTTGTTTCGCGAGAGTTAAACCGCTCTGGATCGAACTGAGTTTCACTTACAGTCCAGTCTGTATATGTTAAATGCTGGGAATGGGCTTTTATATCCATCGTCACTGCTGTGGTTAAAGATAGACAGAGGGTTGGACAAAATTGGGAATTGGGGATTGGGGATTGGGTACTGGGGATTAGGTATTAAGATTTCTTTATTCCTAGTTCCTAGTCTCTAATCCCTATCGCTGCATATGCTGTTCCAAGATTTTTTCTGCTTTGGGTTTAAAGACTAGATGGTATAAAGTTTCTACATAACGAAGCAGAGGTTCTTGGTTTTCCTGGGTAACAAAGTCCCAGAATCGATAGATTTTAGAAAGTAGTAATAACTGCTTGCTGTGTACTTGCCAGTTATACCTGTTATGAACTCGCTTGATCACTCCTTCGGAGATTTCATGCCAGTGTTTGGGATTTAGATTGCACTGGTTAATGAAATTCAAAATTCTTTTGGCTGTTCCTTCTAAGTCTGTAGGATTGAGATGAAATTCATCTTCTTCACCTTCAATCAATTCTGCCGCGCCACCAAATTCAGTGACAAAGCTTGGTAAACCAGAACTCATAGCTTCGAGAATGGTTCTTCCAAAAGGTTCAAACAAAGCAAAATGTACATATATACCTTGACGATCTGCGATCGCTCGATAAAGTTCCCCTAGTTCTGGACTCTTGAGGCGCATTCCGAGCCAGCGGACGCGACCGTGAAGATTATACTGATTAATGATGTGATGGATTCTTTCAATTTCTTCTACTTCTTCTGGCTTTGTAGCTCCAGCAGCATTTAACTTGTTGGTAACAAGGATCAAATTGCAATGCTGTTGTAATGCCTCGCTTTTACCAAAGCATTCTGCTAAACCAGAAATATTCTTTACCGAGGTAATGTAAGATACAGCGCAGATTGGTCGCTTGTTGGGATCGTCAAGATGACCGAGAATTTGAGGTTGTTCGCTGCTAAAAAGCAGCTCGTTAATTTTGGTGCGGATATTTTCATCACGCCTGTCTTGTTCGCTGTAGGAGAAGAAAATGTTCTCATCTACTCCTGGCGGTACCAAATTGAACTTGGGACTAAACAAATTAATTCCATCAACCACATGATACAACTGGGGCATAGTAAAACATTTATACGACTCATACTGACCAAGAGCGTCGGGTGTGCCAACAATTTCGTGGTAGGACGAGGTGATAATAAAATCAGCCGCATTCATGTTGATCAAATCGGCTGTGAATTGGGCGCTAAAGTGGTATTGCTCTTCCAAGTCTTGCCAGTAGAGGTTACTGAATAAATGCTTGGGCTTTTCTAAAGAGTGAGCAATGTTGCACAAAGTGACTTTCAGCCGCTGCGTGAGGAGAAAGGCAACTAAATTGCCATCACTGTAGTTACCAATAATTAGATCTGGGCGTCCTCCTAATTGTGCCAAGAGTTCTGGTTCGGCATCAATGGCAAATGTTTCTAGGTAAGGCCAAATTTCGTATCTAGAAATCCAATTTTGGGTAACTTTAGGATTAAATTCCCGGAAGGGAACGCGTAAGATCCAGCTGTTTTCAGTTCCCTCAAGTTTTTCCAAACGCAAATCGCAATGGGTTCCTTCGCAGTTGGGAATCAGGCGAGTAAGAATCAGAACTTGGGGTTGAATACCCAGTAGATCCAAACCAGCAAGCTGGATATCTTGCCGCAGTTGGTTTTCTAAACTGCGAGCTTGTTCTAAAACATAAGCTACTTGACCCATTGTCTCAGGTCTTCCTAGCACATCTTCTTGAGAAATCCAGCCGTGGATAGAAACGAGAACTACACGAAAAACTGCCGGAATACGAGAAACAAAAGCTTCTAGAATAGCGGGTTCGGGAGCATCAAGCAGGCGATCAAATAGTTCTAAGGTTTCGCATACTCGTGATGCAGTGTTACCCCAACCTGGTTCCAAGCCTAGTGTTTGCAAATTTTGGCGGAAATTTTCGTAAGGTTCTTCTGGAGGTAGCTTTCTAATTAATTTAATGGCTTGCTTAATTTGTCTGCATAATTGAGTACCGGAGCGAATGCGATCGCTAGTTAGTAGTGGAGTGCCATTGTAACTAAGCTTGCATAATGCTTCAAACAATACCTCAAACCAGTACTGGCGGTCAATCACAACTTGAGAACACAAATATCGGTTGAGGAATGCTAAACCTTGACCAATTTTTCTCGGATCGTCAATGGAAGGGAAAGATCGGTAAAAAGGGCCAAAATCTACATTTAGAATTTCGCTTTGGTAACGATTGACAAAGCGATCGCGTGCATCGAGCAATGCCTGTGGAGCCATCTGCTCAAAGCTATTCATATTTTCTGACAATAGCCACACTTCTTGAGAAGCAATTCTCGGACGCAACAAAAACCAACTATTGTCATCTTCTAAAAGAATTTCATGGGTATAGTGAATTAATCTACCCAAAGAGGAAGAGTGGAAAAAGTAAGCAGGCTTTTGGAATTGGTGGCAGTACTCAGCAAAAGCTTGCAAAATCTCATTTCTGAGAAAGTAACGCTTACCTAAAGTGTTTAACTCTGATATTAAGTAACGTAGGGCGGTTTTCTCTTCGCTGTTTAAGATAGTCTGAACCAGTTCATGCATGGCAATTATCTGGACTTTAGCTAGCCTACCACCTCATTTTTAATCCTCGACAACTTACACTGTAGGGACGTAAGGGTTTAGGAAGTTATGGGTGTAAGGGAGAGCCGCATCAATCAATTTGGGTGTTCTGTTTTTATTCCCTACATTCCTGCACTCCTATTTTCTTATGCCCGTCTCGTAGCCAGTACTTTTGAGAGTCAGGGACTTAGTGACCTATTTAAAGGTTCTAAAAGAGGTGCTTTAATACTTTTACGTTAGCGTATTGCTGTGGACAATGGATGCACCGCCAGATGTATTACAGCATAAAACATGGAGAGTAAAAGCGGGTTTAACAGATATCCTTTCGTTTTGAGGTAGAGATTGCAAAAAACCCGTTACTACACTATTTTTATAGTCTATTAATCTAAAGTTAGCTTGAAATTTTGGCAGTGAGCGCGCTGGAGTGTGGCGAACAAAAGCTTCTGTATTCTTAGTCAGATGCATTTCGACTAAGCGTTAATGATTTTTGCCAAGCAAGTTTTGAGACAAGTTTCACCAAATCATCAGGATTAAATGGTTTCACCATATATGTAGAGAATCCTGCATTCAGAGCAAGTGGCTCTTGCGTTGCCAATGCTGTCAAAGCGATCGCTGGAATCTGTCCTTCCTCTTGTTTGAGATTTCTGACTTTGCGAATGAAAGCATACCCATCCTCAATTGGCATGGCGATATCGCTAATTAATATATCCGGTTTCCATAGCCGGATCACCTGAAAGGCTTCATTTGTTGATACCGTTGAACTGACTTGTGCATTATATTGTTCAAAGATGAATCTGATTAACTCAAGAGTATCGGCATCATCATCTACCACCAACAGCCGCAAATGGTTTAGGACTTGTAGAATGTTCATATGCCTAAACACCTTTTAGTGATTTGACTCAGAGGTGTTGCCACAGTCAGATTTATGAACTTCATTCGTTAAATCGTATCCAATCTCATCAAACAATCTTTTGGGCCTCTCCTCTGGTATAACTTGACATTTTTAACTGGAATAGTATGGATCTTGCTGGCATACACAAGAGCAATTACAGCAACTCTGGCTGAATCTAGTCTAATTTTTAGCTTTTTTGCCATTATATGATTGTTAATTCCACAATTCTTATAATTTAGTTAAGTCTACTTTAGCAATGTAAAGATGCGCGATTTTAAGCTTACCTACACTAAAAATGCTTAAATAAACCAAATTAATTTATGATATTCTGATTATTTAAAAAGTTTAAAAATCATAGTATTCACGCAGCACCGCAACTAATTTAGATGTCCAGAAATATAGTCACGGGTACGCTCATCAACAGCATGGTTAAAAATTTGAGCTGTTGCTCCAAATTCAATTAATCGCCCAACACGATTATTATCAGTGCCAAAGAAAGCTGTAAAATCAGAAATACGAGCAGCTTGTTGTGTGTTGCGGGTAACCATCACAATTGTCAACTCACTACGCAAACTATGAATTAGTTCCTCGATTTTGATAGTTGCAGTCGGATCAAGCCCTGATGTTGGTTCATCCATTAATAAAACTTTTGGCTTTACTGCTAATGCACGAGCAATGCACAGTCGCTGTTGCTGTCCACTCGAAAGTCCGAGAGCAGATTTATGCAATTTATCTTTGACCTCATCCCACAAAGTAGCAGCTTTGATAGCAGATTCAACAATTTTATCTAATTCTTGTTTCGGATGCCATCCTGCTATTTTTACACCATATGCCACATTATCATAAATATTCACTGGGAAGAGATTTGGCTTCGGCAATACCATACCGATTTGACGACGTAATCGATTCAGGTTAACACGACGACTATAAATATTCTGAGTAAAAAATTCTACCCTACCTTCAACTTTGATTTCTCCTTCTAATTCATTCATGCGATTCAAAGCTTTAATAAAAGTAGATTTACCACACCCACTTGGCCCCATGATTGCAGTTATTTGATTCTGATAAATATCCATTGATATTTCTGCTAAAATTTTTGTTTTGCCATAATAAAAGTTTAGGTTTCTAACTTTAATGGCAGTAATTAGTTTATTCATATTTTTAATATTATGCAAAAGATTAACATATATATTTAGAATCTAACATTTAAATCAAGACTTTAATATCTAATTAATTTTCTATAATAAAATTTTATATGCATAATCATGCTTAAATCAAGACTAGTTAAGTTATCAGTTTTTTCTTGATTTGCTATTTTGACTGTAAATAATTTATGTGTATTATGAGCCAAAATAGACTAATATCGGCATATTACATGAATATTAAAAGTTTATATATTTACTTTTTATTAAAAATATGTAAAAAGATTATAAACTGATTAGCAGTCATATTCACACTAAATTTAGTTAAACAATTGAACTTAAGATTTATGTCTTACTACTACTTTGATACTTAATTAAATAAAAAGTCTGAGATTTGTATTGCTAAGTTAATTAGTTAGAAAACTTAGTAATCTCAGACAAAATTCAAAAAAATATTTATATAAATATAACTATATTAACTTGATATCAAAATTATTTTTTGTTTTAAAACTCCATATTTTGGATGAATAAAACTGCATCCCATTTTATCGGAGTACAAGTAGCTTAAACAAACTACAAACTAGTATAGGTTCTTAAAAAATTTATATCAAAAATTAGCTCATATATTTTAGTCAGATTTGCTTTAACCTGAACTTAACTTTTGCTTAACTTATTTCCATCATTTTTTTACCTGTACTCTACCTTATATTTATCATCTTTTAACCTAGTAAAACTATCCTGCTTTAGGAGCAATCAAACAAAAATTTAACATTTTAAAGTGAAGAGCATCCCTGTGAAAACAATCAACTTGAAGTTTAACAGCTTGACTATACTAGGTGTGATTTCACTGGTAGCAGCTACTTTTAGTGTATCAGTGCCTGCGGTTTACTCCCAAAATCAAGCGACAATTAACATTGATGGTTCCAGCACAGTTTTTCCCGTTACCGAAGCAGTAGCAGAAGAGTTTCAAAAGGCGCAAAAAGGGAAAGTTAGAGTTACTGTTGGTGTGTCTGGCACTGGCGGTGGCTTTAAGAAGTTTTGCCGTGGAGAAACTGATATTTCCAATGCTTCCCGCCCCATTCTTGCAAAGGAAATCGAAGCTTGTAAAGCAGCTGGTATTCGCTATGTTGAGTTACCAGTAGCTTATGATGCCTTAACTGTAGTTGTTAATCCTCAAAACACCTGGGCTAAGAATCTAACAGTTGCAGAATTAAAGAAAATTTGGGAACCAGGAGCACAAAACAAAATAAGCAATTGGAGCCAAGTTCGCCAAGGTTTTCCTAATGCTCCTTTGAAGCTGTTTGGCCCAGGAACAAACTCCGGAACCTTTGATTATTTTACAGAGGCCGTTGTCGGTAAGGCAAAATCTAGTCGGGGTGATTTTACTGCTAGTGAAGATGACAACGTTTTAGTACAGGGCGTGAGCCGTGATAAAAATGCCCTTGGCTACTTTGGTTATGCTTACTATGCAGAAAATCAGAAGAGGCTAAAGGCAGTAGCAGTTAACGGTGTACTACCATCAGAAGCTACAGTCAAAGATGGCAGTTATAATCCTTTATCTCGCCCCATATTTATTTATGTTAGTTCCAAGAGCATAGATAAGCCAGAGGTGAAACAGTTTGTTCAATATTACTTGCAAAATGCAGGTAAATTTGCAACAGAAGTAAAATATGTTGCTTTACCATCCTCGGCATACAACACTGCTTTAAACCACTTCAACAATAAGAGATTTGGTACAGTATTTGGTGGCAAAGAGGCAGTTGGATTGAAAATTGAAGAATTACTAAGTCGTGAAGCCCAATAGTCAGCTTAGTTCTTAGTTCTCCAATCAAAATTTAAAAATTCACAAGGGAGGTGTCGCACCTCTCTTTGTCTATTCATTCACATCTTGCGCCTCGCTCCTAAAACGCCTAGAACTGAAGTACCAGGCTGAGAGTTACTGTCAGTTTTAACTGACTGAAAATCTTACGTAGTCTGCTTGAGCAGACTTTAGCTGTAAGCCAAGAAATAAATTTCTTGGCGGATAAGAGCACAGATGCAAGATATGAGTTCATAAATGTTGATCGCTAAACGCCAAACCCAGCATGACTGTTGCCAAGAAAACTATACTTTTTTCAAAACCCTCTGCCAAGGTAAGGCGCGATTTGCGAGAACGAGCAGTCGAGATTGTCTTGTTTCTTGCAGCATTGACTTCCGTGGCGACTACAATCGCAATCCTCGCTATCTTACTTTACGAATCCATACTTTTTTTTCAGAAAGTACCCTTGTGGAAGTTTATTACAGATACTCAATGGACACCTTTATTTGACGACAAACACTACGGGATTTTGCCACTCATTTCGGGAACTTTGGTTACTACAGTGGTGGCATTGTTAGTAGCAGTGCCTTTAGGAACAATTACCGCGATTTATTTAAGTGAATTCGCGCCTGCCGTAGTGCGAGAAGTAGTTAAGCCAGTTTTAGAGTTACTGGCAGGCATTCCGACTGTGGTATACGGTTACTTTGCATTGTTGTTTGTTACACCTTCATTGCAAGTATTTCTGCCTGATTTACCTGGTTTTAATATGTTGAGCGCAGGGTTAATCATAGGCATTATGATTATCCCTTATGTTAGTTCGCTCAGTGAAGATGCGATGCGTGCAGTTCCCAGTCATCTGCGCGAAGGTTCCTACGCAACAGGAGCTACTCGCCTGCAGACTGCCTTACGAGTAGTACTACCAGCATCAATTTCTGGCATATCAGCGGCTTACATCTTAGCGATTTCTCGTGCTGTCGGCGAAACAATGGTAGTAGCGATCGCTGCTGGCGGGCAACCTAATTTAACTTGGAACCCGATGGAACCTGCTCAGACAATGACAGCTTACATTGTGTCTGTGAGTCTAGGTGACTTACCGCATGGCAGTTTAGAGTATGAAACCATATTTGCAGTCGGACTAACTTTACTGCTAATCACTTTGAGCTTTAACATCATTGGTCATTTTCTCACCAAGCGCTATCGAGAAATCTATTGATCAGTAGCTGGACATAATTAAATGTAAAATGCCAAAAAATGCCAAACTTTGAAACCTGTTTAGAAAGAGCATTTTACCTTCTGCCCTCTGCTATCTGCCTTTTACTTATGACATCTGCAAATACCCATAAGATTCGCAATATTATCAATCGCAACAAGCGAGCAGAATTTATTTTTAGCATCATCGGTTTATTGGCGATGCTAACTGGAATTATCGCCCTCATGGTATTGGTAATTGACTTAGTTAGTGATGGTTTTCCTCGTCTAGACTGGCAATTTTTTACTTCATTTCCTAGTCGTAAACCAGAACAAGCAGGCATTTTTTCGGCTTGGGTGGGAAGTATTTTAGTAATGTTAGTTACAGCTTCAGTAGCAATTCCTGTCGGTATAGCCTCAGGAATTTACTTAGAAGAATATGCCAAAAAAAATTGGTTGTCAGATTTAATCGAAATTAATGTCACCAATTTAGCTGGTGTGCCATCAATTATTTATGGACTTTTGGCTTTAGGCTTATTTGTCTACGGATTAAATTTAGGGCAAAGCATTGTCACTGCTGGATTGACTTTAGCTCTATTGGTTTTACCAGTAGTAATTGTAACTACCCGTGAAGCCCTGCGTGCAGTTCCCGGTAGTATTCGTGAAGCTGCTTATGCGTGTGGAGCAAGTAAGTGGCAAATGATTTGGGATCACGTCTTACGTTACTCCACTGGTACGATTTTGACTGGCATTATTGTGGCATTGGCAAGAGCGATTGGTGAAACTGCACCTTTGGTTACTATTGGTGCGCTCACCTTTATTGCCTTTTTACCAGATCCTCCCCTGCAAGGACAATTTCCCTACATTTCTTTTGCATGGTTACTAGCTCCATTCACAGTTCTGCCAATCCAAATGTTTGATTGGGTATCTCGTCCTCAAGAAGAATTTCAGGTAAATGCAGCAGCAGCAGGAGTTGTGCTAATTGCCCTGACTTTATTAATGAACGCTGTAGCAATTTATTTTCGTTATCGTCTACGTAAGAATATCAAATGGTAGAAACAACATCTCCAACTCTTGAAAAACGCATCAAAGCTGCGGTGAATTATCTGAATTTCTATTATGGTGGCAAAGTCCATGCTCTTAAGGACATTATGATGCCAGTGTACGAAAAACAAGTAACAGCACTAATTGGCCCTTCTGGATGTGGTAAAACTACATTGTTACGCTGTTTCAATCGGATGCACGATCTCTATCCGGGTAACAAGTACCGGGGAGAAATTTCTTTAGAACCCGATGGAATTAATCTTTTGGATAAAAAAGTCGATCCGATAGAAGTTCGGATGCGGATAGGAATGGTGTTTCAAAGACCAAATCCTTTTCCTAAATCAATTTATGAGAATGTTGCCTATGGTTTGAGGGTGCGGGGTGAAAACAGGGGTAGAATTATTGATGAGAAAGTAGAGAAAGCTCTGCGTAGTGCTGCCTTATGGAATGAAGTTAAAGACCGTTTGCACGATTTGGGTACTAACTTGTCTGGTGGACAACAACAGCGCTTATGTATTGCCCGTGCTTTAGCCACAGATCCAGAAATTGTTTTATTTGATGAACCAACATCAGCCCTCGATCCCATCGCTACCACCAGCATTGAAGAGTTGATCGAGGAGTTGAAGCAACAGGTAACAATTTTAATTGTCACTCACAGTATGCAGCAAGCAGCACGCGTATCTGACTATACAGCTTTTATGTATTTAGGGGAATTGGTCGAATTCGATAAAACAGAAATTATTTTTAATCAGCCCTCGAAAAGACAAACAGCAGACTATGTAAGCGGACGTTTTGGTTGATATTAAGAATACAGATCCCGACATCTCAAAGATATCGGGGATCTTGTTTTTCAAATTAGCCTAAGTTAATCTTCACAACCCGATTGCGAACTTCTTCAACCTTAGGCAGACTAAGAGTGAGAATACCATCGTGAAAGTCTGCTTGTACGTTGTCATTCTGCACAGCAACTGGTAGATTGACAACTCGTTGGAACTTACCATAGCGAAATTCTGAATGCAGGTAATTAGCATTTTCGGAGTGGTGTTGGCGCTGACGTTCTCCTGCGATCGCCACAGTGTCACGAGTTACTTGCACATCCAAATTCTTTGCAGCTATACCAGGTAATTGTATTTGTAAAATTAAGCTATCACCTGCATCAATTAACTCTACAGCAGGAGTCCAAGTTGTTGACGTATCGCTAGTTTGAGTAGTTTTTGCTGACAGTTCGTCAAATACTAAATCCATTTGCCGCTTCAAGTTTTCTAGTTCGCGGATGGGTTGGTAGTAGCGAATCATCATAGTATTATTTACCTCTGCATTGATAACTAAATGGCTGTTTTTTAAGATTCAGCAGTTCAAATATCTAGTCATCGCTGACACTTATAATCTTGCAATAAACTTCAAAACAGTGAAAATACAGGGAATACGAATTTTGTGGTGGTGTTTTGCACACCTGGCAATGGAAAGCTATGCAAATGTAATTTTTGTTTTTTAACTAAAACTATACTTAAAACTTCTAATATACAAAATTTTCTTTCTATATTGAGTTCGGTTCCTTCTACTTGATCTGTAGTGCTTACCAGTCTTACAAACAAATTAACATTGTTGCTAAATTTTAAACACGACCTTAACTGTTTCATTCGGAGATTAGATCAGATCAATTCCTTGAGCTATTTCTTACCAATTAGGAGTTTGATATGCGAATTGCTCAAATCGCACCACTGTGGGAAAGAGTTCCTCCTCCTGCATATGGTGGTGTTGAGTTGGTTGTTGGTTTATTGACTGATGAATTAGTCCGACGCGGGCATGAAGTGACGCTATTTGCATCAGGAGACTCAATTACTTTAGCAAAATTAGAGTCCGTTCATCCCCAGGCTTTGCGTTTAGACTCAAACATTAAAGAGTACAACGTCTACGAAACTTTACAACTAAGCCGCACATACCAGCGAGCAGTAGAATTTGATATCATCCATTCTCATGTAGGCTATCCAGCTTTAACTTACGCAGATTTCGTTACAACCCCTACAGTTCATACGCTACACGGTATATTCACCCCAGATAACGAAAAAGTCTTTACAGTAGGTTGTAAACAACCATTTGTCAGTATCTCAAATGCTCAACGGGAGCCTAGATTAGGGCTAAATTATGCTGCAACAGTTTACAATGGCATAGATGTACATAAACATCGTTTCTATCCACAACCACAAGATCCTCCTTATCTAGCATTCTTAGGAAGAATATCTCCGGAAAAAGGAACGCACATCGCCATAGAAATTGCCAAACGAGCAGGCATCCCGCTGAAAATGGCAGGTAAGGTGGATAGAGTGGATGTAGACTATTTCGAGAGTCAGGTTAAACCTCACATCGATGGTAAGCAGATAGAGTTTTTGGGTGAAGCCAGTCACTCTGAAAAGAACGCGCTTTTGGGTGGAGCCTTGGCAATGCTGTTCCCCATTACTTGGCGCGAACCTTTTGGGCTGGTGATGATTGAGTCAATGGCAGCCGGAACTCCCGTACTTGCTAAACCATTGGGATCGGTGCCAGAAGTGATTTTAGATGGTGAAACAGGCCTTTTGTGCAATAGTGTCGATGATTTTATCAATGCGATCGCTCGTGTAGAAAAAATTGATCGTTACGCTTGCCGCACTCATGTGGAGAAAAACTTTAGTATCGAAAGTATGGCAGACGGTTACGAAGCTGTTTATCAGCAAATTTTAGCAGAAAAGTTTGCTCGAAACGGTTATTCCCGCACTGTAGCAAATCAAATTATTAACGGATAACAGCAGGTAAATCTCAGCAAATATACACCTAAGCTGACAATTACTGGAACTGGAGTTAGATTTTGAGTACTTATTCTCTTTCTCCTTTTTCAGTTTTATTATTTGAGCGATCGCTCCGCATCAACTGTATAAAGCGTTATGCTAGTCGCTTGCTGCTAAGACTATCATTAATAACGTTATTTATTTAAAATTGTCTGGCAAGAAATAAATTTCTTGGCTAAAGTTTTTTATCATTCGAGCCTGCGCAAGCAGGCTTTGCCCGTGTAGCCGTAGATTTTAGTCTGTGAGCGCGGGCATAATTCAAATCGCCCGTGAAAATTGTTGCTCTCTTGTTTTCAAACGAGTATCAAAGAGAACGGCAATATTTCTGACTAATAACCTACCAATATCTGTAATCGCAATTTCATCTTTTGATAAGCTCACTAATCCGTCTGCTTCGAGGCGCTTCAATGCTTCTAATTCTTTACCAAAATATTCATCGAAACAGATGTGATATCTGTTTTCTATCTCTTGCTTATGCAATTTTGCGTGTGACATAATTCGCATGATGGCATCCCGTCTAAGAATATCATCCCAAGTTAAATTAATGCCTTTACCGATTGGTAAACTACCTGCATCAATTGCCTCATAATAATCATTTAATCGCTTATGGTTTTGGGCATATGCTTCTTCCAACATACTGACTGATGTGGCACCAAAACCAAAAAGTTCTGCTTGCGCCCAAGTAGTATAGCCTTGGAAGTTGCGTTTAAGAGTGTAATCCCGTTGAGCGATCGCGAGCTCATCATGAAGTTTGGCAAAGTGATCCATACCAATGAAGAGATACTTGTTACTCGTTAACTCCTCAATAGTCATTTTCAATATCTCTAACTTTTCCTGCGCTGGCGGTAGCGCATCTTTGGAAATATTTTTTTGTACTGGCTTTAACCACGGTACATAGGCAAAGTTAAAGACGGCGATGCGATCGGGATCTAATTCAATAGTTTTTTTAATTGTTTGTTGAAAAGTCTGGCGAGTTTGATATGGTAGACCATAAATCAAATCTACATTCACACTTTGAAATCCAGCTTCTCTAATCCAGCCCATCACCTCAAATAGCATTTCTTCTGGCTGAATACGATTTACAGCCGCTTGCACTTCGGCATTAAAATCCTGAATACCAAAACTAATACGGTTAAAGCCAATCTCTTTGAGAAAGAAAATATAGTTCTTATCCACATAA
Organism: Chlorogloeopsis sp. ULAP02; assembly: GCF_038404745.2. Lineage (NCBI taxonomy): Bacteria > Bacillati > Cyanobacteriota > Cyanophyceae > Nostocales > Chlorogloeopsidaceae > Chlorogloeopsis > Chlorogloeopsis sp. ULAP02. Next base: position 75,869 of record NZ_JAYKTT020000012.1, on the reverse strand, counting down.
CGAGGATTAATCTCAAGGGAGATTTCTGCTGCCGCATCGAAACTGAAGTTACGAGTGATATTGTTCCACAACTTTTCTACCTGTTGCTGACTTAAGTAGTTCGGAGTTCCACCACCCCAATGCATCTGAACTACTTTGCGATCAGAATCTATCAAAGCAGCTGTGTTCTGGATTTCTTTACCCAAATATTCTAGGTATAGTTTGGCAATATTCTTATTGTTAGAAATTACTACATTACAACCGCAAAAGTAGCAAGCGCTCTGGCAAAAGGGAATGTGAAAGTACAAAGAAAGAGGGGTTTTCCTTTGATTTGAAGCCGCGATCGCACTTTGAAAATCAGCTTCTGTGAATGCTTCGTTTAGCTCTGTTGCTGGTGGGTAACTGGTATACCTTGGTGTCGGAATATCGTACTTTTTGATTATATCTAAGTCGAATTTGACTCCGGGAATTTGAAAAACCATTGTGTTGCTTCCATTTAATAGGGGTGGGAATAGGGGTGTAGGGGTGTATGGGTGTAGGGTAATTCCCTTACACCCTTAAACCCTCATACCCTTCACTTGATTGCATTTAGTTTGCTGTAGCGACTTCAGTACTGCCTTGGTTATGGGAGCGAGTCAGGCTATTAAACAAAACTTGTCCGATTGCCTTAATTAAATTTCCTTCTAGCTCTTGCGCCATCTGCATATTAAATTTAAAAGCTTTGTTGGCTTCCGCAACAATGGATTCTGTTGTGGCATCATCGATGGCGATTTTATCTAATGCTTGACGATACTTTTCTTTAAAAGCTTTCTTGTCTGGAATTTGCTCAAAATTGTAAAAAGCTGTGCCTTGATAACCTTCTAACTTCAAGGCTGGTTGAGCAATTTTTTGTAACATTTGTCCACCAGAAAGATCACCCATGTAGCGGGTGTAAGCGTGTCCTATTAATAATTCTGGTGCGGTAGCAGATACTTCACGAATGCGAGCAATATAACTCTGAGCAGCAGGAGAGGGTTTAACTTGCGATCGCCAGTCTTTCCCGTAATAAAACTCCATGTCTTTCTCTAAGGCTGCTTGGCGATTGAGTTCGGGAAAGTAAATAGCGCTGACTGCAAAATGCTCTCGATGGCGCTCTATTTCTGCTTCTAGTTCGCTGTAGACATAGTACAAGTTACCCAAAAACTTGGCAAAACAGCCTCTGTCTACAACCCCTTTGAGAAAGCATTTCATAAATCCCACGTTTTCTGCTGCTGTATGAGATTTTTGGGTTCCTGCACGAAGCTTGATGGCTAAATTGCTACTCATGGTTAGTTCCTTCTTGAAACACAAGCTAGAGAAAGCCAGACTCTACAACCTGGCTATTCTCTGTTAATGCCAGTTCTAAAAAATCACAATTGAAGCTTAGGAAAGGATCTGCATCATTACCTTTAGCAATACCACCACCGATGCAGATCCAAGCCATGTTGATTTCTACCATCATCATTTAACTATTAATAACTAAATAACCATAAAGCTATTAATATTTTTTCATGTTTCTCGGCTTTTAGGTAAATCTCATCCAGTTCAGATAAGTATTTCTACTTTTTAAAAATCATTTTTTAAAATCACTTTAAATATTTTAACGAATCATAGCCCGATAGAACAGATTCATGCTTATATAGCCTTAAAACGATTAAATTAGATCTTCCATGATTAAATCTCTTCCCAATCCAGAGCCAGAGTTGCTCAAGCCAGGTGTGAAAGCCCCAGTCAAGGAAACATTGTTAACACCTCGGTTCTACATTACTGACTTTGACGCAGTGGCGCAGATGGATATTTCGGTGCATAACACTGAGTTGCAAGCAGTTGTAGAGGAGCTACGGGCAGACTATAATCGCCATCACTTTGTACGTGATGAAGAGTTTAAACAGAGTTGGGATTGCATTGACGGGGAGAAGCGTCTGGCTTTCATCGACTTTTTAGAACGTTCTTGCACTTCAGAATTTTCTGGATTTTTGTTGTTCAAAGAGTTATCGCGGCGGATCAAAGACAGAAATCCCTTGTTAGCAGAAGCTTTTAGTTGTATGGCACGGGATGAAGCGCGCCATGCTGGATTTTTGAATAAAGCAATGGCTGATTTTAATCTTTCCCTAGATTTAGGCTATCTGACTAAAAGCCGTACTTATACTTTCTTTCCTCCTGAGTGGATTATCTACACTGTTTATCTCTCAGAGAAAATTGGATATTGGCGCTACATTATCATGTATCGTCACTTAGAGAAACATCCAGAAAACCTGTTTTACCCATTGTTCCGCTACTTTGAAAGTTGGTGTCAGGATGAAAACCGACATGGCGACTTTTTTAAAGCGCTGCTGCGATCGCAACCTCAACTGTGGAACAATTGGAAAGCAAGGTTGTGGGCGCGTTTCTTTTTGTTATCGGTGTTTGCCACTCACACCTTGACAGTATTTGAGCGGGCAAACTTTTATCAATCCATAGGCATAGAACCGCGAGATTACAATATCCAAGTGATCGATAAGACAAACGAAACTTCTGCACGGGCATTTCCAGTGATCTTGAATGTCAATCACCCAGAATTTTTTGAGAGATTGGAGAAGTGTTCAGACAATAATCTCAAGCTGAGTGAGATTGCAAATAGCGATCGCCCGCAGGTTGTGAAATTTTTCCAAAAACTACCCCTCATACTTTCCACAGTCGGGCATTTACTCAAGCTTTATATGCTCAAACCCATCGATGCAGAATCAGTGCGAGAAACTGTGAGTTAAGTGGCGATCGTTCTTCAGATACATCAGGTTGTTTCTTCTGCTCCTTAACGGATGCGATTAGAAGCTATGAGTGTAACTCAAACAATAGTTGCACTTATAGCGCTAACGTTAATTATAAAGATCATCTGGAGAGCAACCTTGCCTAATTTGATTCAAAAAGCACAGCCTGGACTGGAGTTTATTCCCCAACACTTTAACCCAGTTGTACTCCGACTTACCCAGTGGTTGCTGCCGTTTTTGCTACGGTTTCGAGTTCGCCCATGGTTACCCAGCGGAATTTTACGTATTGAAGTCAAGAATGCAGAAGTCTTAGCAGAGCTTTATCAGCAATTCCAAGCTGGGAAAATTCGCTTTTTGATGGCATTTCGCCATCCAGAAGTGGATGATCCGCTATGTATGCTCTACCTACTTTCTCGTGTTATGCCGCGGGTGGCTCGTCAACAAGGAATTCGGCTGCAATACCCAATTCACAGCCATTTTGTCTATGATCGGGGCATGACACTGTGGGTTGGAGACTGGCTTGGTTGGTTTTTCTCCCGATTAGGAGGAATTCCAGTTCGTCGTGGGAAACGATTAGATCTACATGGTATCCATAATGCACGGGATTTGTTTGCGAATGGAAAAATGCCGATCGCAGTTGCTCCAGAGGGTGCAACTAATGGACATAGTGGTATTGTTAGTCCATTAGAGCCGGGTGTTGCTCAGTTAGGATTTTGGTGTGTAGAAGATCTAGTCAAAGCTAACCGTTCGGAAAAAGTTTTAATTGTGCCGATTGGTATTCAATATCGCTATGTTAAGCCACCTTGGTTAAAACTGGATTGGTTGCTGAGTAAATTGGAAGCTGATTGTGGCTTGGCAGTGCAGCCAATTGATGAATTAGATGTGTCTCAACAAGAAGAAATTTACTATCAACGCCTCTTACGTCTAGCTGATTCTCTGCTAACAGAGATGGAAGATTTTTATCGGCGTTTCTATCATCAAGATTTATCTAAACATATTGCTACTGATGAATCAGTGAGTCAAAATCAAACATTAATAACTAGGCTGCAACGCTTACTGGATACGGCTTTAAAAGTTACCGAGCAATATTTTGGACTACAGGCACAGGGTAATTTTATTGATCGCTGTCGTCGTTTGGAAGAAGCAGGTTGGAGTTACATTTACCGAGAAGACTTACCAGACTTAAACGCCTTACCACCCTTGCAACGGGGATTAGCAGACTGGGTTGCATCTGAAGCAGATATGCGAATGCGTCATATGCGTTTAGTAGAAAGTTTTGTCGCAGTCACAGGAAATTATATTAAGGAAAAGCCCACTGCTGAACGCTTCGCAGAAACAGCCCTACTTATATTTGATGTGGTTGCTCGGATTAAGAGTAACACAAAAATATCTGGGCGTCCTCGTTTAGGTTGGCGGCAGACACAGATCACAATTGGTGAACCTATTTCGGTTACAGAATACTGGCCAATTTATCAAACTAACCGTAACTCTGCAAGACAAGCAGTTACTCACCTGACGCAAGATTTACATGATGCTTTAGAAAAGTTAATTACATAATCGCTTGCTTAATTTGTAGTTAATCCCTACCAGAAGGAGTAGAAGTGTTGCTTCGAGTGTAAAAATAGGTTTACTTTTGTCTATTACAATAAAGTACAAAAATTACGCTCGAAGTTTAAATTTAAGTACAAATTATTAGAAGAGAAACTGACTTACCAGTACTTTTATGACTAGATGAGCCAAAACTTTACTTGGATCTAGTGGAAGTTTGTTTACGACAACTAAATAACGTTTACGCTCCTGAATTACTTTTTCATCATCCAGTTCATATACATTTATTAGATCTACTTTATAAGTCGGTTCTAATATTCTCCGATAACTAATAAAAAGAAGTATAACCACCAGATGCTAGATGCAGCCTAGCTTCTGGTGGGATTTCCCCTAATTGTGCGTGCCAATAGGAGATACTAAATGATTGTGTCGAGCAATTCTGATAGTCTTCATCTTAAAAATGATAGAAAAATATTTCAGTCTCTGGATGGTTTGCGGATACTTGTAGTTGATGATAGTGCTGATAGCTGTTTATTAGTTAGTTTCATTCTTGAGGGCTATGGTGTAAAAGTAATGACAGCCACAACAGCCCTAGAAGCACTAGAGGTGATGGAACAATTTAAACCAAATCTTCTGATCAGTGATATTGTTATGCCGGGTGTTGATGGCTATTCATTTATTCGTAGAGTCAGAAACCTTAACCTGACTTTGAGAGCAATTCCGGCTATTGCTGTAACAGCCATGTGTCGCGAGGAAGATCGTAATCTTGCGATCAGTTGTGGGTTTCAGTCATATTTGAGTAAGCCAATAGATCCTACGGATTTAGCACTAGAAGTTTTAAGACTAATTGAATCAGATTACCCTGCTGTTCCCAACAACCCAAACAGTGGTATCCACAACGCTACTCATCTTGATTGCTTACCTTGGGTTTGAATTTGTTAATTACCCAGCCTTGACATTTGTTCAAAACTATTGAGTATTAAATACATAAGTATAATTACTTTAAAAATCTCTCCATTTCCAAACACAAACTTTTTCTCCTAACTCCTAGCCTCGGCGTAATGCCGAGGTTTTTTGTGGCATGAGTGCAACAATTGCCTATTTTTTCAATCACTGCTGGCGATTTGCAATTGCATCTCCATAAATATAGCAATAGTTAGATACTGCCAGCCTTTAGCAACCTATAATCTACTAAATGTTGAAAAACCGAGAGATAAAACTGTGGATGCAGTCTTAGAGCGATCGCACGCACTCAAACAAGCCTTAATTGATTTTGTCTTGGATGCAGATGGCGAACTAGCAGAGGCATTGGAAACCTATGCGGCAGCGCAGTTGCGTAACGGTTCAGGTGATACTGTTCGTCAGGAGTTGACAATTGACTCTTTTGTCACAGAGGGCAAAGTCGCAGAGCAATCACCGCTCCAATTGTTTATCCAAAGTCATCCTGATTTGTCACAGAGCGATCGCAGCTTACTTAATAGTTGGCATGATAGTTTTACTGGTTTATTTGCGATCGTCAAAATTCTACCTGATGGTTTTGAGTTGATGAACTGGCTCACAGCCAAACAATATATTGTTAAACCTAACAACGTCAAAACCCTACAGGAAATGTCTCGCCTTAAAGAAGGAGAAATTTTACTCACTCGGATTTCTCCCGTTACCGAATCCTACTGGACATTTTCTAGTTCCTACACGCAAATGGGGAAATTGGGCAAACCGAAACTTGCAGTTGCAATAGGTAACTTCAAAGAAAACTACAAAAGCCAACTTTACAGCGATGCTCCCGATTTATTAGAAGAAGCTTGGCAGTCGGTAGCAAAATATCATCAGCAATTTATTGAGTTTTTTGGTAGTGATGAAGTAACAATGCCCGGTTACCAACTCAATAAAAAAATAGCAGAGCTGCAAGAAATAGTTGCAAAGAAAAGCTTAGAAGCAGCAGGTATTGATTCCTCAAAGTCACTAGTAGAAATAGCACAAGAAGCAGGAGTTGACGAAGAGGAAATTCAAGCAGCAGCTGAAGAATTTGGTGCTGACTCAAAAGTCGTGTCTCAAATATTAAAAAATAAAAGTACTACTGCCAAGATGGTAGCACCAAAAGTTGATTTGCCTGCCGACTTAAAAAAGGCAGAACAAGTCACAACCCTTTCTCATCCGCGTTGGGGACAGATGTTTTTACCAACCTACAGTAAGGTAAAGGCACTTTTAACAGCAGAAGATTGGCAAAGTATTGAAGGTGCAGAGAAATTAATTCGTCACTATTTAGAAGATTTAAAAATAAATGCCTTCATCTGGCATCGTTTAGCTGCGGAGTATCCCAATCAATTAGAAAAAATATTGCAAACAGTCTTACAACGTCCCCAACTTCGGCTCGATACTGACTTGGATGCAATTTTACAAGAATTCAATAAGCCCCTAGAACCAGAATTACCAGAAACTGCCAGCGTACCCTTACATCTACATAATTTATTTCAAGAAGCAGTTGCAGAAGTACACAAGTCTAAATCTAAGGATAAAGGGCAAAAAAAAGCAGCAAAAGGCTTTCAAAAATTATGAGATGAAATTTCTGGTGCTGTAGGTGAAAACCTCAGCCCAGACTTACTACTAATACGGCTTTTGATGTCTCAGTTAAAACATCTTTTTATCGAACGAAGTTGAACGACGAAGTTAAAGTACTCGCTCATCAAGCTCAAATACTCAATGACGAAGTTTCAATACTCAATCAGGAAGCTCAGAGCCTCAATGACGAGGTTTCAATACTCAATGATGAAGCTTAAAGGCTCGATGACGAAACTCAAATACTCAATGATGAGGTTTTAAACATTACTAAACTGCTGACAAAATAGGAATAACAAATCATGAAGGCAGTTTGCATCCACGATCAAGACAAAATAGCAGCTTTCCTCCACCTCCATCCGTTTCTTCATCTATATTCTCTTGGAGATTTAGATGACTTTTTTTGGCACTACACAACTTGCTACGCTTTCACACAAAACGGAGAGATTAAACAGCTTGCTTTACTCTACACCGGAACATCTTTACCCGTGCTGCTTGGGCTTACCGAAGAACCTACAGATTTGATGAAAGATTTAGTGCGTTCCATTATCTATTTATTGCCAAGATATTTTTATTAGCAAAGCGATCGCCTGTTACACCAATTTGGGTTTTGAACGCATCGCCACATATGAAGAATATTCCCTGAAGTTAAATTGCCTTACACACGCTTTTGAGCATCTGCCGTAACCAAAGATTTGCCCGATCACGATCTGTAAGCTTGCTCCACAGCATAGAAATCATCCACGGTTCAGTTTGGATAGGAAGTTCAAAAATTTTTAGTCTGCCTTGAGCCGCAAATTGTGTTGCCAGTCGTGATGGAATGGCAGTAACCAAGTCACTGGATGCAATGAATTGCTGGCAGTACTAGTAAATGGGCGGTTGTCAGAACAATTCGACGCCGGAGGTTGTTTTGAGCAAGTACTTTGTCGAGTTCACCAACGGCATCTCGTCGCAGAGTGAAAAGAGCATGGGGGAGAGCAGCGAAGGTTTCTGGTGTGATTGCATCTTCGGCGATCGATGCTAAATCAATCGATGGCATTGAGAAATACTATCTATACAATCAATTTGATTAATTTACTTTACTCTATTATTGTGTAAATAAAGCTGCTAACAGTAAAGTTTGTAACATAGAGGTCAATTATATGACCGCAGTATTAGTCATTGTCGGAATGGGAGATGGTAACGGATTGGCGATCGCCCATCGTTTCGCTAAAGAAGGATTTGCGATCGCGATGATTGCTCGCAATCAAAGTAAATTGCAGGGATATCAAGATATATTGCAGGCACAAGGCTTTGCAGCACATTACTTTATTGCAGATGCAGGTGATGAAACTGCGATGAAATCTGCATTTGCCGAACTTCGCGAACAGCTAGGTAATCCAGAAGTGCTGGTTTACAATGCAGCAGTTCCCCGGATGGAGAATGTTCTCAATGAGTCTTTCGAGACACTAATCGATGATTTTAAGGTAAATGTAGCTGGTGCATTAGTAGCTACAAAAGCAGTTTTACCAGGAATGCAAGCACAAGGTAAAGGAACAATTTTGTTTACAGGTGGTGGATTTGCTTTGTATCCTAGTCCTGACTTTGCCTCACTCTCCATTGGTAAGTCTGGTATTCGCAGTCTTGCCAACATCCTGGGAGCAGCGTTAAAAGAACAAAAGATTCGAGTTGGGACTATAACAATCTGCGGTACTGTCAACTCTGCCGATCCTAAGTATAATCCCAACCAAATTGCACAAAAATACTGGGAATTTTATACTGCTCAAAATCCCGAAATAGAAGTGATTTATTAGTAAAACATTTCAGCGTAGTCATCCGATGGGAAATTCCGCAGGCTTACCCCCGATTTACGCAGATACGCCAATTGAGTTAGCACCAGATCAAGTGATTGTCTCGTTTCCAGTCAATACATTTCTAGAAAATTTGGCGATCACCCTAGCTCAAAGCATCTTTGTCACGAATCATGAAGTCGGTGAAATTGTTCGCATTACACCAGATGGGAATATAACCATTATTGCTAAGAATGTGACGGGCAGTATAGCAGTTGCTTTTGGTGAACAACAGAGCGATCGCACTGCAATCTATGTCGTGACTAATGGTGGAATGTTTTTGCCACCTTCCCCAGGAGTCGTTCCAGCTACGGTAGTTCGGTTTGAGGTTACAAAAGCTGGGTATCCGTTGAGTTGAAAATCGCTAATTCGAGTTTGAGATGATACCGATACCGCTCTAATTTTGGCTCCAGATACGTCTGTTGAGATTTAAGTCATCAACAATGCCCAACATCAATTGTATGGTTTCAAAATATTCCCGCATCGGTGTAAAGCTCAACATACTATTGTACAGTTTTGGCTCAAACAAATCCTCTGAAGACTCTACAGCAATATAAATCATATTTTCTACAAAAGAAACATAGATATTTTTACCTGCTTTTTTTCTAAACTTAACTAACTTCTCCATTAAATTTGTAGATAAGATATACCGTGCTTCTACTTGGTTATCTCCGTATACTGTATACAGTTTAGAGAATTCTGGATCTTCTAGCTTGATAACTTTTCCTTGACCTATACTTATAGTATTAATGTTAGCTTTATTTAATTTTGGTAGCACTACTGTTTTACCAGGGAAAGATTTATTAAATTTAGCTCTAAAAAATAAACCTTGGAAAATAGTTTTTCTAGAAAATTCATTATTGATTACTTCTTCTTTAAATCTTTGATAATCAATTTTCTGCCCTTTAATAATTCTGCTTGTCACATAAGGAGTACCTTTAATAAATTGAAAAAGTAAAACAAGAATATATATCGGCAGCATAAAGATAAAAATACGTCTGGTAATCCAAGTAGGAAGAAATGAATTTAGGGCTTGAAGCTGTTGGGTAAAATTTAAGTATCTTGCCCAACCATGACGTATTTCTACTTGAGCAAAGATTTCAGAAAAGAAGATATTCGTTTCACCAATGTCCCCACAAATACAATCTTCTTGCAATATTTTATTAGGTTTTAGTAAACCTTGAAAAAGTTGACTATGCAAAAAAGCAGACATCGTAAAGTTTGTTTCTATATCTGAGGAGACACTAGTATATTTCAATTTGTAATTGGTATTAATGAAATCAAAAATTTTTTCAATAATAATTGATTTAAAACCCCTAGCATAAGTTTCTGTCGCCGAAGTGTAAAAAGCAACTAAAACCCAAAAACAGCCTAAGATAACAAGCAAAAAACAGAAGAGAATTAAGAATGATGTTTGTAATACAATTGGGAAAAACTTAAATAAAAAACCGACTGCAATAAATACAGCTACACTGACAAAAATAATAGACCTAAGAACTTCTTTTCTGGTTGTTTCAATAGTTTTTAAATCGCTGAGTAAAGTCTGCTGACAAAAACTTTTAAATTCATGCAAACTTTTGAGCCTAAATTCAACTTTTGTAGTTGTTTCTGATATTGCTATAGTTTGAGATTGTTCTTGAATCTTTGATTCAGTAGATTCTACAGCTATTTGTGTCGTTGCTGCTGGCAATAAATTGGAGATAAATCGCCGCGCCCAAATCTGCGTTACTTCTTGCTCACTGGTAGTAAGTGTTTGGCACAGTGCGATCGCCTCCTCTAATTGTTCGTTACCCTGATAAGCTTTCACTAGCCACATTTGGGCTTGCCAGTAATCTTTCGTTCCTAGTTCAGTATTTTGACAATATTGTTCGAGTGCTTGAACTGCATCAGCATGGCGTTTGAATTTTAGCGCTTTATGCCCAGCTTGGAGTAATTGGGCTGCTTCTTCTGGCGTCAGAGTTGGTTTTTCGGGTGTGGTTTGGGTTTGTGCTGACTCAGACTTAGCAGACAAAGACGGTAGAACTCGTTGTACCCAAGCTTGTATCTGTGGATTTTGAATCGCTGCTAGTTGCTGACATAGTGCGATCGCTTTTGGTTGTTGTCCGATGTGATGGTAGCCTTTGACTAAGCCCATCTGTGCTTGGATGTATTCTTTACTATTTGTCTTAGAATTGACTTGGCATTGTTGGCAAAAACTTTCTAAAAAGTCAATAGCTTCTAAGTAGCGCCCTGACTGAACAGCATCTAAACCAGATTGAAAATCTCTAGATTCAGCAAACATATATTTTTGAAATAATTATCTTCTATCTATTGCTCAAATAGATTTTTGATATTTACATTTTGTTTTTCTTCTTCTGTGGCTACAAACACTCTTCTCGGACGATAATTCATCGTAGAAGCTATCAAGTTAGTTGGAAACATTTCTAGAGAATTGTTGTAATCAGTTACCGTAGAATTGTAGAAGCGCCTAGCTGCTGATATCTGTTCTTCAATTTCATTTAAAGACTGTAATAGTTGGAGAAAATAGCGATCGGTTTTTAACTCTGGATATGCTTCTAGAGATATGAGAATACTGCCAAGCGTTCTAGATATTTCATTTTCAAAATCCATTGCGCTATTTCTGTTTCCATTTGCTCGTCCAGATATTGCTCTGGATCTTAGCCTGGTTATCTCTGTGAGTATGCTTTCCTCATATTTCATATAATTTTGAGCTACTGCTACCAGATTAGGAATCAAGTCACTTCTTTTTTTGAGAATTACATCTATACTGGCAAAAGCATTATCAACTAGATTCTTCTTGGCAACTAAACCGTTATACAGCGAGATCATAAATAATACAAATACAATTGGTAGTAATAAAAAAATAATTATGAATACTGTTAAAATTGTTTTGAGCATATTTAAAAATATGGAAATTTATTAATTACAAAATACATATAAACTAAATCTGCATATAATCAGCCTTTGCTAACCACAGACTATTACTCAAGCAAATTTGGTCTATTATTCCCTATCTTTTATGTAACAAAAATTGATTGTTACTAATAGCGTAAATAAAATATTTGACTTTTCAAACAGTAAATGTTCGTAAAAATATTTTGATTAAGCCAAGGAGAATTTAGATAATAAAAATACGTAAATTTACTGCTGTAGGGAAATTTTGCACCCTACGAGTCAGAGGCTCTAGTTCTCGTTACCAGGTTGAACCTGGTAACGAGGGTTTCGAGGCTTTGCCTCCAGGCTAATTACTGTTGTGTATCGCTAGATGAGTTAGTAGGGTTCAATGTCTGAACTGTTAACACCTGTGGTGGTGTAGCATCTGGTGGGTAAAGAAAGTCTACTTGCACCAATCTTTGATCGCCTGGATTCATGTTTAATCTCACTAAAGGTTCTCCTGGTTGCCCCCGCTTTTGCACCAAATGCACAAACTGAGTTTGCGGCTTACCTGCATCGTCGTTGTAGCGTACCTGCACTGTGCCACGGAAGAATACTTGCTGTGCTGGTGTACTAAAAAAGCGCAGCCCCGGTTTCACTAATTGGTCTTCTTTCAAGGGTGTTTGTATTGATATATTTACTGTTTGGGGCGTTTTAGTATTGTTATATAGTGGTAATTTCAGGCTGTATTGGATACCGTAATTTCCGTGGGCGCGATATGCGGTGTCAGGATAGCGTGCCAGCATTGGTGCGCTTTGAATTTGATTAGTTCCCAGGGTTCCACGATGCAAAGTACTCAACGCATAGGAATAAGCTTGACCAGACTGAGGAATCGTCAAATACTTTACCTTAGGACTATCTGTAATATTTGCTCGCCAGTGAGAGCCTTGGGCTACTCCAGCAACCCGCCCATAAATTATGGGTTTATCGGTTTTTTCTAAAGGCGTGGGTGTTTTATCTCGTGGGCTAGACAAATCACCATTATTAAGCAAATTTTTCCATTCTTCTAAAGTAGGCGCACGTTCACTGCCATCAGTATTTGTGGGTGCAAACATCGCCAGACTGGCTGCATAAACTGTGCCGTTACTCTGGAGGCGGATTAATGTTGATCTGCCATTCAAAGGTGGAGTTAGTCCTTTAACAGGAATCGGTGTATTCAATAACATCTGACTTTGCCCCGGCAGAATAACTATTTGGGCAGGGAAAATGTCTTGGCGACGCCCCCGTAAAACATCACTCATGACGCGATCGCCAGGCCCTGCGAAAACTGTTCCTGAAGGGTTTAGACTAAAAGATGGCTTCTCAATAAATGGTGCATCCGGTTGGCTCAAATAACTCGCCCCTTGTAAAACATTCACCCTTACTGGTTGCTTGCCTGGGTTATGCAGCATTATTCCCAAATAAAGCGATCGTAAATTATCGGGGGTGGGTGCTTCAGCAACATGATGAGCAAAAATATCAAATCGTCCCCGAAACGGAAAATTCAGATGGGCAGTTGGCACTTTTTTCCCTTGGGAAGGAAAAGTTGAAAGCAAAATTCCTTCTTTGAGAACCTTTTCTGGGCTATTGCTATTAAAAGTTGGTACCCGATTCAGCTTACCTGGTAGAGGACGCACTTGTTGAGTTTGTACTATCTCCTCCTGGGGTGGCAAAGGAGTTGTTTGAGCAATAGGAAGGATAGGAAAAATAGGAAGAATTAGTAAGAATGACAACATAATACCTACATATTTTTTCTTCAATCAGACGCAAACAACTTTACCAAAGTGCCAGCCTATGAATAATTAACAAAAAATCGCTCAGAATAGTGGGTAAATTTTCCTCAGTCAAAATAGGAACGTGGATAAAAATACAAGGAACTTTTAGTTGGCACTGCTGTAGGTAATCTAGTACTGAATAATAAACACCTTCGCAGACAAATTTACCGCAGTTGTGACTGATCTCAACTGCTGCTGTTCCCAGCACCAGCTGCTCTAAATCCACCTTTGTCTGCAACACACTTTCCTCACAACTAGCATTCGATTCCACAGATAATAGCGTTCGCTTTTCGGCCATGCCACAGCAGACGATCCCATCTGGCTTAAGTTCTGTGATTTTTTCAAGTACTTGAGCGCTGGCAAGTTGCACATCTACAGGTAACAGTCGCAAAAAACTTAAAGTATGAGATATCGAGTCAAGTTTGGCAAGTTCAATCAACAAATCATCAGAAGAATTTGACTGTTGATGAGGTAGCCAAGTATCAAAGGAAGTTAATAGAAAACTTCTCTTCATAAGAAATATTATTTAAAATATAAATACCCTCCATATTAAATTTACAGGGAGTAGGTAAATGGCAGTGATTGCAGTCATAGACTACGACATGGGAAACTTGCACTCAGTCTGTAAAGGCTTGGAAAAAGCTGGGGCAAATCCTAAAGTTACAGATTCTCACAAGGATTTGGAAAAAGCAGATGCTATTGTTTTACCTGGGGTTGGTGCATTCGATCCAGCAGTACAACATTTGCGATCGCGTGCTTTAGAAGAACCAATTAAAGCAGCGATCGGATCTGGCAAACCTTTTTTAGGTATTTGTTTAGGACTGCAAATTCTGTTTGAGTCTAGTGAAGAAGGTGTCGAACCAGGATTGGGAATTATTAAAGGCAAAGTCAGAAGATTTCGTCCAGAACCTGGCATTACCATTCCCCATATGGGTTGGAATCAACTTGAATTTACTCAACCCAAATGTCTTTTGTGGGAATATTTATCACCCCAACCTTGGGTATATTTTGTCCATTCCTATTATGTCGATCCAGCCGATCCGCAAGTACGTGCTGCAACAGTTACCCACGGTAGCCAAACTGTCACTGCTGCTATTGCCCATGAAAACTTAATGGCTGTTCAATTCCACCCAGAAAAATCCTCTAATATTGGATTGCAAATTCTGTCTAATTTTGTTGCTCAAGTACGCGAACAAGTTGCTGCTTAAAACTTAATTTCTGTAATATTAATTAATTACCCGCCCTATTTTAATCTCGCCACTAAAGCCTAATGAAGGTAAATAAAAATTTCTACTGAAAGCGTGGTGGAGAATGGTGAATTTGGGGAAGGATGGCTGTCGTCTGTATGCAAATTACCGTAAATTTTTGTTACAAGTTAGTATCGTCGCCTAAGTTTATACCTTTATTTTGAAGTGCTGTTTTGTTCTCAAAAAGTTTCTTAAAATGATCTGGCTGTGTAAACGCCACACAATCAGCCACCACTCTTCTAATTTAAGCCTTATACTAAGGAGCTTGCCATTAAAATCCCTGGAACTGAAGTACCCTACGGGTAGACACGTAGTGGATAAACGCAAGTAGCCGCCCACTCTCCCTTGAAGCTGTACCTACGGAAGCTGTACCTACGCTCTTGCGCGTTCGCCGTCAGGCGTTGCGTTAGCTAGCGACTTCTGAAAGTAGCTGCTCCGCATCTACCGCATCTACCGCGTTTACCGGGCGTCTACCAGGCTTAATAGTTCAAGTCATTTAAAACTGAGTGAAAATCTTACCTAGTCAATTCTAACTGACTTTAGCTTTTAGCCAAGAAATTTATTTCTTAGCGAACAAAAGCGTAGATGCAAGATATTGGTAAGGACTAACTGCGATCGCATAGTTGTGAAAATTGAGAAACTCAGCCTCAAGTTCTTGAAAAAGTAAGGGTTTTACTCAGTTGCATTGAGAATTTCACAAATCCCAAATTTTTGAGACTACATCTTAAGTAGGTAGATATAATTAAACGTAAAATGCTGATTGCCAGAAACTAAATAGGAGAAGCTTTTACCTACTGCCTCCTGCCTCCTGCCTTCTACTTAATCCAGCTACCATGTACTAAGAGCGCAAACTTTAAGCTTTGCATATATGTCTCACAAATTCATCAACAATTTCTTCACTAGTTTTGCCCTAGAATTATGGCTCTTAGAATTTCTGGAAATAGACAGTTAAAAACTTTACCAGGAAAGGAAACCAGACCGACAAGTGCACGGGTGAGGGAAGCAATTTTTAATATTTGGCAGGGAACAGTAGAGGGTTGTCGCTGGCTCGATTTGTGTGCTGGTACAGGTTCAATGGGTGCAGAAGCGTTGTGTAGAGGAGCCTGCCTTGTAGTTGGAATAGAACAATCGAGCCGTGTTTGTAAGATTATTGAACAAAACTGGCAGCAGGTAGCTACTGATGAACAAGAATGGAAAGTGTTGAGAGGAGATGTGCTGCAATGGTTGCCAAAGCTTTCAGGACAAAAATTTGACAGAATTTACTTCGATCCACCTTATGCTAGTGGTTTATACCAACCAGTATTAGAAGCGATCGCTCACTACCAGCTTTTAGATCCTAGTGGCGAAATTGCAGTCGAACATAACTCTCAAAGTTCGACGTCACTAGATATTCTTAGTTTAGAAGTTTGCCGCCAGAAAGTTTACGGCAATACAGCTATCACGTTCTACAGAATTGGGGAGTAAGGGAGAAGAATTTATTAATTAAAAATTAATAATTTTTAATTCTTCTCCAATCCCCTCTCAGCAGTTTAAATACCTAGTTGGTTACCGCGCTTAAATTGCTTGTAAGCAGCGTAGAAAAGTCCACTTAGAGTTACAAAGATAAGGCCTAAGACAATACCATCTAGTAGAGGCTCAACCACTTTAAATCTCCTTGTTGCAATTATTTAAAGATTTATTTCCTTTTCTCAATCTTACCAAATTTAGCATCAATCCCGCGCCTGGAAATGGTTTTGAGTAAAAATTAGACAAAGGAAAAATACAATTTGTGCTTGCAGACACATCAAAGAAATTTTAAGCTATGTGTATGAAATGAAAAATTTTTTGTACACCTAATTTAACAGCAAAAACGTTTGGATAACCAAATTACCCAACCTAAAATTCTGATTCAGCGAATCACCGTAATAGTTCTGGCGATTTTGCTTGCATTTATTTTGGGGATTTTTGCTGTTCGCGCGATCAGAACCTCAGATCCCTACGTCAAGACTGTTTTATCCCTAACAGGTAACGCCGTGCAAGGAAACGCCATCTTTCAAATCAACTGTGCTGGTTGTCATGGATGGCAAGCAGATGGACGTGTTGGCCCTAGTTTACAAGGGGTTTCTAAACGCAAATCCTCCTATGGACTGATTCATCAGGTGATTAGTGGTGATACACCTCCAATGCCAAAATTCCAGCCCAATCCCCAAGAAATGGCAGATCTCCTCAGCTATTTAGAGACGCTTTAGGTGAAGAAGTGGGAGAGGGGGGACAAGGGGACAACAAAGCAGGAGAGCAGGGGAGCAGGGGAGATGAGGAGAGAACAACTAACCACTAACCACTAACTACTAACTAATGACTATTGAAGTAGATTACCGTTTCCCTGCGGGTGTAGATCCTCAAACACAAGCCAAAATCATTGCGGTTGGGCAAACAGTGGGAACTTGGGATGCGCGTTTTGCTCACCGAGAAGCAGCGTTGCAATCTCATCTAGGAGAAGTTACATCAGTACAAACAGAAGCCCAAGCAGGTTATAGTATCGCGACTATTCACTTCCCGGAAGCGAATGTAGAAAATGATATTGCTAGCCTGTTAACGATGGTATTTGGCAAATATTCGATGGCAGGTGCAGCAAAAGTAGTAGCGGTGCGTCTGCCACAAAATTATGGGCTACATCCCAAACTAGGTATTGCTGGAATTCGAGAACGTCTTGGGGTATTTGAGCGTCCCCTAGTTATGGCTATTTTTAAACCAGCGCTAGGATTATCAGCAACCGATCACGCCGCAATCTTAGCAGAAGTTGCTCATGCAGGGCTAGATATTATTAAAGATGATGAGATTCTAGGAGATCTCGATATTGCCCCAACCTTGGAACGCCTCAAAGAGTGTCGCAAAATAATTGAACAGGTCAAGCAAAAAACTGGACACACTATATTATATGCCGTCAACGTCACAGGTAGGGCAGACAAGTTATTAGAGAAAGCCCGTCTTTTGGTGCGCCAAGGTGCAAATGCGCTTTTGGTAAACGTTCTTTCCTATGGATTTTCAGTACTTGAAGCTTTAGCAGCCGATCCAGAAATCAACGTCCCTATTTTTGCCCATCCAGCCCTTGCCGGAGCGATGTGTGCTGCTCCCGATTATGGCATGGCATACTCGGTGGTACTGGGAACCTTAATGGCTCATGCTGGTGCTGATGCTGTGTTGTATCCCGCTCACTACGGCAGTTTACCCTTTGATTCTATTGAGGAAGGTAAGATTCGAGAGATTTTGCGTAGTCGTGGTGTTTTTCCCGTTCCTTCAGCAGGTATTCATCCTGGTATTGTTCCCAAGGCTTTAGCAGATTACGGACAAGATGTCATTTTGAACGCTGGTACAGGCATCATGGATCATCCCGATGGTGCGGCAGCTGGTGTGCAGGCTTTTTTTGAAGCCCTAGAGCGTGCATCTGAGAGCGAATCTTTTGCAATCAATACTTTACCACAAGGGCCGCTGCGTCGCGCTGTAGAAAAATGGGGAAGTTATTAAGAGGGAACGGGCTTGGGGGAACAGATCAAATTACGCCAAAATGCGTGGTAGGGTAAGTTTGGATTTTGATTTTTGCTTGCGATCGCATCTCAACCACCATGCCGAATCCAAGCAGCAGGGAATAAACCCAAAATGATTGAAGAGTATATTGCAGTTTACCTGCCAGCTTTTTCACCAGAAATTGTTCATCGCTACTCTTAAAATTTGACGTATCTACGCATGGCAATATGCAAAAATGAGTGACATGATTCTGGAATTACTAGCAACGATTCTAGAGGAGTGATATTTGTGAGCCAGTCCCCTAACCCAGAAACTAAAAGATTTTTGTATATTATAGGTGTTTCTGTCGGTCTTGCTTTATCGTTAACTGCCATAGTGTATTTCTTGCTGGGAATTGGTGTAATTAAATCAATTCCTACTTATATAGTTTGGGCAATCATTTTGTTTTCAATTGGTGCTGGTATTCTAAGCGGCGCTGGTAGACGAAGTTAATCACTGTAAGCACAACCTTGAGACAATGAAGATGCAGGTTTAGCACTCAGGTGAATTATTCCCTGAGCATCAACTTGCCAACTCTGTGCCTCAACTATGGATTTCATTGTCAAAACCTTGGGTGATTCATCTGTTAAAATCCGCCAATCTTCCCAAGTTGCATCAGGTTTGAGTGTAGCGTTGGGTGTTTCAGGAAGTCCGCCTCTGCCAGTCACGATAAATGAACTATTCTGGCTAATATTACACAGCTGTTGATTAGTTTGTTTTGTTGCATCCACCAGATTTACTGGTAGTTCCGTAATTCCTTGGGTG
Organism: Chlorogloeopsis sp. ULAP02; assembly: GCF_038404745.2. NCBI lineage: Bacteria > Bacillati > Cyanobacteriota > Cyanophyceae > Nostocales > Chlorogloeopsidaceae > Chlorogloeopsis > Chlorogloeopsis sp. ULAP02. Next base: position 56,949 of record NZ_JAYKTT020000012.1, on the reverse strand, counting down.
GGATCGAGATTTAAGGCATCAATTGCGATCGTTCCACTTAAGGTAGGATTAGTTTGAGAAATCGCGCTAATATCGCTAGTTCGCAGTAAACGCGGATCTAAGGGTTGAGAATTTAACAATTGTTGCAAGTCTTCCCAGCTGCGTACAATGAATCCGAAGATATTCTTAGCAGTGATATCAATGCGCCCCCCTCGTCCGTTGAAGGCATTGGCAATAATATCACTGTTTTCGTCTTACCCCCAACATCCCCAGAATATTAGAAGGCGTATTACCCGTAACGCGGGACAGTATATTTTGAATCCCTGCCGGATTCGCAAAATAAACCCGTTCTCCATCCCCAACATTAAATTCCCGAAAACTGTGAAATAAATTTGCGCCGTGAGATAAACTTAGCGGCACCACAAAACACAAATATTTAAAATTCTTTCCCTCCGCGTACCTCTGCGACAACCTCTGCGTACCTTTGCGTTTCAAAAAAATATCTAATCCCGACACCAAAGGATGATTAACATTGCGGCGCTCAAGCAAATTGCCATTTCAACGCAAATTGACAGCTTAAGGTAATTTTACGGCTTTTTTAGCGAAATTTTTCCAACTCGTGATGGTAATGTGAAAACAAAAGTTGAACTACAGAACATTCCTGGCAGTGATGAAAATCTCACTTCGCTGGATAGCGATCGCTCTTTGTACTCTAATTCTGAGTTTGCAAATTCACTGGTTTATCCCTGTTTATGCCCAGACATCCACTGCCAGACTGGTGCAAACTGCAAAAAAATCCTATGATGCAGGGCAATTTTTCCAAGCTGCCCAAACCTTGAAACAAGCTGCCCAGGAGTACGCAACCAAAAACTCTCCTCTACATCAAGCCCAAGCCCTCAGTTTACTTTCCCTGACATATCAAAAGCTGGGACAATGGCAAGCAGCGCAAAACGCGATCGTCCAAAGTTTAACTATTTTGAAATCTGCATCCAGGCAACCAAAACACTCGCAAATACTAGCTCAAGTTCTCAATGCCCAAGGACATCTGCAATTGGCAACCGGACAGTTAGAATCTGCCCTAGAAACTTGGAAACGTGCAGAAACTGCCTACCGCCAAGCAAAAGACTCTGTGGGTGTTATTGGTTGTCGCATCAGCCAAGCCCAAGCCATGCAATCACTCGGTTTTTACAGACGCGCTCAATAGCAATTATTACAAATAGAAAATGATGTGCAGCAAACCAAAGACATATCATTAAGGGCTATCAGTTTGCAAAATCTAGGTAATCTTTACAACCGGGTGGGAGAATTACAAACAGCGAAACGTCTTTTAACTCAAAGTGTAACTTTATCACGACAGATACACAATACAGCCCTAGAGAGTCAAGGATTACTCAGTTTAGGCAATATCGAACGATCAACAGCCAAACAAGCAGAAGTTTTAAACTATCCCGAACAAGTGCAGCGATCGCACACCGCAGCTTTACAACACTATCAACAAGTCGCGGCGATCGCTCCTGAATTGCTAATGTATCTGAAAATCAAGTTGATCGGGCAGTTGCTAATCTCTTAAGTGCCTTGAGAAAACGTAGCACCAGCTTGAGTCAAATTAAAGTCGCATCCAAACAACTTTATGAAACAACTTTATGATTGGTTAATTCAACCTATCGCCGCAGAGTTACAAAATCCCCAAAATCAAATCAAAACCCTAGCACTTGTCATGGATGGATCACTACGAAATATTCCCCCAGCCATGCTTTACGACGGAAAGCAATACTTAATTGAAAATTATGCCGTTGCTGTCACACCTGGTTTGCAGTTATTTTCTTCTTAAACTTGGCGCGATCGCAATTTTAATACTTTACTCGCTGGCGCAACCCAAGCTCCTAGCTTTCAAAAAGAAAGCCTGGGAAATCTCGATAATGTTGCTGTTGAGCTAACAGAAATTAGTAAACAAATCCCTCAAAGTAAGAAACTAGAAAATCAACAATTTATCCAAGAAAACATTCGTCAAAATATTCAGACACAATCATTCAATATTGTCCATATTGCCACCCACGGTAAATTTAGTTCCGATCCCGAACAAACTTACATCCTTGATTGGGAGAAACGCATTAATATCCGAGATTTAGACTCTTTGTTACGTAGCAGTGATGCTCATGAAAATAACCCCATCGAATTGTTAATTCTCAGCGCTTGTGAAACTGCCGTTGGTGACAAACGTGCTGCCCTTGGTTTAGCAGGAATTGCCATTCGTGCAGGTGCGCGTAGTACTCTGGCAACATTGATTCAGATTAATGATGCTTCCACAGCAGAATTTATGAATCGGCTCTATCAGCAATTGAAGAATCCTTCTCTTACCAAAGCTGAAGCCCTCAGAAATACGCAACTAGCTTTTCTAAAAGAATATCCCAACACAGACTACAATCGTCCCTATCACTGGGCGCCTTTTGTTTTAGTAGGGAATTGGTTTTAATATTCAGTTATCAGTTAACAGTTATCAGTTATTAAAGTTAAATGGCAATTCCAACACAGAAAGCTCTGCCTTCAGGTTGGATAAAAGATAACAGCCCACTTATAAGAGTTAGAATAGTTTTAATCAATCCAGATTTCAATGCTTTTGAGTAATGACAATCATCTCAGGCTACATCATTAAGTGAAAGTTTAGGAATTTGATTGTAAACTTCTGCATTCTCTTCAAGAGCTGAATTACTGGCAGTCATCATAATTTATGAAAACCCCGAAATAGAACAAACAAATTCTGTCAATTCCTGTGCATCAAAATCAAGATTTGAAAGTCGGAACTTTGAGAGCTTTGATGAAAATAGCCCAGCTAACTGAGGAAGATTTACTGTGATTTTGATGTTGAAGGATTGTGAGTGATGTCTACGACAAGCTACACTTACGTATCTTACACAGAAGCCTTGTACATATACAAATGTGGTATGTTGCACGAGCGACAATGCGCCCTCCGAGGAATTTGATACTATTAACTAAAGTGGGCGATCGCAAAGCAGCTGATTTGCAAAACACACTATGGCAAAGCGTAAGAAAAGCAATCTCCAATGGATTAAAGAAACGCTTGAATTAAAACCCGATCATCACTGGGAAGCTCCACCAGGCTACAAAATTTTTGTCGGCGATCGGGGGGCTGTTCGTTTTAATGTTCCCCAGAATTGGATTTTGAAGCCCCAAGAAAAATCGTTCAAGTTCCTCGACAAAAAACCGCCGAAAGACGATTGCTGCCTAGAAGTGTCTTTCAACCGTCTGCCGCCCAATGACTGGAGCCAGTTTCCGCTCAAAGCCACCCTGAAGAAAGTGGTAGAAGACGATGATCGCAATGTCATTGAAAAGGGAGAAATCTTTACCGTCAAGCGTCAAACTGCCAGGATTGTGTGGACAGAGATTAAGTTTATCGATACTCAGGAAGAACCACGGGAGGCTTTTTCACGGACTTGCATTGGTTTGGGATCGAATGTTCAGTGCTTGATTACATTCGATTATTGGGCAGATCAGGCAGAGCAGCTCACACCCGTTTGGGATGAAGTGATGCGAAGTCTCACACTAGGGCTATATATCCGCGATCCACTAACTGGTTTGGCTTTCCCAGACTGAACCTGTTCGAGCAGCTTTTTGGGCGTTGTGACCTAGCGTTTTTTACAGCAAAGTTTTTGACAATTAAGGAAATTTATGATAACGCACTCTCTGTGGCCCTGGAGACGGTTCGTATCATTGGCGATCGCTATCATTGTCCTGGCGATCGTAGCTGGTATACAAATAGCTAGTGGTTCTCAACCCACTCAATCTAATAATCAGTGGACGCCCTTGGTAGTGTCCACCCTCATGCCCAAGACTAATGCTGTCCTTGGTGTTGATGGTAAATACCATGTTGTCTATGAATTACAGTTATCTAATTCCAATCCGACAACAGCCACACTTAAAACAATCGAGGTTCTTGATGCCAGTGCTCCATCCCGTGTCATCTTCACTTATGCAGGCAGGGATTTGCTGGGGCGACTGCGAACTCTGGGAAATTCGCCAGCTAGTAGCCCAGACATTGAATTTAATGGGACACGACTGTTTTTGATCGACTTGGCGTTCAACTCGCGTATGGATTTACCATCCCGCCTTTTGCATCGCTTCAATCTGTTAGGAGGAAGCAGCCCTGTTCCAACTCCCCCATCCCCGCTCAACTATACAGCAGCCCCGTTCACCCTCACTCCTCAAACTCCAGTTTTCGGGCCACCACTGGCTGGCAAGGGCTGGGTTGCAATCAATGGATGTTGTGCGCCTAATGTCGGACATCGGAGTACCGGATTGCCCATTGATGGTCAAATCTACTTTGCCCAGCGGTTTGCCATTGATTGGATGCAACTGGACGATCAAGGACGGGTAGTCAAGGGTGATGTAAAGAATCTCTCAAACTTCCCCTCTTATGGGGCTGACGTCCTGGCTATTGCTGATGGGACTGTTGTGGAAACGCTGAATACCCTCTCCGAACAAATTCCACCTAGCCTACCAGACCCCAGCACAATCACTCTAGAAAATCTTTTGGGCAACCATGTCATCCTTAGACTTAGCCCCAATGTCTTTGCACTGTATGCACACCTGCAAAAGAATTCAGTCACAGTTAAATCAGGGGAACGGGTCAGGCGCGGGCAAGTGCTGGGTAAGTTGGGAAATACAGGGAACTCGTCAGCACCACATCTACACTTACACCTGATGAGCGGTTCGTCGCTTGGTTCCGATGGACTTCCCTACGTCATCAATCGCTTCAGTGTAGCAGGTCAAATTCCAGCAGAGGCAACCGATGCGTTCTACGAGCTTAAGGGAGACTGGAGAAAGTATCTGTTGTCAAATCCATCCTCGCGACGCGATCAGTTCCCCCTCCACTTTACAATTGTTGACTTCCCTGACTAAATCAAGGAATCCTCTATTTATTTAATATCCCAATCAATTCTGCCTCAGCAATCTGCTTTAACCCGATCGCAGGATCGGTTAGTAAATGCAACCATACTGTCTGAAAATCTTTATTTTGTGGCTCACTTAACCGCAGTGATGCCAACTCGGTCAACATATCATACCAAATACCTTGCTCTGCATAGGCTGCAACTTTCTCCAAGGGAGAATTAGCTGATTTTAAGGCTTGTGCCAACTTCTCGGAAACAGCCACTCGTTGAACGATCCCAGTGACTGATGCTGGTGTTGCTTCAGCCGTTGCATTTGTCACAGGGCAGTTAATATCAAAATACCAACGGTAGGTTTTACCAATTTGTAGAGATGCAGCCTTTTGAGGTAAGACAACACCGATAATTCCAGGTTTGGCAGAAAGTGGAAACTGGGTGCGATACACTTCATCCTCACCATCATGGAGAGAAAATTCTCCCGATGAGGAATCTTTTGAAGTATAAGGTACGTACACCCAAAAAGTGGGATAGTTGTTGGTAGTTAAACGCGATCGCCCCTCACCTGCCAAACGAGTTAGCGGTGGTTTATTGTTATTAAATACACAGTCACCGCGACTACCAGTACCACCTTCTGTAGTTGGAGTGCCATGATCTGGTGGTTCTAACTCTTTGGAAATAAACTAAATCCGCTTTTGTTGAGTATTACTGCTATTGGATATATTGGATTGCGCTAATGCAGATATGTTGTAGGTTATACCCCAAAACACACAAGCAAGTGCGATCGCTCTGAGAATAGGTTTTTGTAAAGCCATTATTATAATCAATCGAGTTTGTCAAAGATTTACATATCATATATACAACTGCCTAAGGCTGAATTCTAAAATCGTTGACTGCCGATTCTGCCAACACACTACCATCTGCATTCAGCGCTTTTATCTGCCAGCGTAAAGGTTGCCTTGAACGCTCCTTGAGCCAAGGAGGAGCAAAATAGCTGGTTTTACCTGCTGCGAGAATTGCTGACAATATTGAAGTTTCTCCTTGGTATACTTCTAGTTTGTAAGCACTTGCCCCTGCAAATTCCTGCCATACAAAGCGGATAAGTTGTTTCGCTGATAGTATATTCCCTGAGTTTGGTTGTAGCAGTTGCACTTGGGGGGAATTTGGTTTGGCAAAATAACGCAATACAGGCAAGGGAAATCCGGCCACACCACCACTATTAACGATGCCAATTACGTCACGCCCGTTCTCGTGAAAAGGTTTTGCAGCTTTATCTGAGAATTTTGCAACAGGGTAAGGTGATTGCCAAAAATGAACCAGAATATTTAGAGTTGCGGTTATCAGGCTTGGTAATTAAGCAGCAAGGATACTTCCAAGTTTTCAATCGCATTTATCAGTCTGTGTTTCATCGTCAGTGGGTGACGGCAGAACTCAAAGCAATTACAGAGGCAGATGTGCAGTCTCAACCACCAGAAGAAAGAGGTGCTGCATCCCTATCTGATATTGCTTTGGATGAGTTATTAACGAAGTTGGCACAAGCCAAACCGAGAGCAATTGGACTCGATTTGTATCGCGATCGCCCGGTGATCGAAACCTATCCTAACTTGGCACAGCGGATGCAGCAAAATGAGCGATTTTTTGCTATTTGTCAGTACGGTAACCCTGGTGTACCCCCACCTGCGGAAGTTCCTCGCGATCGCCACGGCTTTAATAATGTCTTGCGAGATCCGGATGATATTGTTCGTCGTCAACTGTTGGCGGTGAGTTTTTCGTCTCCTTGTCAAAGCAAATATTCTCTGAGCTTCAAGTTAGCCAAGCGCTATCTGGAGGATGAAGGCATCAAATTCACAATCACACCAGACAATCGCCTCAAGTTGGGGTCAGTCGTCTTCAAAACCTTAGAAAATAACAGTGGCGGCTACCATAATCTAGATGCTAAAGGTCACCAAATTCTCCTCAATTATCGTGCATCCAAAGCGATCGCCCAAACTGTCACTCTCCAGGAAGTTTTAAGTCCCCAATTCAATTTGGCAACCGTTAACAATCGCATTGTCATCATCGGTACTATTGCCCCCAGCTTTAACGATCATCGCTGGTAGACGCCCTACAGTCGCCAGTTGAGCGGGATTCAGACAATTACGGGTATTGAAGTGCAAGCACACATGGTTAGTCAACTTCTTAGTACTGTTTTAGATGGGCGATCGCTGCTGTGGTACTTACCAGAACCCTTAGAAATTCTCTGGATTGGCGTTTGGGCTTTAGGGGGAGGATTCGCAGTCTGGCATCCCCATTCCTTAAGATACACCCTTCTGAAAGTAGGTTTGGTGATTGGTGTTTTGCATAGCAGTTGTATCTGGCTATTAATGATTCCGGGGGGATGGTTTCCGTTGATTCCGGCAGCATTAGCTGCTGCGGTTATGAGTTTAGCTGTTGCGACTAGTAAACGTAAACTTTAATCACCGATGCTGCACAAATTGCACAGTGAACTAACCCTAACCCTTTCAACGTGGGTAAAATTTTTGGTCAAGAAATTCCTCTTTCAACCTATACACTATGTGTACTCTGCGCCTCTGCGGTTAAATAAACGACTTTTAAACCACACAGACACATAGACGCGTAAGCAGCTTACCGCAGGGTAGAACGCTGAGAGAAAAAAGAAATTTGATGTTCAATCATTCCCAGAACCACCGCGTCGATGATTTGCTGCCTGTGTTAACAAAGACTCAGCAAAGGCGATCGCTTCTTGTGCTGATTTACCACCTGCCAATTGTGCTAGTTCTTCTCTACGTTTAGTTAAGTTGTCTAGGGTGATGACACGGACGACTGTACGCTCTTCACTATGGCCGTTGTGTTCTTTTTTGCCTTTGACTTGATTGACTACTTGCTTATCCACCCGGAAATGACGGTCTGCCATTGCCGCTACTAAAGGTTGATGTGTAACAGATAATACTTGGTGGCTTTGACTTAACTGATGTAATTTTTCAGCGATCGCTTGTGCTACCCTTCCAGAAACACCAACATCGATTTCATCAAATACCAGGGTTCCCGTCGCGTCTGCTTGGGAAAAACAAGCTTTTAGGGCTAGTAAAAAACGGCTCATTTCTCCACCAGAGGCGATTTCCGATAAAGGTTGGAGCGGTTCTCCAGGGTTGGGGCTAAACATAAATGTAATTTTGTCTGCTCCGGCGGTGGTGGGGGATGTCGGCACAATTTCTACTTGGAACTGCACCTTCTCCATCGCCAAGGGTTTGAGTTCCTTAAGTAGTTCCGCTTCTAATTCCAGGGCTGCGGTACGACGCAACTGCGTTAACTTGTGGCAAGCTTGAGTGAGCTTTTCCCAACACTCCTGTTCTTGCAATTCGAGACTTTCTATCGATTGTTCGCTATCGTTCAGTTTGGCTAATTCTGCTTGGATGCGCTGATAATATGCGATCGCCTCACTCAAGGTGGGGCCATATTTACGACAAATTTGCTTTAACTCCCGAATCCGCTCTTCTACTTCCTCCAAACGTAGGGGATCTGCTTCTAAACTTTCTCCATAGGTATTAATCTGCCGTGCCACCTCTGTCACGGTTGCTTGAGCATCCCTTACCAAGTCTAATAACACTTGCAGCTGGGCATCGTATTCCGCCATGTCAGTTAGAGTTGCTTCACTGTCTCCCAGCAAGTCTACTGCTGTTGGAGTTTCGCCATCGCTCTGGTACAATGCTTGGTAAGTTTTATAACTCATCTGTTGCAGTTCGACGACATGGTTGAGACGTTGCTGTTCTTGCTGGAGTTGCTCTAATTCATCGGCTTCGCTCAGGTTAGCATCTCCCAGTTCTTTAACTTGATATGTCAGCAAGTCGAGTTGTTGCAGGCGTTCCCGTTCTGACGTGCGGCGTTTTTCTAAGATTTGGTGGGCTTGTTGGTAAGTATTGTAGATATTGGCAACAAAATGTCGCTGCTGCAACATTGATTCACCACCATACAAATCCAGCCAGTCGCGGATTTGGGCAGATTGCCCCACCAAAACAGTTTGCCCTTGGGCGGTAATTTCCACTAAGCGATCACGCAATCCCGCCATTAACTGCTGATTTACCAACACTCCATTCACCCGCGAACGACTGCGAGCTTTTCCGGAGGAGAGTGTAATTTCTCGACTGACAACTACTGAGTTATCATCGATTAAGTCGATTTCCTGTTCGGTTAACCAAGCGGCGAATGCAGAATTAGAAGTAAAAGTTGCTTCTACCATCGCCCGACTGCTACCAGTGCGGATGACGCGACTAGAAACTTTACCTCCCAAGGCTGCATCAATGGCATCTAGAATAATTGACTTGCCTGCGCCGGTTTCACCTGTCAACACATTTAGTCCAGAGCCAAACTCTAGTTCCAGTTTGTCAATGAGGGCAAAATTTTCGATTCGCAACAGAGACAACATCAAGCCAAATTCTCCGTGAGGGTAGACGCCGGCTACTTCCAACATCAGGGATAATGGTATGACTTAGCCAAAGTCAAAAATCCCTTTTTGATCTAGCTTTTGAGCTTTTGCAAGCTACTCGGTTACCCCTGAACAAGCACGCCCAATTGGGTGTACCAAACCTAGTTTAGTGTGACTTTTATCTAGTTAGACGAGGGCGATAGACTTTCTTAATGGCGATCACGTGGTTATCGATAAATTATCGTAGGTAGTAGATGTAAATCAAAATTGCATCTTCTCACCCGATTTATGCCTTTTTCGAGAACCTAAATTCTCAACATATTGTTACAATACTTAACAGTTCGACTCCGATGCGGTGGTAAGTTCATGAATGTAAAGACATCTTCCCCTACTTCCCTGCAAGTAGCTCCTGAAGCAGTAACAGAAGATACTGCAATAGTTTCTGTTGTGAATTTATCAGCGCCGGAGGAAGCCGAAACACATCAAGCATTAGCGATCGCCAAAACCGAACCTGAAGCCGCACTGTATTACGATCCTCTGGCAATCAAGTCTTATTATCAAAGCCGTCCTTTGCAAGTTTTGCAACGCATTATCGCGGTTTTGATGCCAACTATTCGCTTTGCTTTAGGTATATGGTGGGATAGCAAACGGGGAATAGTCGTTAAAAATGATTCCCGTCGAGCAATTCAACTGCGAGAATTACTGACTAGGCTAGGGCCAGCTTATATTAAAATCGGTCAGGCTTTATCTACCAGACCGGATTTAGTTCCACCAGTCTATCTGGAAGAACTAACTCAACTGCAAGATAAATTGCCTCCCTTTGCCAACGAAATAGCTTATCAGTTTATAGAAGAAGAATTAGGCGCACCTCCCCAGGAAGTGTATGCCGAGTTGTCGCCAGAACCAATTGCTGCTGCTTCCTTGGGGCAAGTTTATAAAGGAAAGCTCAAAACTGGTGAAGAAGTCGCCGTTAAAGTTCAACGCCCCGACTTGCGAGAGCGCATCACCGTTGATTTGTATATTCTGCGCCGATTAGCAGGATGGGCGCAGAGAAACTTTAAACGCATCCGCAGTGACTTGGTTGGTATCCTCGATGAATTAGGCGATCGCATCTTTGAAGAGATGGATTATATTCACGAGGGAGAAAACGCCGAGCGGTTTTATCAGCTATATGGTCATATTAAAGACGTTTACGTACCGAAAATTTACTGGGAATATACAAATCGTCGCGTCTTGACGATGGAGTGGATTAACGGTACGAAATTAACCCAGCCAGAAGAAATTCGCGCTCAAGGTATTGATGCTAGATATTTAATCGAGGTGGGAGTGCAGTGTTCGTTGCGACAGTTGCTCGAACATGGATTTTTTCACGCCGATCCCCATCCCGGTAATTTACTAGCTACCACCGATGGCAAATTGGCATACCTAGACTTTGGCATGATGAGTGAAATTAAACCACCACAGCGCTATGGTTTAATTGAAGCAATCGTCCACGTCGTTAATCGTGACTTTGAAGGTTTGGCAAACGACTACGTCAAGTTAGATTTTTTATCACCAGATACAGATTTAACACCGATTATTCCAGCGTTTGCGAAAGTATTTGCCGATGCTCAGGGAGCTAGTGTTGCCGAGTTAAACATTAAAAGTATCACTGATGAACTATCGGCTTTGATGTATGAGTATCCTTTCCGCGTGCCACCTTACTACGCTTTGATTATTCGTTCTTTAGTGACGCTGGAAGGTATAGCTATTTATATAGATCCTAACTTTAAAGTTTTAAGTGAGGCTTATCCTTACGTTGCTAAAAGGTTGTTAACAGATCCTTCACCTGAATTAAGAGCATCACTGCGAGATTTACTTTTTAAGGAAGGAAGTTTCCGCTGGAATCGTCTAGAAAATTTGTTACGCAATGCCCGTAGCAATCAGGACTATGACTTAAACTTAGTTTTGAATCAAGCGGTAGATTTTCTATCTTCAGAACGTGGTGCTTTCATTCGCGATCGCCTACTAGATGAAGTTGTCAAAAGTGCGGAAGCTCTGGGTAAAAATATTTTGCATAACTTCACCTATTTACTGCGAGAACGGGTTGGCGTCACAGCAATCAACGAAACTCCTGCTGCCACAGCCGAGCAACAGCAAACCTTGGAACACATAAAGAGAATTTTAAATATTCTTCGTGAAACTCGTGGCTTCGATCCAGTGCAGATTGCTCCGCAAATTGCCCAAATGTTAGTAAATCCAGGCGTACAACGTTTGGGACAACAAATTGCTAGCCAATTGGCACAAAAAGCACTTACTAGGTTGATTCGAGAATTGTTGGCGTCGGAGGAAGTTGGAAAAAGTGAAAATACTGGCTTAGAACAACCTACAAAGGTTTCTTTACCAGCAAGAGTATAACAATTGTGATGCTACTCAAGCTGTCTGAAGCCCAATATCGAATGTTGCTGCATAACCTTGGCTTGTTTTAGTCAGTGCGAGTAACAATTTGTCTCCACCGCTTTGGAAGATTCCGTCTTGTGCGTTCTTCAACGTGCGCTGTCCCTTGCTGGCATATGGTGCTTGTGTATGCACCCGATCCGTAATCGAATCATCAAAGTACAGCTGTGAGGTAAACTCATAACCTTGCCTTGATGTCCCGTCTGTGCGTACCTTCAAGTGGATATGGACTGTTCTGCCCTGATACCAACCAGGATAGATAGTTGTGAACTCGACGGTTCCATTCCCATCTGTTACTTGATACCCGCGCAGGAACTTTTTGCCGACTGTATTGAAACTTGGATCATTTACGTCCGAATATACGCCTAGCGCGTCACAATGCCAAATATCCACGATCGCACCGACGAGTGGCTTGCAGCTAGTATTAGCGATCGCAGAAACGCGAAGCCTCAGTTGGAGTGGCACACCTTCTTTTACCGAACCGTCGGAGGAATCGGATCGAATATCAGAGCGTTTCAACTTATCATCCACAAAATATGGCCCTTCAGTCTGCTCTGGTATAACTACACATGCGGGTAATTTTGCAGGATTTACTGGAGATGATGTTTGCGCGGTGGTGGGTTTTCTAGGTATGCATCCCACTACAAATATTGCAGTTCCGGCAGCCCTAAACAGAGCTAGCACTTCTCTTCGGTTGAGAATCCAGCATTGGTGAAGATTATTTTTTTCCATTGTACGAGTGATCAGTGGTGAGGATACAATGACAGGGAGAAACTAGCAAAAATATTCTCTGTGTTTGCGCCCCTCTTCTAATTAACTCTCCTCTTTGATGCCGTTTTTCTCTCGTTTGAGGCTTTCTTCTAAGGCTTGAATTTGTTCTCGACGCGCTTCTAATTCCAAACTGCGACGCGCCAAATCTTGAGTTTGCAAAGTTAGGTTTTGTCGCCACTGTTCGGCTCGCTCTGTTTCCTCACGCAAAAACTCAGGAGTAATGCCAGTAGTAAGGTAAGTTTTTACTACCTCTAGCACCCAGTTCGTGGCTTCTTCTAATTTTTCAATCTCACCCGTAGGAGAAAGCTCAACTAAAACGAGCAATTTCTCAGCTAGAGTTTTGCTTTTTCCCAGAAGAATAAAAGCTTCTTCTGGGATGATTGTCCACATGTTTTCAGCTTCCTGCCGTGCCAACAACCGCAACTGAAGTTGATCTAAAAATTCATTTTTATGCACCTGGGCTAGATATAGCATGACCTTTGTTTTGTTGGTTGCGGCTCTACAAGAATTAGATACTTAAAGTTATGCTAGCTGACGCAGGCGATCGCGCAAAATTTCCGCTTGCTTTTGGGCTTCTGCTAAAGCATCCCGCACTCCCTGTACAACTTGCGCTGGTGCTTTATCCACGAAACTAGAATTGCTTAACCTACCATTGAGAGAATTGACTTCTGCTTCTACTTTGTTAAGGCTTTTCTCTAGCTTAGTACGTAGCGCTTCAATATCCACCACTCCAGCTAAGGGAAGTAGAACTTGTATTGTACCCACAACTCCAGCAATGGCTTTTTCTGGTTCTTGTGGTTGTTGTAATTCTACCTGGGGCAGACTATCGTCAACAGTTGTTTGGATAACTTTGGCAAATAACCTTTGTCTAGCTTGAGTGAACAGCAAATAGCGAGCAACAAACCACATTGTATAACCAAGACCGACCATTTTAAAGAAAGTTCCGATTAAGGGAATGTCATCAATGGCATCGGCGATCGCCAGCCCAATTCTGAACAAGTAAATCGCTCCAATAATGGCTGCTATTTTTGTCCAACCAATTCGAGATTTTTGAGCAGTAAATGTTTGTTGTTGTTGCTCACTAACCGCGATCGTTAAATTCTCAACCTTTGCCAAATCCTTAATATAAGACTGCCCAGCAGTGAGAATTTGCCGTTCTTGTTCGCTATCGCTTTGCAAATTCACAGTCACTTTCACACCTGGCTTCACATCCGCCTCAGCTCGCAAGTTACGAATGGTACGGATGGTATTAATCAGCAGTTCAAACTGTTCTTCCAAAGCCAGATCTATTAAATTTGTTTTCGCCTCTGGATAGGTTTGTACAGACAAACTCTGCTTAGAATCAGCAGCTTGTTGAGTGAGAGTATGCCAAATTTCTTCAGTAATATGAGGCATAAAGGGATTGAGTAGTTTTAAAATCCCTTCCAAAACGTATGCCAAGATTTGTTGAGCTACGCGCCGAGAAGATGGATCGGCGTCCTTTTGCAGCCGAGATTTAACTAATTCAATATACCAGTCGCAAAAATCACCCCAAATAAAATCATACAAACCCTTTGCTGCTTCCCCCAAACCGTAATTGTCCATGTAATTATTAGTTTGTTGGACAACTTGGTTATAACGAGAGAGAATCCAGCGATCGCTTAATTCTGTAGCGGATGGTTCTCCCAATTGTTGCGGAGTTTGCTCATCCAAATTCATCATCACAAACCGCGCTGCATTCCAAAGCTTGTTAGCAAAGTTACGAGATGCTTCTACCGATGGCGATTCATCTGATTTGCGATTGTAGTCCAGACGGATATCTTGTCCGGCACCGGCTACCTCTTTAATCAGGGTATACCGCAAAGCATCTGTGCCATATTTATCCATCAATAATAACGGATCGATGCCATTGCCAGCTGATTTGGACATCTTCTTGCCATTCTCATCCAACACCAAACCATGAATGTAAACATCCTCGAATGGCATTTGTCCAGTAAAATGCCCTGCCATCATCGTCATTCTGGCAACCCAGAAAAAGATAATGTCAAAACCTGTGACCAAAGTGCTGGTAGGGTAATATGTAGCTAAATCTTGCGTTTGTTCAGGCCAGCCCAAAGTTGAAAAAGGCCACAATCCAGAAGAAAACCAGGTATCCAAAACATCTGGATCTCGTTCTATCTTGACTCCTTCGCCAAATTGAGATTTTAACTTTTCCTCAGCTTCGGCTTGATTGCGTGCCACTACAAACGGCGTATGATCAGTAATCTCACCACCCGTTTCGCTCACCGCGTACCAAGCAGGAATTTGGTGTCCCCACCAAAGTTGGCGGGAGATACACCAATCCTTCAGTTTCACCAACCAATCACGATAAACCTTCGTCCAGCGTTGAGGGACAAACCGGGGAGAATTCTTTTGCTCAAGAAAATCTAGGCACCGATCTGCCATCGGGCGAATTTTGACAAACCACTGCGTTGATAGCAGAGGCTCAACGGGAACTTTACCGCGATCGCTATAGGGAACTGTGTGCTTATAATCTTCCACCTTCACCAAAAAGCCGTCAGCTTCAAGGCGAGCAACCACATTCTTTCTAGCTACAAAGCGGTCTTGTCCTTGAAATTCCCCGGCATTCTCATTCAGCGTACCGTCCTTATTCATAATATTGATAAACGGCAGATTGTGCCTTTGACCCATTTCAAAATCATTTGGATCGTGGGCAGGCGTCACCTTCACGCAACCCGTCCCAAAAGCGGGATCAACCAACTCATCACCAATAATAGGAATTTCCCGATTCATAATTGGCAGCGTGACTGTTTTCCCAATCAGATTTTTGTAGCGTTCATCATTGGGATTTACAGCCACTGCTGTATCGCCGAGCATCGTTTCCGGACGAGTTGTCGCCACTTCCACATGACCCGAACCATCCGTAAGCGGATAGCGGAAGTGCCAGAGATTACCATTCACCTCTTTGGCTTCCACCTCTAAATCTGAAACCGCAGATTGTGACTCTGGACACCAGTTAACTAAGTATTTCCCGCGATAAATCAACTCCTCTTCGTAGAGACGATTAAAAGCTTCCGAAACAGCTTTGGATAAACCTTCATCCAGAGTAAAACGTTCCCGCGTCCAGTCTACAGAAACACCTAAACGTCGCAACTGTCCAACAATTGTCCCCTTAGATTCTTCCTTCCATTGCCAAGCGCGTTCTAGAAACTTCTCGCGCCCTAATTCGTAGCGAGTTTTGCCTTCAGCCTTAAGTTGTTTTTCAAGAACAGTGTGTACGGCGATGCTGGCATGATCTGTTCCTGGCAGATAAAGGGCATTGCGCCCTTTCATCCGGTGGTAGCGCACTAAAACGTCAATCAGGCTATTGTCAAAGGCGTGTCCCATATGCAAACTGCCAGTGACGTTAGGCGGTGGAATAACGATGCAATAGGGTTTACCACCTTTATTTGGATCTGCTTTGTAAATGTGGTTTTCTTCCCAAAATTTTTGCCACTTCGCTTCAGTGGTAAAGGGTTCGTATTGACTGGGGAGGTTAGTAATTGCGATCATGCTGGGAAAAATAAGTGTGGAAGGTTTCTAAGAAGGACTCTAATAAATTTTGCCACAGGGTTGGAGAGGGTTTTATGGGAATGAACCACAAAGGACACAAAGGACACGAAGAAAAAAGGATTTAGTAGAGATGAGACAGTTAACAGATGAGGTTGAGCAATTAGCTTATGCTGTAATTGGTGCCGCTATTGAAGTGTACAGAGTGTTGGGTTCTGGATATTTGGAGGAGGTTTATCATAGGGCACTACAAGAAGAATTTTTGCTGCGAGGAATACCTCATAGGTTTGAGCATCCAGTAGTAGTCACTTACAAGGGTCGTACAGTAGGTGAAGGCAAATTAGATTTTTTGCTTGGGAATTCTCTAATTGTGGAATTGAAAGCTGTCCAAAACTTAACCAGAATTCATGAAGCCCAAGTCCTCTCTTATCTCAAAATTACCGGATATCCTCTCGCCCTTCTCGTCAACTTTAACGTTACTCTTCTCAAAGACGGCATCAAACGCATAATCCTTTAAATACTTTCTTTGTGACGGACATCCACTGCCTACGTCAGTGTCTTTCTCTTTGTGTACTTTGTGTACTTTGTGGTTCGTTAATTCTATAAATATCTTGGTGTTCAATTAGTTGTTAAGGTATAAAAGAACTGCTTCACACTCTTTGCCTCTTTGCCAATTTATGCTTAAAAGAAGCATATTTCTTTCTCCTTGGACTTTTATCCCAACTTTATATTTTGCCTCTGGCATACCCTATGTGATTATCAACACTGTTTCTGTAATATTTTACAAACGAATGGGTGTAGATAATGCTCAAATTACCTTATGGACAAGTTTTCTTTATTTACCCTGGGTAATTAAAATGTTTTGGGGGCCTGTAGTAGATATTTACTCTACCAAACGAACATGGATAATTACCAGCCAAATTGCTATGTTTTTGTGTTTGGTTTTAGTAGCCTTTTCATTACAATTGCCAAACTTCTTTTTCATCTCCTTAGTTGTATTAACCTTAGGAGCATTTATTTCTGCTACCTATGATATTGCTACAGATGGTTTTTATTTGCTTGCTCTAAAGCCAGAGCAACAAGCATTTTTTGTTGGTATCCGTTCACTTTTTTATCGACTAGCCATTATTTTTTGTTCTGGAATTTTAGTCTTTTTAGCTGGTAAACTAGAAATATATTTTAAAAACATACCTTTAGCTTGGACACTTATTATTGGTTTTTCATCTGCCATTTTATTAATAATATTTATTTTTCATCGCCTAATTTTACCCTTTCCTGATGAAGATGCTACACATCAATACACAGCAAGAGAAAAAATTCCATTTTTACAGATAATTACCTCGTATTTCACTCAAGAAAAGATTGTATCTATCTTAGCATTTATCTTACTCTATAGATTTGGTGAGGCAATGTTGGTTAAAATAGCGTCTTTATTTTTATTAGATAAGCTGGAAGTTGGAGGGCTAGGTTTGTCAACATCAGATTTAGGTTTAGTTTATGGTACTTCTGGAGTAGTCTCTCTAATTTTAGGAGGTATTTTAGGAGGTATAGTTATTTCTAAATATGGATTAAAAAAATGTATTTGGCCTATGGCTTTAGCTATGAACTTACCTAATATTTTTTATGTCTACATGGCTTATACTCAACCTTCACTAACATTAATATCTCCATTGGTTTCCTTAGAACAATTTGGATATGGTTTTGGATTCACAGCTTTTAGCGTGTATTTAATGTATATTTCCCAAGGTGAATATAAAACCTCTCATTTTGCTATCTCGACAGGCATCATGGCTTTAGGAATGATGCTACCAGGATTAATTAGTGGTTATCTTCAACAAGCAGTCGGATATCCTATATTTTTTATTTTAGTTTGTTTATTCACAATTCCGGGGATGATTTCTATGTTGTTTATTCCTTTAAAGGAAGAAGCAAATCCTACAGCAAGATAATAGAATTACTAATAATCCATCAATTCTCTTTGCTCTGCCTTCTAACCTGCGGGTAGACACGTAGACGCGGTAGACGCGTTCGCCGTCAGGCGTTGCGTTAGCTAGCGGCTTCCGTAGGTAGTGGCTTCTGTACACCGAAGGTGTTCCCGAAGGGTAAGTAGCCGCTTACGCGTCTATGCGTCTCTGCGGTTATTAAAAAAATATTGGCACTTATGCACAAATTATCGAATAATAAAACCACAGAAGCACAGGGAACACAGAGGAATAAGAGCTAGAGAGGTATTTTGTGTAAGTCCTGACCAACCCCCTTCGGGGCGGGTGTAGGGGTGCAGGGGAGCCACTGCGGTGGACGGGTTTCCCGGCATAAAGCATGTGGCGTTGTAGGGGTGTAAAGCGATTAGCCCCGAAGAAAAGGATACAAGCCCCTGCTTTTAAGCATGGAGAAGAAAAGAAGATGTATTTCGAGATACGTAGTACGAGAAATACGGCGTCCTTGTTTCAAGCCCCTAAATTTATTTATGGGTTCCCTTACACCCCTATACCCTTATCCCCTTACACCCCTAATTCTTGACATTAGATAAGAATACTATATGATGAGTTGTATTTTAGGAATAGACGGTGGAGGAAGTAAAACAGTCTGTATTTTGATGAATGCATTTGGAAAAGTTTTAGGACGTGGTGAAGCTGGAGAATCTAATTATCAGAGTGTAGGTATTAAAGCAGCTTTGGAATCAATTAAATGTGCAGTTAATGCAGCCATAATTGAAGGGTTAAAGTTAACAGATTCTATTAAAATAGAAGCTATTTGCTTTGGTTTAGCAGGTGTAGGTCGTTCTCAAGATATTGAAGTAGTAAAAAATATTTTTGAATATTTAAAAAATAATCATTTTTTTCCATTGATTGGGCAGTAAGTCAATCTAATATTGTAATTTGTAATGATGCTTTGATTGCTTTAGTAGGCGGAATTGGTAATGATGTTGGAATTGTAGCCGCAGCAGGAACAGGTTCTATAGTTTTTGGTCGAAATTCTCAGGGAAAAACTAAGCGAGTCGGTGGTTGGGGTTATATTTTAGGAGATGAAGGTAGCGCCTATAAAATTGCTGTTGCTGGTATGCAAGCTGCATTAAAAGCCTATGATGGACGTGAGATGTCAACGACAATTATAGAAGATTTGCAGCAACATCTTGGTCTAGCAAGTATAGAAGATTTAATAGAAGTAATCTATCGGCGAGGATGGGGTGTTAAAGAGATAGCGGCTTTGGCACCAATTGTTGATTATGCAGCCGCACAAGGAGATGAAGTAGCAAATAAAATTATTAATGAGGCTGTAGAAGAACTAGTTAAAGCTACTTCTACAGTTATGAATGCTATTTTTAGCCCTAGCGAATTTATTGAAGTAGTAACAACTGGAAGTGTATGGCAAAGTAAGTGCAAGATGCGGGAAAGATTTACAGCATCTATTGTCACAAAATTTCCTGCCGTGAAGGTGATTTTACCAAGGTATGAACCTGCTTATGGAGCTTGTTTATTGGCGTTAAAGAAGTTAGTAGGTGAAAAGGAAATTTAAGAGGCGATCGCTCTTTGGTTCTGAGCAAAGGGAAACTCGCTTTTAATATTCCACCGCTTACCGTCGTGAAATAGCAATGTTAAACTGTTTGCAGTAAACTCAAAATAAAGCTCCCGCTTTTCAAATTCTGGCCAAGCAGCTTTAAAGTTCTGTTTTGTTAAGTCTTTAAATGCCACTGTCATGTGGGGAGCAAAGGGGCGCGTTTTAGAAACTTTATCAACAATTTCCAGTTTGCTTTCTAAATGCGCCATTAAATTAGCTTGTAAAGCCAACAGTTCTGGACTTCTAACTACATTAATATATATGACACGAGGTACAAAGGCAGCATAACCATTTAGGGTAATTGGCAATGCCTTGTGCTGACTGGCAAATTCTTGCAAACATTCTTCTAATGCTGGCACGTTTTCATCTGCCCATTCAAAGGGTGGTTGTAGGGTAATGTGAGGTGGAGATTTTTGAGCGTGCCGACTAGCGTACTTATCTGCAAAGTATTGCTTGATTTGGTTGGCGTAGTCTTGAATTTCTTGTGATGGTAGCAGAGCAATGAAAAAGAGGTGTTGTGTTTTCTGCATAACCCTAAATTCCCCATCGCCAACTCGGTGTTTTGACAGGTGCATCCCATAGCCGAATCATTTCATCATCGAGCTTGAGTAGGGTAATTGAACAACCTTGCATTTCCAGGGAAGTTATATAAGCACCAATCAAGTTTCGGACTATTTGCAAACCATGCTTTTGACAAATTTCTGCTAGTTTGCGGTAAATAACATAAAGTTCGGAAACAGGAGTGCCACCCATACTATTCACAAAAGCTAGCACGCGATCACCTTTTGTAAATGCTGGATCTATTAGTTCTACATCCACCCATTCGCCTTTAGTTTCATCCCACTCTCGTACTGTACGGCTATAGGATTTATCTTCAATAATCGATAGCGCTAACATTTCAGCAATCTCATTTGCTGATTTTATACTCATGCGCTCTCTTCCGGGTTCACCGTGAATGCCGATACCCATTTCGATTTCTTGGTGACTAAGCTCAAATGTCGGTGTACCCTTGGCTGGTGTTGTGCAGGAAGTTAATGCTACACCCATACTCCGTCCATTTAGGTTAACTCGCCTGCACAAATTTGCGAGTTGCTGCAAATCGTATCTTTGTTCGGCTGCGGCTCCACAAATTTTTTCTGCCAGAACTGTAGTTCCGACACCCCGACGCCCTTGCGTATAAAGACTATCTTTTACCGCTACATCATCGTCAATCAAAATATTTAGCACCCGCATACCCTCACTTTGGGCTAACTCGGTTGCCATTTCAAAATTCATCACATCACCAGAATAATTTTTGACGATGGATAAAATACCAGCTCCACTATCCACAGCTTTCGTCGCAGCTAGCATCTGATCGGGGGTGGGTGAAGTGAAAACCTCTCCTGGGCAGGCAGCATCGAGCATTCCCATCCCCACAAAACCAGCGTGCATCGGTTCATGCCCACTACCACCTCCAGAAATAATTGCTACCTTACCTTTGATAGGTGCATCAGCACGATAGACAAAATTGGGATCAAAATTTACCTTAATTAAATCTGGATGAGCGGCTAACATACCTTCTAGACTTTCGCGTACAAAGTCTTCTGGTGTATTGATTAGTTTTTTCATCCTCAGCTCTCCCTTTTGAAGGTTATACTTCCTTCCTGCTCTCAAGTTACTGCATTTGGGAGACCTTAATAATATGAAAGTTTACTCATTTGTAGACTGGGGTTGATTTGTACCGTGTAATTTAATAAAACTATCAAAGGCATACCATGCCAACACGTACCAAGGAATTATTTCTAATTGTAGTCCTTTAGCAAATAACTGCCGGATTGAAAGGGTAGCAAGTCCTAAAGGAAAAAGGAAGCGCAGATCAACTACACCGTTTGTTGCTTCTTTAACTCGCTTATTCAAATCAACAACTGCATTTGATACTCCCGCTGCTACTTCAGATTTTCCTCCTGTAGTTTCAGCAAAACCTGTAATGTCAGCGAAAATTACACCTAAATCCTGTAATGTAGTAATAACATTTTTGAAGCTGTCCTCATTACCATCATGCTGGATAGTAATACTTCCGTTCTGAAGATTCATCCGTACCTGACTAATGTTAGGCTGGGCTTCAAGAGTTTTGAGTATATGTTGCATTTTTGTAGCCCAACGCTGGGGTTGAGCAACTCTCAAACGCAAACGCCCTGGAGTATTACTTACAATTTTTGTCAATATCGGTTTGGATGGTTTTTCTAAGGCTGTTTCCTGCATACTTTTTGGGATGTAGCTAAGGTTGCCATAACCATTTTTCCGCACGTCACCACTCTCCTTAGCAATTACAAATTTAATTAAAAGTACCCATGAGGCTTGATATTCTGAAAAAAGATCCGAGGTAGTAAATCCCTGACTACTACCTTTGTACTCTTCAACTCTCGTTACCCGGTTCAACCTAGTTACAAGAACTAGAGCCAGAACGCTCTCTCAAAAAATCCCCATCCAAAATTGATCAACTGAATCATAATTTTGGAGATGGGTAAGTTACCCATCCCTACGATATAAACTTTCACAACTATGGTTGTTGAAGTTTAGCCAACCTTATCTCCATTATCAACACCAGCTTCAACAGCTGGTAGTTGCTTTGATTCAGCTAGTTCTGCTCTTGCTTCAGCAACAATGTCTTCCCAGGTTTCACCCAGTTCTGCAAAGGCTCCTCTGCTCTTTTCGTAAATGCTAATTCCACCTTTAATCAGGGTTTTAGCGATGGGTTTACCTACTCCAGCTACGACTGGAATCACTACAGGTGCTAGAAGAACTGCACCGATACCGGCTATAATTCCAGGTGCGCCAGCTTCTTCGACAAAGTCAGTTATTTTGGGTGCCATAATTTTTACCTCAAGTAAATCAGTAAATTCCACTAAAACTCTCTATCTTATTTCAGTAGAGATAGATATCTCATCTTACTGTTGGTAGAGTTTTTGTTTTGCGGCTTTTCAAAACAGGACGCAAACCGTTTACTCCTGCAACCACTGTAGAGCCATTGTTGACTACCGTTGCTGCTAAAGGATTTAAACCGAAGAAAACGGCGATCGCTAATGCAGCTAGGTTAGGTACGGCAACAATACCCGTGTTTTGCTGAATTAGTTGCTTGGTTTGGCGGGCGAGCGCGATCGCTTCCAATAAACCATGCAAGTCATTCTTCATCAGCACTAAGTCGGCTGTCTCACGGGCAATATCGGAACCGTTGGCAAAAGATACAGAAACATCGGCGTAGGCTAAAGCTGGCGAATCATTGATACCATCGCCAACAAATGCAACGGTCTTTCCTTGCTCGTGCAATTCGCGTACAACTGTTGCTTTTTGTTCAGGAAATGCTTCTGCGTGGGTATTAGTTGGGATAATACCAAGTTGCGCGGCTACAGTGCTAGCAGTGCGCTTGTTGTCTCCGGTGAGCATGTGGACTTCTACACCCTCGACCGTCAACAGTCTATGAATGACTTCCCGACTTTCAGGACGGAGCAAGTCACAATACTCTATTATACCTTGAAGTTCACCGTTGGTGGCAACATAAATTGCAGAGGCAGGTTTTTGTTTTCCTTCTAATCCCGACAGATCCACATTTTTGTGGCGCAGAAAACGCTTGCTACCTACATAAACAAGTTCTCCATCAATCTGTGCTTGTACGCCCAAGCCAAGTTGATACTCCCACTTGCTACGCGGCAAAATTTCTACGTTGTGAGTTTCGGCATAACGCATGACTGCCTCTGCGACTGGATGAGTTAAGCACTGTTCGGCGGTAGCAGCTAGTTGCAATACCCGCATACTTGAAATTGCTGAATTGAAACTCTCAACCCCGACAACAGCCGCTTCACCTTGAGTCAGCGTGCCTGTTTTATCAAAGACGACAGTATCTACCTGTGCTAGCAGTTCTAACGCTCTGCCACTGCGAATCAGAACACCGCGCTGGGCTGCATGGGTAAGTGCTGCCAAAACTGCTGTTGGCACAGAGACTCGAATTCCCGTTGCAAAATCAAGGCTGAAAATACTAGCTGCACGCGCCGGGTTACGGGTGATGGCAAGTACTGTCCCTCCCAGTAACAAAGTTGGCAACACTGCTTTCTCGGCAATTTTCACAGCATCGTTCCCCATGCGGGTATCGTGAACTGGGGCTTGTTGCATTAACTGCAAGCTTTTCCCAGCTTTAGTATCGTTGCCGATTCCTTCTGCCAGGATATAAATTCGTCCTTCCCGCACCAAGGTGGAAGCAAATACTTGTTGTCCCTTTGTTTTGAAAACAGGCACAGATTCGCCAGTTAGTTTTTGCTCATCTAACAGCGCTTTACCTCGCAGGATTTTACCGTCAACGGGTACTTGTTCCCCTGGATAGACAATGACTGTATCTCCACACTGCACTTCTTGGATGGAAATTTGTTGCTTGTTGCCGCCTCGTTCCACCCACACTAACTGCCCTAAAGAACTCAATAGATCCAGGGTTTGCTGTGCCGATGAACGAGCTGTGCGATCGCGTATCTTTTCACCAATCTCAATTAAACTCAGCATCAGTGCTGGCGTGATAAATTGACCTTGAAAGGTGGTAATGGCGATCGCAATAAAATCCAAAAAGTCTATATTCAGTTTTCGCTCTACGACAATTCCCTTCCAAGCGCGTTGAACAATTGGCAATGTAGCAAGAGTAATGGTTCCTACCATCAACATTGATGGAATGGGTAATCCCAAAGGCCCACCCAACACAGCTAAGGTGGTAATAGCACCAGAAAGTTGTACTCCCGGCCAAAATTTCTCTGTTTGTTCCGTTGTTTGTAGTGTTGCAGATTTGAGGACAACAAGTTCACCAGCTGCTTGGATTAAATGGCTAAGATGGTGGCGTAACTTGAATTCTGAAACTTTCCTGGGATTGTAAGTAATAGCAACCGAGGCTGCCGCAGGCTTGAGCCGGATACTTGTAACTAATGCATCTGCTTCTAGCAGAATTTGGAGGCGCTGTGCATAGTCAGGATCGTAGCGCAAGCGTGGCACTTGCAAGCGAATTCTACCTGTAATTGCATGGACAACACTATGAGGAACTTTGGGAAGATGCGTGCGTGAGTGTGTGTTGAGTTCGACTAAATGAGCTTTCCCATTCTTTTGAGCCGCTGTCACTTGAGACAACTGACTTGCGGAGGATGGTAAACCCACCTTAACTTGTACCATTGCTTCTCTCTCATACAGATAATTTTTGAACTGAAAGCGACAAGAAGGCTATCCAGTTTGGCAAGGATAGTGAAAAGAGTAAACAAACTCCCCATCCTGCTAGACTGGCTAGTTGTCTTCAGGTCTTGATTTGTGAGTTGTGAAAGGCTGATAGATGTGTTTTGACAGTTAGGCGATCGCGCTTATAGTTGCATCTTGAAGCAAACTCACTAAATGTGATATTGCTGCTTCCATCACACTGCGTTTTTGATTTTGAGTATTGAGGTTGAACGCAGATTTATATGTGATCACAATTGATGCGCAACAGCGATTTACTCGTTCGCCAATTACCGTTGGATCTGCTTTGAGCAAAGCTTCCAAACGTTGCACGTATTTCGGATCTTGGGCAATCCGAGGCACATGAAATCTAACTCGTCCCGGAATGGAGTGAGCAATACTATAAGCTAATTTTGCTGGCTGCTTTGCTTGCTCTTTAGTTTTTCCAGGAGAAGTCGCAGATTGAGGGCGAGACGAGGACACGGAATGGTTAGCACTGGCACAAACGGGAGGAGTTTTCAATTTCTCCTTGGTTTTTTTTGTGCTTGTTTCCTTGTCTTGCTCTTGTCTACTTTTGGTTTTACTTGCAGTTTGTTTGGGAGTTGGTTCTGCAATGAGTGGATTGCCCTCTGACTGAATCAGATTGATTAAATGCGATCGCATTTCAAAATCTGACATTGCTCCAGACTGATACATTACCACAATCGAGCCAGCAGTGTTATTTACTTCCACTTTCGTGACTAAACTCTCTGCCTTCAACAACGCTACCAGTCTTTGACTGTATTTTGGTTCTTGGGTAATGCGAGGTACACAAAATCCCACTTGCCCTGGAATCGCATGAGCAATGCTATAAGCTACTTTGTTTTGCTCTTGCCTGATTTTGGTTTGGTTTGCAACTGAATGTGAAAAAGCTGGTTGTATCTGCACTTTTTGATCTGCAATTAATGCATCGCTAGCAGCGTGAATCAGATCAATTAGATGCGTTCGCATCTCAAAGTCTGACATGGTTCCAGGCTTGTAGGCGATCGCGATTGAGCCAGCAGTGTCATTTACTTGCACTCTCGTGACTAAATTCTCTGCTTGCAGCAAAGATACCAGTTTTTTACTGTATTCTAGTTCTTTAGCAATGCGAGGTACACAAAATCCTACTTGCCCTGGAAGCGCATAAGTAATGCTATAAACTTCCTTCGACGACCGCTTCCCGACGTAATTTCTATCGGGAGTAACAACTGCCTGGGTTTTTTTTTCTCTAGCAGTTGCCAATTGCAATTGCGAAATCGATCCAACCATTACTTTCCCTCCTCAGTCGGGGCCTGCATTTAAAGGGAATTTCGCCATAAAGGCGAGAGCATAAGACAAAGCGGGTGTTTTGAAATTACCCCATAAAGTAGATGCTTCTGGAGTAATATCTTCACTTGCTGTCTTTAGTTCTTGAGATTGAGACAGTTGACTAACTTCCTCTGTTGAAGTTTGCGTTGCTGTTGCAAATTCTTGAGGTTGATAATACTGACGTTCTTCTTTTGGTGTATGCTCTGCTGTTCTAATAGGAATTACCTGAGTAACAGTTTTGTTGTCAGCCAAATCTATTAAGCTAGCCCAGTGGGATACTGGAATGTTACCTGGTTGATAAGCGATCACCACTGATACCGCATCACAATTTACACGCACGTTTGTGACTTGGGAATCGCTTTTGAGCAACTTTTCCAGTCGTCGTGCATAGGCGCGATCAGAACCTAAGCGAGGTACATTTAAGCGCACGCGTCCTGGAACTGAATGAACAACACTGTAAGCATTTTTTGCAGATTGTGCTGCTAAATTATTAGCCCTGTCTACAGTATTTGTTGCAGAAATTTCCTTTTTTAAAGCTGTTGTTTGCTCCACTTTCTCTAAAGAAGCCTCAGAATTTACCTGGCGATTTTTTGTAGAAACACTATGAAGTTGTTTGTTATTTTTTAATGCCGATAGTTGCGGCTGTATATAGTCAATCACGCGACGGGTTGCATCTGCTGTAATCATGTATACAGGAATTGATACCAATCCGCTGATTCCTAATGCACCTGTCACTCCTAGCCCTGTAAACAAAGGAATAAAAGATATTCCCTGTTCTGTCCAAAAATCAATAGATTTCCATGCTGCAAAGGGATCTGTATGATTTGTGGAATCAGAAGAATTTTGCTGTCCGACGCCAAATCTCTCAAGCAACGCCAGTATTTCAGGTAAGGAAAGTTGATTTTCATCAAATGTAACTACTAAGCTACTAGTTTGCCGATTAATAGCAACTTCCTTAAGTCCCTTTTGCTGTCGTAAATACTCAGAAACACTTTGTAGTATTGAGTTATGACTACCATCAGTAGCGCGAATACGCACACGACCCGGAGTTGCATGGACAACTCTCAAACTACCAAACATTTGTTGTGTTGGTGAATGCACAGATTCCTTGCCAGTGTCATTGTTTGCTTCATCGCTGTGCTGTTGAGCCAAGATTAAGTCAGACAAGATTTGTGGCGGATGACCTAATCTCCCGCGACTACTAGTGGTCTTTGTCATTTACCCGATAACGACCTCAAGCCAAAAGGTTAACAATAGATAAAATGTAACTTACTTTTCCGGTTATTGTATAGTTCTTTAGAAATATTTATTGTCAAATATTCTTAACAATCATTTTTTGATACTCTTGCTCAGTAATAATATCTAGGCTACTCTCCAGCCGATCTAAAAATACTAATCCCTCAAAATGGTCATATTCATGCTGAAAGATCCGAGCAACAAAATCAGTTAATTGTTGTTTTTGCAGCTTGCCATTTCTATCCGTATACTCGATTTCTATTGCTTGGTATCTGGGTACTAACCCTCTGATACCCGGAATACTTAAACAACCTTCCCAACCTTTGACAACTTCAGTAGAATGAGCAATGATTTTCGGATTAATCATGGCAGTAGGTTCCATTTGTGGAGCGTTAGGATACCTAAGGTTAGGACGAGAGGCTACAATCATCAAGCGGCATGATTGGGCAACTTGCGGTGCAGCAATGCCAACACCATTAGCCTCGATAACTGTGGCAATTAAATCATCAATTAGTTTTTGAATATTTTCATCTTGAATATTTTCAATTACAGCTGCTTTTTGCCGTAAGCTCGGATTACCTAATTGAATCACAGGAAGTTGTTCAGCCATAACATTAAATCTTTTTTGATATAAAAATATTTTATTTATAAGTAGCCTTCATAAACTGCATACAGAAGAGGACAAGGAGATTGAGAGAGTAGGAGTAAGGGAAAATTTTTCATGTACATTCTCCGCGTTTTTGCGTCTTTGTGTCCCCGCGTCCCAATTCCCCACTGCCCTCTGCCTTGTGCCTTGTGCCTGCTACTTACACTAACCTTCTTTTTGAATTGGTAAGGGTGCTGGTTTAACTGCTACTTGGGCAGTTTGTCCGTTACGCTGTATTTGTAATTGTAAAGGAATTCCTATTTTACTGTTTTCCACTAGCTTCTGCACTTCTTCTATATTGGCAACAGATTGGTTGTTGATACTTTGAATAACATCACCCTCTCGCAGCCCCGCTGCTGCTGCTGGCGAACTTGGCACAACATCAATTAGTAAAACGCCGCGATCGCTTGTGACATTCAGTCCTAATCTATCTATTCTTTCTTTTACTTCCGGTGTCAGCGTTACCATTTGAATACCCAAATAAGGATGATCTACTTTCCCGTTAGCAATTAATTCCTTACCAATTCGTTGTGCTGTGTTGATAGGAATAGCAAATCCCAATCCTTGAGCGCCTTGGAGGATGGCAGTATTCATGCCAATAACTTCACCACGAGCATTTAGTAAAGGCCCTCCAGAGTTACCGGGGTTAATCGCAGCATCGGTTTGAATGTAATCAACCCGTTTATCACTAGCACCAATGGCACTGCTAGAACGACCTGTAGCGCTGATAATACCAGAGGTTACAGTATTATCTAAACCCAATGGATTGCCGATCGCAATTACTGGTTCTCCTGGTTGTAAAGTCTCGGAATTGCCCAAAGCAATTGTCGGCAAGTTATTTGCATCAATTTTAATCACAGCTACATCGGTAATGGGGTCTTCACCCAGCACGCGTCCATCAAAAGTACGGCCATCTTTGAGCCGAACAGTTACAATATCAGCACCATTGACGACGTGCGAGTTAGTTAAAATTTGACCATTACCACTGATCATAAATCCGGAGCCGCTACCTCTTTCTACTCTCGGTCTAGAACGAGATGGTGAATCGCCAAAAAAGCGTCGTAAAAATGGATCACTAAATTCATCTGGTGAGCGAGAAATGATTGTTCTAGCAGCATCGATTCTCACAACAGCAGGCCCCACCTTTTGCACAACTTTGACTACAAAGTTAGGATCTCCTGAGGATTGAAAAATGGCAGGAGGGGCAGGAGCAGCGACAATTGGGGTATTAGTTGGGTTTTGAGCTTGAGTGTTGGGGCTTTGAGTCTCTAATGTGTTGGTGGGTATGGCACAGCCACCTAAAGATACTGCTACGCCACTCAGTAGCATTAACAATAAATTTGTCTTCATCGGTATTCGCTTCTCCGTGTGAATCCTTGAGTGGTAGGATATTGCCTACCAGGAAAGTCCAAAAATGATAACAACCTAAAGCTCATCCCTGGTCTAGAGTACATTTTGCTAAATTGGTGCTTGCTTAATATTATTGTGACGGTTACCAGCAAAGGTGGTAGATCATGACAATTCCCATAGAAAGTCTGTGGAGTCAAGTTCTAGAGCGATTGCAGCTAGAGTTGTCTCGTCCTACCTTTGAGACTTGGATCAAAACTGCTAGTGCCGAGCGATTAGAAAATAATTGCTTGGTAATTCGTACTCCTAATCCCTTTGCTCGTAATTGGTTACAAAAGTACTACATTAAAACCATTGCCAATGTGGTTCAAGACATTCTTGGCCATCCTGTAGGAATTTATATTACTGTTACTCAAGGTGAAGATGTTTCTCAATTTAATGAACGAGAAACTAGTTGGGTAGTCACAACTCAAAATAGTAGTGCCGAGACCACAGCTAAAAATAGACCAAAGGCTACAGAATTAAATCTCAAGTATGTATTTTCTCGATTCGTGGTGGGAGCTAACAATCGTATGGCTCACGCTGCATCCTTGGCAGTTGCAGAATCTCCAGGCAGAGAGTTTAATCCCTTATTTTTATGTGGTGGTGTGGGTTTGGGAAAAACTCACTTGATGCAGGCGATCGGACACTATCGGCTGGAAATTTGTCCTGATTCAAAAATATTTTATGTTTCTACCGAGCAGTTTACTAATGATTTAATTACTGCCATTCGTAAAGACAGTATGCAAAGTTTTCGCGAACATTACCGCGCTGCTGATGTAATTTTAGTAGATGACATTCAGTTTATTGAAGGTAAAGAATACACCCAAGAAGAATTCTTCCATACTTTTAATACTCTACACGAAGCCGGTAAGCAAGTCGTGCTAGCTTCTGATCGTCCGCCAAATCAAATACCCAGTCTGCAAGAACGTTTGTGTTCTCGATTTTCTATGGGACTCATTGCTGATATTCAACCGCCAGATTTAGAAACTAGAATGGCAATTCTGCAAAAAAAGGCTGAGTATGAAAATATCCGTCTACCAAGGGATGTAATTGAATATATTGCTTATCATTACACTTCCAATATTCGAGAGCTAGAAGGTGCATTAATTCGGGCGTTGGCATATATTTCTATTTGGGGCTTGTCTATGACGGTAGAAAATATTGCCCCAGTTTTAGAGCCACCAACCGAAAAAGTAAACACAACCCCAGAAGCTATTTTGACGATTGTTGCCGAAGAGTTAAATGTGACAATTGAAGACTTAAAGAGCAACTCGCGACGAAGAGAAATTAGCTGGGCGCGTCAGATCGGAATGTATTTAATGCGGCAACATACGGAACTTAGTTTGCCGAGAATCGGAGAAGAGTTTGGTGGTAAAGATCACACAACTGTTATGTACAGTTGTGAAAAAATTGCTCAATTGAAACAAACTGATCAAGACTTGGCACAAACTCTCCGCAAATTGAGCGATCGCATTAATATAACTAGCCGTTCCAACAAAACATAAATTGAGATACTTCTGATTATTTTTCCACAACCAAAAGTTGCAATTTTTTAAGTAAAGTATAAAAAATTATTAAGAGAACATTACCTTGTGGAAAAAGTCATGATTTTTTGTGGAAAACTCCCATACAATCTGTGGAAAACTTCATTAATTTAATTATTAATAACTACGACTGTGGAAAAATACTCTAGTTTTTCCACAGGTTTTCCACAGGCAGATACTTATAGAATAATCAATCAAATAAACGCATATCACATTTTCCACAATTTCCACAGCAGAAAAGGACGCGGGGAATGAAGAGGATACGAGGACGCAAAGACGCGGGAATTGTGAATCAGGTTCGATCTCCTTGTCTTCATTTCTCTCCGTGTCACCGCGTCTCACCGTCACCGCGTCAGCCTAAACGAGCAGACACGATTTAACACAACGGTGCTACCATATCCAACACACAAGCTGAATCCGACCATGAAATTAGTTTGCACCCAAGGCGATCTGAGTACTCATCTTTCACTAACTAGCCGTGCTGTACCAACACGTCCAACTCATCCAGTACTTGCGAATGTACTCTTGCAGGCAGATGCTGAAACTAACTCTGTTAGCCTGACAGCGTTTGATCTCAGCTTGGGTATCCGTACCAGTTTTAGTGCTGAAGTTTTAGAAGGAGGAGCGATCGCTTTACCTGCTAAACTCCTCAATGATATCGTTTCCCGTCTGAGCGAAGGAGAAATTACTCTGGATGCTCAATCATCCCCAGATTCAGAGAATTTACCGGGCTTTAATAGTTTAATTGTTACACTTACACCCAAGAGCGGACGCTATCAAATCCGAGCTATGGGAGCGGAAGAGTTTCCGGAACTACCTGTAATTGAAGATGCTCAAGCTACGCAGTTTAGAGCTGATGCCTTGATCGAGGGATTGCGGGGATCGCTGTTTGCTACCAGTGCTGATGAAACTAAACAGGTACTTACCGGTGTACATTTAACAGTTAAACAAGATATTCTCGAATTTGCTGCCACTGATGGACATCGCCTTGCGGTTGTAGAGACTACAAATGATAGTTCAGAAACAAACAATGAAGGCAGCTTGGAGGTAACAGTACCAGCAAAAGCTTTGCGTGAACTAGAAAGGTT
This sequence comes from Chlorogloeopsis sp. ULAP02, assembly GCF_038404745.2. Taxonomy (NCBI): domain Bacteria; kingdom Bacillati; phylum Cyanobacteriota; class Cyanophyceae; order Nostocales; family Chlorogloeopsidaceae; genus Chlorogloeopsis; species Chlorogloeopsis sp. ULAP02. The sequence continues at coordinate 24,907 of NZ_JAYKTT020000012.1, read as the reverse complement.
GTTAGCTCATAGTGCTGTATCCGAAGAACCAGTAGCTTTATATTTCGATCAAGGTCAAGTTGTGTTTGAATGGCAAAATCAACGCTTGACTAGCCGTACTCTAGAAGGACAATATCCCGCTTACCATTTACTCATTCCTAAGCAATTTCAGCGAGAATTAATTTTGGATCGGCGACAATTTTTAAGCGCTTTAGAGCGAATTGCTGTCTTAGCCGATCAGAAAAATAATTTAGTTAAGCTTTCAATTGATAGTGCAGCCCAAGAAATCACCTTATCTGTAGAAGCTCAAGATGTAGGTAGTGCGATGGAGTCAATGCCAGCACAAGTTTCCGGAGAAGATTTAGACATTGCTTTTAACATCAAGTATTTGATGGATGGCTTAAAAAATATCCAATCTTCGGAAATTCAAATGCAATTAAATACAAATTTGACTCCAGTCATTTTTAAACCACTGGGTGAGTTGAAGATGACTTATTTAGCTATGCCGGTACAACTTAGGACTTAGACTGAATTGCAGATTGTGACATGGGAATTTCGATCCAAAATTCTGTACCTTCTCCTGGCTGTGAATAACATTTAAAGATACCACCGTGCTTATCAACAACAATTTGATAACTAATTGACAACCCTAAGCCAGTACCATGCCCTACTGGCTTAGTGGTGAAAAATGGATCGAAGATGCGTGCTAGGGAATCTTTTGGTATTCCTGGGCCGTTATCGGCAATGCGAATTACTACACTGGGAATACTGTCGGAGAAAATTTGACCAATAGCTGTTTTAATTTTAATTTGAGCGGAATAATTTTCTGATACAGATTGCTTGTGCTGCTCTAAGGCATCAAGGGCATTGCTCAGAACATTCATAAAAACTTGATTAATTTGTCCGGCATAGCACTCAACCAAGGGGAGATCGCCATATTCTTTAACGATGTCAATGCCAGAACTGTCAGATTTGGCTTTGAGACGATGCTGTAAAATCAGCAGTGTACTGTCAATTCCTTCATGAATGTCAACAGGCTTCATCTCGGCTTGATCTAGTCTGGAGAAATTCCTCAAAGATAGGACAATCTGTCGGATGCGCTCGGTTCCAATTTGCATCGAAGATAGAATTCTTGGTAAATCTTCGACAATAAAATCCAAATCTATCTCTTCCGCTCGCTCTAAAATATCAGGACTGGGATTAGAGCAGCACTGCTGATAGAGAGCCAACATCTCAAGCAAATCTCCAGTATATTCCTTGATATGACTGATATTGCCATGTATAAAATTAACAGGATTGTTGATTTCATGAGCAACACCTGCTACCAGCTGACCTAGTGAAGACATTTTCTCACTTTGAATCAACTGAGTCTGCATTTGTTTCATATTTTGCAACGTTTGAGCAAGTTGCTCTGTCTGTTGTCTAGTTTGATTTAGTAAGTCAGCTTGCTCTAGTGCAACAGAAAGTTGAGCTGCGACTTGGGTAACAAACTGCATTTCTGAAAGCTGCCATTGGCGGGTATCGGCGCACTGGTGAATGCACAATAAGCCCCAGAGTTGATCAGCTTTAGCTAGTGGCACAACTAGGTTGGCTTGAATCTGAAGTTGATCCAGCATTTGCACATAACAAGGATTCAGATTGGCGTTGTGAATATCAGCGATCGCATGAACGCTTCCCTGCCGATATAAAGCAGCATACTTTTTCTTAAAGCAGTTATCTTGGATTTTTAAACTTAAAGCAGAAGTAAATTCTGGTAGAAAATCTTCTGAAACAATTTCACCCTCATCAAATTCGGAATCAGGATCGAAACGATAAATTACTACTCGATCTGCATTTAGAGAGTGGCGAACCTCACTAACAGTGGCAGCAAACATAGTATCTAGATCAAGAGAACCCCGCATCTTAGCCACTACTTCAAAAAGTATTTGCTGTTGCTGTGCCACCAGTCGCAAATTCATCGCCTGCTGTTGTGTCTGTGCGAGTAATTCAGCTTGTTGTAGTGCTACTCCTAGTTGAGCGGCAATTTGAGTAATGAAGTTTACTTCGTTGTCTTTCCATTCGCGGGGGCCGGAGTGTTGATAAACTGTTAGCAAACCCCAAAGTTTTTCTCCAACAAAGATGGGAGCAAGTACAAAAGCTCGAATCTCATATTGCTCCAAATTTTCGATGTGACACTGAGCAAAACCCATTTTGTAAATGTCATCAACTGCAAATGTTTCATTGTGGCGGTAGCGTCCCCCTTCTGTATCTTGTAAATAGGTATCATTCCAAACTGTATTTACGCCTAATTTAGATATACCCGACCAATTGGGACTAGTAATTTCAAAATCACCTACAAATTCACCACCCCATTCTGAATTGAAACGATAAACAGAAACACGTTCAGCTCGTAGTAAGTGACAAACTTCTTTGGTGGTTGTTTGAAAAATGGTATTGGCATCAAGAGATTGACGAAAATTGGCAACGACTCCAAATACAGCTTGTTGTTGTTCAGTTACCTGCTGTAGTTGCTTCATGCGTCGTTTCACTTGCTTTTCTAAATCGGTATTTAAGGCTTGCACCTGTTGATAGAGTTCGTACTGCTGAATTGCCGACGCAAATTGTTTACCAATTTCTCTTGCCAGTTCTATTTCTTCAACTGTCCATTGCCGAGCTTGTGCTTGTTTTGATTCGCGCCAAACTGCAAATGATTGACGGGGGAAACTTTGCCTCTCATCAGGATCGAAATGTCCAGCCCATAAAGTTTCTGTGTCTATTTCGTCTCGGAAAATACTTAAATATCCTATTAATTGCTGACGATAATGGAGTGGGATGATTAAAATGCTGCGAATTTTAGTTGCACCAAAGGCAGCTTGTAAACTTCGCAAACTGGAGGATTGATAAATATCTGAAATTGCCCAAATGTCGTATTCATAACCCTTGTAATGTTCTTGCCAGACGTTATATTGCTCTATCAACGGATATATAGTTTGTTCTGGGATCGCAGGTTGCTGTCCACAAATATAAAGCTTGAGACAATCACTTCCAGGTGTTAAACACTCAACGAAGCTTTTTGTAGTGGCATTCTGAAAATTAGAAGTGTCATACCTCATACACAACCTGCCACCAGATCCACCAAAGGCGGCAACTGTTGCTTCTAAGGCTGATTGTAATGCAATTGTTGGTAACGAATGCAGCAGGGAAGCTACACGATTAACAATCGCTTCTCGTTCGGCTTTTTCACGGGCTTGAGAGAGCAGACTACTGTGGGCGATCGCAATTGAAAGTTGATCAACCACCATCTGTACTACTTCGATTTCATCTTCTGTAACTTGGCGTGGTTGGGAATGATGAGATACCAGCAATCCCCAAAGCTTTTCTTGATGTAGTATTGGTGTTACAAGAGAAGACTTCACGCCCATTGCTGTTAAATATTCTACATGACAAGGGTCTACAGGACGATAACAAATATCCTCTGAGACAAATTCTCCAGTTTTCATGTTACGTACTGGACTATGACCAATCTGCTGATTACTAACATCAACAACCGAACGTACCCGTAACTTCACAAATAATTCACGGGCATGGAGTGGAATATCATCAGCAGGAAAATTTAATCCTAGCAATGATGGTAATTGATCATCATTTATAGACTCAGCGATAACTTGGCCGCTATCATCACTATGAAACTTGTAAATCATTACTCGGTCTGTACCGAAAAATAAACGTAATTCTGCTACTGTTGTTGTCAGAATTTCTTGTAAGTCTAGTGATAGACGAATTCGGTTAATGATACGATGTATCAGGTGTTCTTGTTCAATATTTACCCGTAAATTGAATTCTTGAGATAGAGTCATTTTTGTCCAAATCAATAACTTATAAGCCAGATAACTAGCAGTACTAAAAATATTGTTCAAATTATTGAATATATTTGTCTACAGTAGGATTACCAAAACCTGCCTTTATGATTTATTTATAAATCTCAAGTAAATACTTTTAATATATGTTTATCTAGCTTAACATTCTAGTCATAAAAAGATATTTGTAAAACCAAAATCTGAATATAAATCTAAAATAAACAGACAGATCCCCGACTTCTCTAAGGAGTCGGGAATCTGACACTTAAAACTATTAAAGGTGAGTACTACCCACCTGACAATATTAAATTTTTACAGTTTCAGCAAAGCGAATTTTAAGATAGTCATCTTCCATTTTTGCTCCTGCTGGTTGTAGTGTAGCTAAGGCTTGCGGCAAGACTAAATTCCGGCGATGATTACCAATCGTGATATTTAATTCATCACCTGTTTTACTTAATTGAACTTGGTTTTTGGGAATGCCTGGTAAGTACAATTCCAGACTATACTGATTTTTGTCTTGTACAACTCTGATTGTGGTTTCTTTGTAATAAACCTGAGTGGGATCTTCGTCTTGGTAGAGGGTTGTTTTGAGACGCTCTAATGCCTCCAAGCCACACATCTCTTCTGAGAAAAGAGGTATTTCCTTCACTGGTAGGGGATGAAAATTCTCATGAATTTCTTGACGATATTGCTGTTGATTTTCTTTCCAACGTTGGAAAAATGGATCTTGAACTTCACTAGGGATGATGCGATTAGCTACGACTAAATCAGTTGCAACATTATACAAACTTAGATAAGCATGAGCACGAAGAGATTCTTTAATTACCATTTTTTCTGGATTGGTAATGAGACGTACCGAGGTTTGTGTATTGTCTGTTAATACTTTCTCTAACGCTTCAATTTGTTCATAAAACTCATAAGGTGCGTCCATTACTTCTTTGTCAGGCAAAGAAAAACCAGCAATTGGTTTAAAAAGAGGCTCTACTAAAGGTCTAAGTGCAACTGAAATATTTTGAAACGGCTTGTAAAAACGGCGCATATACCAACCGCTAACTTCTGGTAGACTCAGCAGTCGCAACGCCGTGCCTGTTGGTGCAGAGTCGATAATTAAAACATCAAAATCGCCTTCATCGTAATGGCGTTTCATCCTCACCAAGCCAAAAATCTCATCCATGCCTGGTAGAATTGCCAATTCTTCTGCTTGTACTCCGTCTAATCCTCGTGCTTGCAATACCTGGGTAATATAACGCTTTACAGCACCCCAGTTTCCCTCTAATTCTTGCAGTGCGTCTAGTTCTGCACCCCATAAATTGGGACGAATTTGTCTAGGAGTATGTTCCAGTTCCAAGTCAAAGCTATCTGCTAAGGAGTGAGCAGGATCTGTACTCAACACCAATGTACGATAGCCTAGTTCTGCACAACGAAGTCCCGTAGCGGCGGCAACGGATGTTTTACCTACACCGCCTTTCCCTGTCATCAAAATTACACGCATGAATGATTCTGTCTTGGCTGAGAAGAGTTTACATTTATTTACATTATCGACTGTTTAAGGGAAATAAATGCTGTTTTAAGACATCTATTCGCGAACAGTTCCAGTAATCAATGTGAGAAACAATCATTCCTTCAGAATTTAGGCGTAATTCACTCCAGCCAGGGATAGAAATACGTGGTTTCCAAGGAAGAGGTGTATTCCAGCTGAGTGTCCACTTGGTTTTGATCGTGTCTCCCTCTAGTTGGATATCATGCAAGTCCATTTTGGGATTTAAAAAGAAAGTCTCGATGAATTTAATCATCTGTTTATATCGCTTAACGCCGGAAAATTTGTTAAGTGGATCTTGAAAATAAACATCTTCGGCGTAGATGCTATAAGTCTGATTAACTGGAAATCTTTGATAGTCTTCTTTGAGAATTTTAATAATGTCCATAGTGAAGTATGGGACTGGATTTATCTGTGTTGATTTGGTTCTTTAGTACCTTCAATCAGCCAGGAACTTGAGTTCCTGGTAATCTATTCCCTATTCCCTGTTCCCTCTATCAACCTCTTAATATTAAAGATAGATAAAAAAATACATACTTGAGCCTTTATACAAACACCTAATTTTCTATGACTATTGAACGAGTGCCACCGTCAAATTACCCCAAAGTAGAATTTGGACGACGAATTGCAGCTTTTAGTCTTGATTTCCTTTTAATCTGGATGATTAGCTCCCTGCTTGGAAGTAATAGGCTCGGTATCCAAGTGATGCAAATACTGGTTTTTGCAATCACTTGGCTAGTTTTGCGAGTACTCGTTGTATATAACAATCAAGGACAAAGTCTAGGACGTTATGCTCTTGACATGAAGGTGTTAGAAGTCGAGCGGGGAAGAGTTCCAGATTTACAGACTCTTTTAAAACGAGAAGCGATCGTTGGTTTGGGTGCGCTGTTGCTTTCTGTTGCTTTAAATAACATCATACGCAATCCCGCTGCTATACTGCTAATACTTCCCTTAGCGATTGACTGTGGTGCTGCCTTATCTGATACTCAGTTACGGCAAACTTGGCATGATCGTTATGTTAAGACTATGATTGCTTCGTCGCGTCGTGGCTACTCGCTAGATATAAAAGTCAAGCAATTAGTTGATAGTGTGCGTCGAAATGTGAGATAATAGCAATTTGTGTTAATTGTCGGACTTCAATTTTTTGTAAGATTATGGCTAAGGCTAAAGGTGTCCGGATCATAGTGACATTGGAATGTACAGAGTGTCGTACAAATCCAGATAAGCGTTCTCCTGGTGTTTCGCGTTATACCTCAACTAAAAATCGCCGCAACACCACTAACCGTTTAGAACTGAAAAAGTTCTGTCCTCACTGCAACAAGCACACTGTTCATAAGGAAATTAAATAGGCAATCATGAGTTATTATCGTCGTCGTTTGTCTCCGATTAAGCCAGGAGAACCTATTGATTACAAAGATGTAGATTTATTGCGTAAGTTTATCACCGAACGCGGTAAAATATTGCCGCGTCGGATTACTGGACTGACGGCTAAACAACAGCGAGATTTGACACTCGCGATTAAACGCGCTCGAATTTTGGCTTTGTTGCCGTTCATCAACGCAGAAGGCTAATAACATTTATGAATGATGAGTGTTGAGTGATGAGTTAATTTGTACTCAAAACTCAAAACTCAAAATTGCAAAGATTTAAAACTCTATTTAAGAAAATGCAAGGCTTGTGGAGAAGGGGACATTAGTTGAATTTAGAATTGGTGGCGATCGTCGTCTGGCTGTAGTTGATCGTCCAGATGGTAAAACCCGTTGGTTCGTGATAGATGAACGGGGGCAATCTCACAGTCTCATGCCGCGACAAATCACCTATACAGTTACTAAAGAAACCTACAAGCCTTTGCAGATTCCCAGTTTTCTGGAAGAAGTAAAGCCTTACTTAGATCCATCCAGCTTAGAAGTAGCTTGGGAATTACTGGTGGAAAGTGGGGAAACAGTCACGCCAGAAGAAATGGCTAATCTGCTGTTTTCGGAATCAGAACCGCCTCAATGTTATGCTGCTTATTGCTTGTTATCAGATGACAAAATTTATTTCAAGCAAAAGGGAGACTCTTACGAAGCCCGAACAGTAGCTCAAGTAGCAGAACGCAAACACCAGTTAGAAGTAGAGGCACTTAAAGCTAAAGGACAGCAGGAATTCTTGGCTCGTGTAGAGCAGGCGCTCAAAGGTGTACCAGTAGAGTGGCAAAGACATGATCGCCATCGTTTGGAAGCCTTGGAAAAATATGCAGCGCTGCTTGCTGATGTTGTGCGTGTAGGTATAAATTATGAGTCTCTGGCTCGTGCATATCCACCGCCAGCGCCAGTTCTGGAAACAATGAATATGTTGGGACGTTCTGCAACTCCCCAAGGAGCTTTTCAACTATTAGTGGACTTGAGTTGGTGGAGTCCTCACGAAAACCTGTTTCTGCGTCGTTCGTCAATTCCTGTTCAATTCCCCAGCAAGGTATTAGAAGTGGCGCAACAGCAATTGGAATTTCCACCACCAGATCCAGACACAAATCGCTTGGATCTCACCCATCTCAAGGTATATACAATTGATGATGAAAGTACTACTGAAATAGATGATGGTTTAAGCTGGGAATTACTTCCAGATGGACGAGAAAGATTGTGGGTACACATAGCTGATCCTACTCGTTGGTTAATGCCAGAGGACGAATTGGATCTGGAAGCCAGAAAGCGAGGTAGTACAGTATATTTACCGACGGGGATGATTCCTATGTTCCCTGAGGTGTTGGCAACCGGGCCGATGAGTTTGGTACAGGGTCAGGTTTGTTACGCTCTCAGCTTTGGTATAATTTTAGACGAATCAGGTGGAGTAGAAGACTACAGCATCCACGCCAGTTTAATTAAGCCTACTTATCGCCTCACCTACGAAGATGTAGATGAAATGCTGGAGTTGGATGTACAAGCAGAACCAGAAATTGCAGCGATCGCCAGATTGGCAAATAAGCGCAAAGTTTGGCGGTACAATCAAGGAGCCATCAGCATTAATATGCCTGAGGCAATGATTAAAGTCAAAGATGACGATATCAATATATATGTTTTAGATGACTCTTACTCAAGGCAACTAGTAGCTGAAATGATGATTGTTGCCGGCGAGGTTGCTGCCCGTTACGGTCAAGCTCATAATATTCCCTTACCGTTTCGCGGTCAACCACAACCAGAATTACCGAGAGAAGAGGAATTACTCCAACTGCCAGCAGGCTTTGTTCGTGCCTGTGCGATGCGTCGCTGTATGCCCAAGAGTGAGATGAGCATTACACCGATGCGTCATGCTGGTTTGGGGTTGAATACCTATACACAAGCGACTTCTCCGATCCGCCGTTACAGTGACTTGCTGACTCACTTTCAACTGAAAGCTCACCTGCGAGGTGATGCTCCACCCTTTTCGGCAGAACAGCTTAAAGAAGTGATGCTAACTGTCAGCACCATCACCCAAGAGGCAACGATGGTGGAAAGGCAAACTAATAGATATTGGGCTTTAGAATATTTGCGCCGTTATCCAGAGATAAGTTGGCAAGCAACAGTACTGATGTGGTTAAGGGAAGATAGCAATTTAGCATTAATTCTCTTAGAAGATTTGGGCTTGCAGTTGCCAATGTCTTTCCGACGTCTTGTGAAGCTAGGCGAACATATTTTAGTGAAAGTTGCCCATGCCGATCCGCACAAAGATGTCATTCAGTTTCAAGAAACAATTTATCAAGAAGCACAGACTGCGGTTCATTAAAGAGGACAAGGGTAGGGAGAGACACGGAGATACGAGGAATCAAGAGGACACGGGGACACGGGGAATATGAATAAAAGTTTCTCCGCGTCACCGCGTCTTACTGTCTGCGCGTCTTCCTCCCAATCACCAATCCCCAATCTTGCTATAGTTATAGACTGCCCGCTGCTTCTTATATAATTCGCAGCCCCAAAATTGCTAAGTCACGTTCTACCTCATCAAGTTCTGCAACTTTGGGTAAGTATCCCCAACGCTGAAAGCCAAATTTCTCAAACAGTTTTAAGCTGGGGTGGTTGTGGGCAAAAATGAAACAAACTAAATTTTTGAAACCCAAAGTTGAGCTTTGTTTGATTGCTTGGGTTAGCAGTTGCTTTCCCAATCCACAGTGATGATATTCTGGGGCAATGTAAATACTAATTTCTGCTGTGGCATTATAGGCTGGGCGTCCGTAAAAAGATTGGAAACTCAGCCATCCAGCTACTACACCCTCTACTTCAATTACCCAAAGCGGATTTTTGAGTGGCGATCGCCCATTAAACCAAGCGATGCGACTTTCCACAGAGACTGGTTCTAAATCAGCGGTTGCCATGCGGCTGGGAATTGCAGCATTATAAATTGCCACAATTTTTGGTAAGTCAGTTTCGGTAGCATGGCGAATATTTGTTGCTGCCTTCTGTGTCATGTTCAGGCTCGTGCTAACAAGGGAGCGGCGGCTAGTAAAGTTTTGGTGTAAGGATGCTGGGGATTAGCAAAAATTTCTTTTGTGGAGCCAATTTCGACAATCTTGCCACCATTCATGACGGCAATGCGATCGCATAAAAATCTCGCTAACCACAGATCGTGAGTGATAAACAAATACGTCAATTCAAACTCTGCTTTTAATTCCAGCATCAAATCCAGCACTTGCGACTGCACACTAGCGTCTAACATACTTACAGGTTCATCACAAATCAAAAGTTTCGGATGAGTAATTAAAGCACGAGCAATTGCCACTCTTTGCTGCTGCCCCCCAGATAAATCTGAGGCATAACGCTGATAGTAAACTTCTGGAGGTTTTAAGCCTACTTTCTCCAGCATCCAAAAAACCTGTTTTTTTGCTTCTGTGGGAGTAGCTAGCTTATGAATCAACAATGGATCTGTAATGCTTTGCCCTACTGTCATCGCTGGATTTAGGCAGGCATGGGGATCTTGAAACACCATTTGCATTTGTCGCCTTTGGGTGCGCATTTCCTGCCGGGATAGGTGAGTGATCTCCTTTCCTAAAAACTCGACTTTTCCAGCAGTAGGAGGAATTAACTGCAAAATTGTCCGCGATAAAGTACTTTTGCCGCAACCAGACTCCCCGACTAATCCTAAAATTTCTCCAGGATATAATTCGAGATTAATGCCATCTACTGCTTTAATTGTCTGAGATTGCCCTTTGAACAAGCGTTCAATTAAGTTAGGCTCGATTGTATAGTGCTGTTTTAAGTCTACGACGCGCAAAATTGGGGATTGGGAGGAAGACGCACAGACAGTAAGACGCGGTGACGCGGAGAAACTTTTATTCATATTCCCCATGTCTGGGTGTCTGGGTGTCCCCGTGTCTGGGTGTCCTCTTGATTCCCCGTGTCTGGGTGTCTGGGTGTCCTCTTGATTCCCCGTGTCCGTTCCTTCTCCTGCCTGAATATGCAAAGCCGCTTTTAGGAGCGATCGCGTGTATTCGTGTTGGGGTTGTTTAAATACAGATTCGGTGGTACCCATTTCCACCATTTTGCCGTCATACATAACGCCAATGCGATCGCAATACTCTGCTACCATTGCTAAATCGTGGGAGATCAGTAGTAGTGCCATATTTTCTTCGGCACACAGTCGTGTCAGTTCTTGCAAAATCTGTGCTGCTACAGTGACATCTAAGCTAGTGGTTGGTTCATCGGCAACAATCATCTTCGGTTGCAATAACAAAGCTAGGGCAATTGCTACTCGTTGTCGCATTCCTCCACTAAATTCATGGGGGTACTGGTTCCAGCGACTGGCGGGAATATTAACCTTTGCCAAAGTAGCGATCGCCTTTTCTTTAGCTTCCCGTGTTGATAATTTCGGAGAGTGCGCCTTTAGCGTCTCGATACAGTGGTTACCTATAGTCATCAAAGGATCGAGACGTGTCATGGGATCTTGAAACACCAACGCTACTGCCTCTCCTCGAAACTTGCGCATTGGAGTTGGTGTTAAAGCAAACACCGATTGTCCTTGAAATGTGACTTGTCCTTCAACGCGAGTGGATGGTGGTAGCAACCGCATTGCTGCTCTTCCCAAAGTTGACTTACCACATCCTGATTCTCCCACTAATCCCATTTTTTCGCCTGGTTGCAGGTTAAAAGAAACATCATCAACTGCCCAATGTGTTTCTTCGTCGCTACGATGAGGATAGGCAACCCGCAAATGTTCGATAGTAAATAAGGCGTTACTCATACTTTATTTAGTTATTGGCGTTGAAGTTATAAGTTTTAGATAATGTATCAGATTATATTCGTGATGCTTGTTGTCTATGTATCTTTATTTTTACAGGCTTCTATTATACTTTGTATAATAATTCATCTTTGAAAAAATATTTGTCATTTATGAAATCAGTATTTTCTCAAATCAATTATCCATTCAACTAGATTTTTGTTCTAAAAATTATATCTAATATTTTTAATTAATATTAGATGAAGAATCAAATTTAAAAGTTAGATATTATCCGATTTATTTAAAATTATCTAATTTAATATAAATATAAAAATCTAGATTAAATTTTTGATGAATCTAATTTAATTAGAAGTTATTACTGTTATTTCTGTGTATTATTTTAACTTTAACGCTTGCTACTAATATCGACAAACAGCAATATTATTTAATATTTTTTCACGATATTAAATAAACTATTTTGTGAGATTTATTACTTTAACAGTAATAAAATAAAGTTGTAAGAATAAGAGAGGTAAAAACACTATGGGAGTTAAAGTTTTACCAGATGTTGGAGATGTAGCCGAAAATCTTGGTGTTACAGGTATTTTAGGAGTTGTGCTTCTGCCTGTGTTCTTGCCAGTGTTAGCTGGTGTTGGTAAGCCTATTGCCAAGGGAATTATCAAAGGTGGAATCATTTTCTATGAAAAGAGCAGGGGAGCGATCGCAGAAGTTGGCGAAACTTGGGAAGATATTGTCGCAGAAGCAAGGGCTGAACTTGGTGAGTCGCGCATGAAGTCAGCTGAACCGATTGAAGAGACTCAGGCTTGATGACTCAAGGAAGAGCCATGCTAATCTCGAATTTTGCAGTGAACTTTCGCATCACTATCGAAGATGATTTTCAAGGATGGAGATTTTACCCATCCTTTTTTTAATTGCTATTGACACTTTATGCAAAAGTTCCCAGTTGCAGACGCTATGCTCTTAGTAATATTGTTTTATTTATGCTGTATTAAGCCTTAAATCCAAAATAAATCAACCAATGCTCATTTCTGCTGATTCACGCATTCCTTTCCCATGCTCCCTTGTCTATACTACCTATCGCGACAAGCTAGTTGAACTTATTCCCTATATGCCGAATGTACGTTCCATTCAAGTGAAATCTCGTAGTGAGGAAGATGGATTAGTTCACAGTGTCAATGAGTGGCATGGAGGTGGAGAAATTCCAGTAGCGGCAAGGGCAGTAATTAGTGAAGATATGCTCTCCTGGACAGAATACAACACGTGGTATGAGGATAAGTTGATTGTGGAATGGCAAATAAAAACCCACGCCTTTAGCGAAGCAGTTCATTGCGCGGGGAAGAACCGCTTCCTTGCAGATGGTAATACAACGATTGTAGAGAGTCGTGGTGAACTAATTATTGATCCCAAGGAAATCAAGGGAGTTCCTCAATTCCTTGTTCGCAGTGTAGTGCATTTAGTCCAAGATTTTCTTGCTAAAAAAATTGAACCCAATCTGTTGCAATTGAGCGAGGGAGTACGTCAATATTTAGAGAAAAATAACAGTTGAATTAAAGTACTTATAGGGAAAATTAGAGAAGTCCAATTTATCCATTTAGTACTTAGTTTCTGATAGTATATATTTGTTTATCTAATTCTTTGGTCTTAATCTTATTACTTTTTCTTTCAGCGCAGAAGTATTCCCTACTAAGCTATAATCGGAATTGAGAGTGTTATAGATTAGCGTAGTGATATAAAGATAACTTCCCAGAAAGTACTGGTTTTTGTTAATCTAATAAGTAATATTTTTGCTCTCAAATAGCATTTTCATGGTATAAATCGTATACCTTGTCTTTCATCTTGAATATCATAAAATCTTGACAACAAAAACTCCTACTACCCAGGTGATTCTATGGTTATTGTAGTTGCAAAATCGCTTTACAGTAATCTGTAAGTGTTGTCAAGCGATCGCTTATAGTTTTGCGTCGCTCGGATGCAGTAGCAGATTGGCGCGCTCCTTGGTAAAACATCACATCGATTTCTAATAGACGCAATTGCTTGCTCATTTCTGTTCGATAGGATTGCTCTCGTGATTTTTCTTCTGTCAAAGGTAAAATTTGCTGCTGAAAAAATTGCTTTAACGAGACAAGGTGCTGCTGCATTCCGGGTGCATCTAGTTGTTTAGTAACAACCTCAGAATGGAATTGCTCCAATAATGTTGCGAAGGTTTGATATTTGTCCTGATGGAAAGACATTCAGCGCTGATTGAGATACTATTAATGTCAAGTAATCTTTCTTATACAATAAAAATTTTAGCCTTTAGCTTATCTTGTTGCCCTAAAAATTATAGTTTAGGGCTTGATTTATCATCAATCGATTTTCGGGATGATTATGCTTGAAGTATGAACAGGACGATTTCCACAAACTTTACGAGCAATCATTCTGCGATCGCTTTTGGGCTTTGCGTATCAACGGCAAATTCTTTTGGCAGTGATGTCGTCAATTGCATCTAATTCCCTATAAAGGTGGGTTTCGCCAATCAAACCTCGCTCATACAGCAACTTTTTTGCTAAACCCTTCCCTCGTAACCACCAATCACCCTCAGTTCCGATCCTATGATGAGCACCACAGTTGTCAACGAACCAACGGATATTACTCTTCCAGAATGGCTCAAGAGTTGCTTATACGCACCATCTACGAGCGGTGGTGAAACAGAAGAAGACCGAAAGTACTATGATACAGATTTAATTTGCCGTGCATTTCGATTTGCCTATCAGTTGCATCAAGGGCAATACCGCAAGTCAGGAGAACCTTACATTTGTCATCCGATTGCTGTTGCTGGAATGCTACATGATTTAGGAGGCAGTGCTGCTATGATAGCAGCTGGATTTTTACATGATGTAGTTGAGGATACAGATGTCACAATTGAAGATATAGAACAGCGTTTTGGGGCAGAAGTTAGGTGTTTAGTCGAAGGAGTGACTAAGCTTTCTAAAATTAACTTCAAAAGTAAAACAGAAAGCCAAGCGGAAAATTTTCGGCGGATGTTTTTAGCAATGGCGCAGGATATCCGCGTGATTGTGGTGAAGTTGGCAGATCGCTTGCATAATATGCGAACATTAGAATTTATGCCAGATGAAAAACGCCGACGCACTGCTTTAGAAACAAGGGAAATTTTTGCTCCCCTAGCCAATCGCTTGGGGATTTGGCGTTTTAAATGGGAATTGGAAGATTTGGCGTTTAAGTATTTGGAACCTGAGCCTTTTCGCCAAATTCAGCAGCTGGTTTCGGAAAAAAGAACGGCACGAGAAGAGAGATTGGATAAAGTTTCTGAAACTTTGCGAGAACGACTGGCAGAAGCAGGAATTCGTTGTCTCGATATCAGCGGGCGTCCCAAGCATCTTTATAGTATCTACCAGAAGATGCAGCGCCAAAATAAGGAGTTTCACGAAATTTATGATCTGGCAGCACTGCGGATAATTGTTCAAACTAATGAAGAGTGTTATCGTGCTCTGGCAGTAGTTCACGATGTATTTCGTCCAATTCCTGGTAGATTTAAAGATTATATTGGTCTGCCCAAGCCCAATCGCTATCAATCGCTGCATACTGGAGTGATTGGGCCTTGGGGACGACCTTTGGAAGTGCAAATCAGAACACTGGAGATGCATCGAATCGCCGAGTACGGGATCGCGGCTCACTGGAAGTATAAAGAAACTGGCGGTTCTAACATTACGCATTTAAATGCGGCAGATGAAAAATTTACTTGGTTGCGGCAGTTACTAGAATGGCAAAACGATCTCAAAGATGCTCAAGAATATTTAGAGAGCATCAAAGATAATCTATTTGAAGATGATGTTTATGTCTTCACTCCAAAGGGAGATTTAGTTGCTTTGAACCCCGGTTCTACTACAGTGGATTTTGCTTATCGCATTCACACAGAAGTTGGAAACCACTGTGCCGGAGCTAGGGTAAACGGGAGGATGGTTCCACTTTCGACACGACTGCACAATGGTGACATAGTTGATATTATTACTCAAAAAAATAGCCATCCTAGTTTGGATTGGTTAAATTTTGTCAGGACAAGTGCAGCTAAAAACCGGATTAAGCAGTGGTACAAGCGATCGCGCCGGGAAGAAAATGTGGCTCGCGGTAAAGAAATTTTAGAAAAAGAACTCGGCAAAACAGGTTTTGATAGTTTCTTGAAGTCAGAGCCAATGCAGGCGGTAGCAGAAAAGTGTAACTACCATTCTGTTGAAGATTTGCTTGCTGGTTTGGGCTATGGAGAAGTAACCCTAAATTTAGTACTTAACCGTTGGCGAGAAATCGTAAAGGCACAACAGCCTGTAGTTAATGAACCTGAGATTCCCCCAAATCTGCCAACTACAGCCAAAGCCGCACTAAGAGATGGAACCACGACGACTTCACGCTCTACTGATTCGCCAATTGTGGGAGTTGAAGGATTGATGTATTATTTGGCTGGGTGTTGTACTCCTATCCCTGGCGAACAAATTATTGGTGTAGTTACGCGGGGTAAGGGAATTTCCATCCATCGCCAAGGATGTCACAACGTAGAAAAAGTAGAGTGTGATCGCCTTGTACCAGTAAGTTGGAATCAAGCAGCAGAAAATAACGGTCGTCCTCAAACTTATCAGGTAAACGTGCAAATTGAAGCTTTGGATCGGGTGGGAGTGTTAAAAGATATTTTGTCGCGACTAAGCGATCAAGGTATCAACGTCCGCCATGCTAATGTAAAAACTGCTTTTGGTCAACCGGCATTAATTGATTTGGGGATCGAAATCCGCGATCGCGCTCAATTGGAACATATATTCGTTCAAATTAAGAAAATGAGCGATATTCTTAATATCCGTCGTGTCGGACAAATTGACGAATAATTTAGTTGCATAATTAATTCAAAGTTACAGGGTGCTTTTCGAGGCGGTATCATTTACCATGATGTAGATTCGCGTGTTTTTTACTAAATCAAATCTAGCGATGGAGAAAAGATTTGAAAATCAATAAATAAAGTTTCTATAAAGGAACTTTAGCTAGTCAAAAATTTAAATATTTAAGTAATGCAAGAAATCAGATTTATCTCCTGATTTATATTCCTTGATGAAAACTTGAATGTTTATTATCTTGGAGAATAGAGGCTGAATAAAAATAGCCAATAACCACCATTAATTAAAGCAGTGAGAACTGCACCGATAATAACTCCGTGCATCAAAGCTGTTCGTTTTTGTCTGTTTAGCTTTAAAGCAACAGGGATAATATATATAATTTGAGTTATGCCAATACCAAAAAAATATATTATAAAAATTTGCTCGATAATATTTATTTGTGTATAGTTAATCATTGATAGTAACAACACAAGAGCAAATAAAGTTGAAGTTACTACAAGATGCATTCCTATTACTAGGATAATACCTGCAATCAGGTTACTAAATTTGGTTCTTCGTGACATTGAATTTTTTAATCAAATAGGTAATTTTTTGAAACGCAGAGGAACACAGAGGAAGCGCAGAGGGGCGCAGATATTTTTTTGAATCATTCCGTTACTGAAAACAGAAACAATTAATTTTTAGAGATTTTAATTGGGTTCCGTCATAAGTAGAAGGCAGATGGCAGTAGAAGCGGTAGACGCGTTCGCCGTAAGGCGTTGCGTTAGCTAGCGGCTTCCGTTCAGCGAAGCTGTTCCCGTTCCCCGAAAGGGGTTCCCGCAGGGTAGGGTAGGTACGGCTTCCGTAGGTAGGCAGAAGGTAAAAGGTTGTTTCCACCTACTTAATTACTCTGACTTCTTTGAACAAACACTATTTGTCAAAGCGCAAAATAGGTAATTGCGGGTAGGAATAGAAATTCATCAAACTTATTTTCAGCTCGGTGGGAATGGATTAGTAACCATTAAATAAATAAGTAAATTTTCCTATCAGTATTCACGATAGTTCTTCCAGGAAACATGAGTTTTAAAGTTCAGATTTTTTACCTTCTGAGGCAAGCCGCGAAAGAGTATTTCCTGTAATTTCTAGTAGCTGATTTAGTAAAAATCCAATTGTGCCGACGTAAATTATACCTTCGATCAGGCTACTATTGTTACCGGATCTATAACTATTCCAAATAAAAAAACCTAATCCCTTACCAACTGTCAACATTTCTATAGCAATGACTGTAAACCAAGCTACCCAGACACCAATCTTTAAGGCATCAAATATACAATTTATTGCGATCCTAAGACTATTACCTTCAATTCGAGATTTTCGCATACCAGCAGCCGTTTTAATAGTTAATGGCCAAACAGCACTTGAGAATACAACGACACTTGTTGCTACTTCTAATTCTCGAAACAAGATTAAAGCAAGCGGTACTAAAGCTATAGAAGGCATACTGTAAGGGATTTGTAAAAAACGCTTACTTACTTGATAAACCACTGGATTAGTTCCAATTAAACTTCCAATTAAAATTCCTAAAATTGCGGCAGGAATGTAGCCAACAAATAATAATTGTAAGCTAGATAAAAAGTCTAAAAATATACTATGTCCCATGCTTTATGCTTTTAATCGTAACATCTGAGGAATAGTGCGCCAATAATACACGATAGCGCATAGACAGGCAATTTGAATTGCACTCATCCCCAAAAAAATACGAAAATCTGGTTTTATAAAATCTATCAAAAATCTAAAGATTAAATATAAAACTAAATAAAATTTAAATAAATCATCTTCCTTGTATTGGTAGTTACTACGAAGACGTATAAATATTAATAAGATGATTAAAAATATAATTTCATACAACTGTGTAGGATGGCGAAGAATGCCATCACCAAAATCCACACCCCAAGGTAATGTGGTTGCTATTCCGTAAGTGCGATCGCTCAATCCGGTAAGAAAACAACCAATGCGTCCAATTGCTGTTCCTATAATGAGTGGATAAACAAATACATCATCTGTAGAGCGATTAATACCAATAATTTTTTTAGTAATTTCTACACCAATTACTGCGCCTAAGAGCGCCCCTACTATGGTTTTTCCTTGTAGAGATAGTAATAAAAAAAGCTGGGAATTTTTCCACAATAAATCAATATATTGTAGTAAAACTAGTACTTTCGCACCAACAAGAGCACCGAACATTCCAATAACAATAATAGAAGTCCGTTGCGCTGGTGTAATAGAATCATTACGGACATTACGTAATATTAAACGTAACGCTATAGTATAAGCCAAAGATTCAAAGAAAATATGCGGATGTATCCGCAAAGACCCCAAATAAAAATAAACTGGGAATGTCATAAAATTTTAGATTTTGGATTGAAAATCACTATGGTGCGTCTGAATTGTATCAAGGCATCCATCACAATGATTTGTCAGTAGATGCATAGAATATGTAGCGCGATCGCACTCACTGTTACAGTTATTAGGTATGATGGCATCGATCGCGATCATGGCGATCAGCAAATCTGTCCCGATTATCGTGTTAAACACAGCACTCTTTGACTGCTTGCTCAAACTACATCTCTCAAGAGGCTCGTGATGACAACTCTTCATTCAGACGCACTTGTATTTTTTGGGGCGACAGGCGATCTTGCCTACAAGAAAATTTTTCCCAGTCTTCAGGCAATGGTACGGCGGGGTAATCTTAATGCCCCGGTGATTGGGGTTGCCGGGCGAGCTTGGACGACAGATCAACTGAGAGAACGAGCGCGTGATAGCCTAGAACATCATAGTGGTGTAAATCAAGCAGCATTTGAGAAACTTTCTTCACTGCTCCAGTACGTTTCTGGTGACTACAACAAACCAGAAACTTACGAAAAATTACGTCAAGCCCTTGGTAATGCCACTTGTCCACTCTACTACCTAGCAATTCCGCCCAGCCTGTTTGCACAAGTAGTAGAAGGATTAGGTAAGTCAGGCTGTGCTAAAAATGCCCGCGTGGTTATTGAAAAACCATTCGGAAGGGATTTGGAATCAGCACGCGAGTTAAATCAAATTCTCGGATCGGTTTTTCCCGAATCATCGATCTACCGGATCGATCACTATCTAGGTAAAGAACCACTGCTGAACTTGCTCTATTTTCGATTTGCCAACTCCTTTCTAGAACCTATTTGGAATCGCAACTACATCGAAAGCGTGCAAATTGTCATGGCAGAGAACTTTGGCATTCAAGGAAGGGGAAAGTTCTATGATGAAACAGGCGCAATTCGAGATGTGGTACAAAACCATATGCTGCAAGTGCTAGCTTCAGTTTGCATGGATGCTCCCGCCAGTACCGCAACCGATGCCATCCGAGATGAAAAAGTGCGGATTCTTAAAGCAGTGCGATCGCTCGAACCCAATGACATAATTCGCGGACAGTTTCAGGGTTATCGCCATGAGGAGGGTGTAGCTGCTGATTCCCAGGTAGAAACCTTTGCTGCCGTTCGTCTATTTATCGATACCTGGCAATGGTCAGGAATTCCCATTTATATTAGAGCTGGAAAAAAATTGCCTGTCAAGACTACTGAGGTGATGGTTAAGCTCAAGTGTCCACCTCTAGATGTGTTTAAGGAGGGAGGAAAAGAAAACACCAATTATGTTCGTTTTCTATTAGATCCGGAGGTAATCGTGGGATTGGGCGCTCGCACTAAAATCCCAGGAGAAGCCATGATCGGATCTGCGGTGGAACTGTTGGCGTTTTATGGAGGTGGCGACGAGATGGAACCTTATGAACGTTTATTGGGCGATGCGATGCGGGGCGATCCGACTTTGTTTGTACGAGAGGATACCGTAGAAGAGGAATGGCGAATAGTTCAGCCAATTCTCGATAACGTCACACCCGTTTACGAGTACGAGCCGAATACCTGGGGGCCACCAGAAGCAGATAAACTGTTGTTGGCAGGCGATCGCTGGTACAATTCATTGCCAAGGGAGTAATCTTCTGTAAGATCCCGACTTTTATAAAAGCTTGTCATTACCCACATCTTTTAATCTCTCGCTTCGTTGCTATAGCGCCAGAGAATAAATTCTCTGACTAATAGTTAAAGTCTACTGAAGTAGACTCAACAAAAATTTCAGTCCACTTGAGTGGCTTATGCTATCAGCCCAGAACTTAAGTTCTAGGCGGGATGACTTATAAAAGTCGGGGATCTGTGTTTTTGTGTTGGCTGATTTAGGAGTGCGATCGCTTTTATAAATGCGCAATTTACTGAAATGAGAAAGCGATCAACCTTTTTGCTGGTTAGAACTTACAGTAAATTTCATTTATTTGAACCACAATTTTTTGTCGGAGCGAGTTTAGCAGATATCCTTTCGGTTTGAGCTAGAGATTGAAACAAAACCCGCCCTTGTAATTTACAACTATACTAGGATGATGCGTTGCGCTACGCGACAACACATCCTACAACTGGTTGTAGCTCTTGGAGAAGTTTAACTGCATAAAATAGCTGTGTGATCGCTTCGGACTAGTTACCAATTCAAGCAGCCCCAAATCTAGTAAAACAGGTAGTTAGCTGATACCTTATTTTTAGCCTATGTAAGCAGGCTTTGGTTGTCTAGCTTCACCCTTATAGGGTGCAGGTGCAAGATATGACTTTCCACAGAAAACCTATAAAATAGAGACAAAAAGTTTACGCCCTCTGCCTCCTGTCTTCTCATCCCTACTTTCCCATATTCCGCTTCATCTGTTCCAACTCAGCCTCTGTTTCCCAACGCCGGAATTTCTCCTCTAGGGGATCGTAGCCACTGTAATCAGTTTGGGGTTGATTCCACCAACCAGAAGTTTCTAAGCGTTGCTGGGCTTGAGCTTTGGCACGCGCTGTCTGGGCTTCGGCGGCTTTTGCTTGTACTTCCTGTCGCCGTTGTTGAATTTTTCGCAGTAAATCTTGTGCTTGGCTGATGCGTTCCTTCAATCCTTGCATATGTCCCCAAAGCTGATTGCCTTGGCGTAACAGTGTGGCTTCTCGCTCACCTGCCGCCGCCGCTAAATCTTGTCTATTATTCGCTTTGGCTTTTTGGACGCGGATGTGCCACTTTTGGATTTCTTGAGCAGTGGAGAGAATTTCTTCTTGCGATCGCTTCTCTTGCAATTGCAAATCTGCAATCAGCTTTAAAGTGTCTTCTTCTTGCTCGCGTAGTTGTTCTAACAACGCTTCTAGCTCCAAATGTGGGTTACTTCGCAAGAATTCTTCTAAACGATTTTCTAGAAATCGACTCAAATCATCAAATAAGCCCACTGCCAGAACTCCACCTCAGGTATCTCATCTTTATTGTAGTCGTTATTATCGTAGCCCAAACCTACTCAGGTGATTATTTTTATCTCTATGCCAAAGTTCTCTCTCTAGGTTGAAGTTTTCAACCATTACTGATTCTTATCGTTTGATTAAAAAAGTGGCTTGTAGATTGAGCGATCGCAAAAGCCAACTTCTGTTTTAAATGAGTGGGAAGATATCATTACTTTGGCATAACATCATGAATTATCTTGTTGCAGTTTTACCAGATAGAATTAGAGCCGAGGAAGCCTACTCTGCTTTAGAAAAAGAAGGTTTACCTACAAACCAAGTGGATATTTTAGGTCAAGGTTACAAAAGCGCTGATGAGTATGGGCTAATAAACCCCAATTTACAAGCAAAAAAAGGAGCAAAGCGCCTTTCAATCTGGCTGATTCCTTTCGGTTTTATAGCAGGTTATGCCTTTAACGTTTTAACAGGCATCGAAATATTTCCTATTGGCAGCTTTGGCAATCATATTTTCGGTGGAATTTTAGGAGCCGCTGCTGGTGCTTTGGGTGCATACTTAGTCGGTGGAGAAGTCGGCTTGACTGTTGGTAGTGGGGATGCGCTGCCTTACCGCAACCGCTTGAATGAGGGCAAATATCTGATTGTTGTTAAAGGTACTGAAGAATTAACTCGTCAGGCAACCCGAATTCTACGTCAATTTGAACCAGAGAATTTGCAAGGCTATGTCGAACCAACAGGGGCGGCGTAAATTAATCTATTTGTAATTCGTAATGCAGTAATTACGAATTACGAATGAGTTAATTACATTTTTGAACGCAACTTTGGTAAACGAATATGTTCGTTTAGTTGCTGCTTGTTCTTAAAGTCATCAAATATGGTGACTTTGCCATTTTGAGCTAACCGTTCTGCCACAATTTGTCGATAGACAGCTTCATAGCCATCTACCATTTTTTGTACGCTGAAATTGTTCTCAACGTGCTCTCGGCAGACATGACGATCTAACTCAGTTACTTTGCTCACAGCACTGACACATTCTTCAATGCTGTTACAAATAAAGCCAGTTTTACCGTGGGCAATTACTTCTGGAACAGAGCCAAAATTCATGGCGATAACTGGTGTTCCTGCTGCCATTGACTCTACCATCACTAATCCAAACGGTTCTCGCCAGGTGATAGTAAATAGAGTTGCTACTGCACCTCCCATCAGGGCGTTTTTCTGAACATGATTTGCTTCGCCCAAGTACTGAATTTGCTCGCCATCAATGAAAGGCTTAATCTCCCGCTCAAAATACTCCACATCAACAACATCCACCTTACCCGCCATTTTTAATCGCCAACCAGCTTGTTTAGCTATTTGTATGGCTATGTGCGTTCCCTTCTCTGGTGAAATTCGACCTAAAAATGCTAGGTAAGGCTCTTGTTCTGGTTGGGGATGAAATTTATGGCTGCTGACATCAATGCCATTATATACAGTTGCTGCATAGTTCAACCCTAATCTTGGTTCGCGCTGTGCATTAGAAATACTTACGTAGGGTTGAGATTTTGCATGTTGAAACATCTTTTCGTTGTCAGGTGTAAAGATACCATGCAACGTAGTAATTGTGGGTGTATTTACTAATTTTGTATAAGGTAGAGCACTACAACCCATGTGTGAGTGAATCACATCAAACTCTTCTGCCCGTTCAAATACCCAAGCTAGTTGCAACATTTCATAAATGCCGTACTCTTTTACTGTAGAGTCTAGTCTTAATGCACGGGGATGAACTGATTCAAGCTTGGCTAATGTAATAGAGTCTCCTGATGCAAATAGCCTGACTTCATGTCCACGTCGGACTAGTTCATCGGTTAGCAACCCCACTACTAGTTCTGTACCGCCATAGCCTGGAGGTGGAACTCTCTCCCAAAGCGGGGCAATCTGAGCAATTCGCATAAAAGACTCCTGAAAGTTAAGATGAGAATTAAAATGAGTTTATTTTTCTCGAAAAAGTGTTTTTAAGCGACTCACTTAATCTGAGAGCTTGATTAGCACACTTTCTCGAATTGGGAATAATACAAACTTTATAGTTTCTCCAAGAAAAAATTTGTCTACCCAAGGTGAGGAAATCATATTCTCCCAGGAGGAAAAAGTTATTTTAATTAACTTAAAATCTTCTGTACGTTCATATTGTTTATATCTTATGGGAGATGACAACTTAATTCATCAAATATATTTATGATAAATATAAATAGTCTGGAGTACATGAGATATAAAAATGTAACTTCACTGAAATTATATACATAAATAACAAAGTTAGAAGAAATAATAATCTGAAACTTAATCTCAGAATTCACTCTTAAATTGAATTGATGGTACTTTGATCATATTGTCACTTAATGCTGATAGCCAAAAAATCATCTTTACTATTTTTGTAATTAGATTGCGAAAATAAGTGTTTTTATCCTGCAAAATACAGGTGAAATCGTTAGAATATAGATAACTAGCACTTGCGAGGCAATTGACAAGCCAATAAAAATGGTTAACGCCGCCGCAATTACTGCTGCTAGGGTAAGAGACTTTGATAACTAATCGGGAATAGGGGTAGCCTTTGCTTAATTCTAAAGAAGAAGGTGAGGTATAGGGCGATAGATTAACGTCCTATTCCTTAATCCCTTGTACTGAATCTACTCATTCAAAATCGATTCTAAAAACACGCCTATGAACCGTCTCACAAATTTATTTCAAAACAAAGCTGTTGTGTGGATAAGTGTTTTGCTCGTACTAGTTCTTTACTGGACTGTAGTTAATATAGCCATGTAAATCAAAAGGGAACAGTGAACAGGGGTTTGGAATGGGGATTACAAACCCAATACTGTCCTTGTACCAAGCGCTCCGATGGGATTTTGTACTTCCTATCGGAGCACAGATAAATTAAAACAATATACTGGTCTTTCCTTCTAGAAAAAACCAGTCATTGTTATTTTTAAAGAGAACATCTCCAGAATTAAATTCAAGGGATTTATATCATGTCCGGTTAATCAAATTGAATAAAAAATGTTTGCTCGTAGTGAAGACTTTAGTTCTCAAACTAGGACTGAAGTCCTTACCACGAACAAAAATTATCACCGAAAGCAATGACTATTTATATGCAAAATTTAAGAGTGCTTTGATGGGATTTGTGGATGATGTAGAATTTTTTGTAGATCGCAATGCCAATCT
>NZ_JAYKTT020000011.1:0-61506 GCF_038404745.2 Chlorogloeopsis sp. ULAP02 | reverse complement strand
TACGCACTCAAACCGCAGGCGATTGACGGACGTTGGAACCCGCAGCCACTCCTGTTCAGTGTAGCTTTGGCAGAAGTCGCTTTGATTTGACTCCTGTCAAAGATGCGATCGCTCGTCTTCCTAACAAAAATCTTAAAGTCCAACTCCTCTTTAATAATGGTATTAGTCAAAATTGGCGCTTAGGTTCAAAAACGATAGAAGAATTAAAGAAGCTACCTACAATTAAGCAAAGCTTGGGACAACCTATTCCCAAACGGTAGCAAAAACTTTTCTAATTTGAACAAATTTGGGTTCTTCTTGGCGATGTTCTCCACGACTCTTTTGAATTAGTTTGCTATACTGACAAGTCTTAGAAAATCTATCGTGATATGGCAACTGGAGTAGAACTGTGTCGTCAAAGTTGTGAATATTTTGGTGTCTGTGGTGGCAGAACTAGTAGCAATCAGTATTGGGAGCAGGGAACTTTCACCTGTATTGAAATCAACGCTTGTAGATATCGAATTAAGGAAGTTACAGACAATGCTATTGAAAACCGCTATAGGTCAATATTTATTATCAGCTTTGAATAATAATTAATATATTTATTGTCTATCATTTTAAGATTTAGCTCTCAAAAATAAGAATTTTATAAGAAAAAACTAATATAATAATTCGATTGATTTTTGCAAATTATACTGCACTAAAATTATTGTCAGTAAGGTTTTGAGCTACAAAAATCATAATAAAGTGTCAATTAGTTCAGAACTGTCATTGATTGACCAGAGATTCTTTAAATTTGACACAAGTGTAAGGACATTTATTTTATTAAGTTTAATATTACCCTACAAGTTTCTTATTTTTTCGTACTACTCTATTTGTTGAGTCTATTGTTCATAACAATATTCTTAATTGTAAGTGTGAACTTTTAAATCTTGACTCACCTCTGTTCTACTACAAAATAGAGGTGAAGTTTAGGGAAATATTTTAGAGATTAAGCCAGTTAACAATAGTATTTTCAAGAAGTTTACATACTTCTAATAAGCTAGTTAATGACCAAACTATGTCAGTCAAAAACACTAAATACACCGCACATAAAACAATTAAGATAAAACCTAACAATCTTGGAACTACCACGGACGAAAACGACAAAGCCCCAATAACCAACAAGATAGAAGCACCCCCAGGTATGGTTTGGGTTCCACCAGGCAAGTTCACTATGGGTACCGACGACCAGATGAGCTTTCCTAACGAGCGACCAGCTCGTCGTGTGCGCGTAGATGGATTCTGGATAGATAGATACGATATTACCAATGCACAGTTCCGCTGCTTTGTTGAAGCAACCGATTATGTTACCACAGCAGAACGCGCACCGGATTGGGAAGAAATTAAAAAGCAAGTCCCGCCTGGCACGCCCAAACCTGATGACAGTATGCTGGTACCTGGTTCCCTCGTCTTCACTCCTACACCCCGTCCGGTACCGCTCCACGATCTGTCCGCTTGGTGGCGGTGGACACCAGGTGCATGTTGGTATCAGCCTGAAGGACCTGGTAGCACCATCGACGGTAGAGAAAATCATCCTGTGGTACAAGTCTCGTGGGAGGATGCTGTAGCCTATGCCGAGTGGGCAGGCAAGCGGTTGCCTACAGAAGCCGAGTGGGAACGTGCTGCACGAGGTGGTTTAGAGGGTAAGCGATTTATTTGGGGAGATGAGTTCTGCCCTGATGGCAAGCATATGGCAAACACCTGGCAAGGAACATTTCCTGTCAAAGACACTGCCGAAGATGGTTTCGCTGGTACATCTCCTGTTGGTTCCTTCGCACCCAATGATTACGGACTTTACGACATGGCTGGCAACGTTTGGCAGTGGTGTAGCGATTGGTATCGGGCTGATGCCCATCAGTCTGTTCGCAGTTGTTGTCCCAACCCAACAGGCCCCAACAAAAGTTTTGATCCGTGCGACCCTTACACACCAAAACGTGTGGTTAAGGGTGGTTCGTTCCTTTGCAGTCCTGCGTACTGTGATAGTTACCGACCTAGTGCGCGCCGTGGCACTCCTCCAGATACAGGAACATCTCATACGGGTTTCCGTTGCGTTATGTCTGCACAAGCATGGAAGAAAGCACGGTATCACCGCAGATAGCCGTTAGTGCCGTCACCTTCAAAAACAATGTTTAGAACAGGGGACATTTCATGAGCGGATTACCCAAACCTCTTTTTGCCGATCCTCTTTCATCCTGGAATCAGGGTGCTGTCAAACAGTCTATTCTCGACTTTGTCAGCCGTGTGACAACAGAAGATAGTCCAGATTTCTTACCCCCAGTAGACCGTATCGCTACTTTTGACAACGACGGCACGCTCTGGCCCGAAAAACCGATAGTCGAGCTATACTTTGCCCTGACTCGGCTTGAGGCACTGGCAGCAGAAGATCCATCACTGAAGGAGCAGCCCTTTAAAGCGGCATTAGAACGGGATATTCCCTACTTTCTTGAGGCGGCGGGTCATGAAGCAGCGTTGGAAGTACTGGCGAAAACGCATGCGAATATGAGTCAAGAGCAATTTGAGCAGGAGGCACGTAAGTTTTTTGAAGTGGCGACGCATCCCAGGTTGGGTATGCCAATTACTCAGATTGCTTTTCGGCCAATGGTTGAGTTGCTGGAGTATCTGCGTGCGAATCAGTTTGTCACTTGGATTTGTTCAGGCGGCACTATCGAATTTATCCGTATCGTTGCACCACAAATATACAGTATTCCTTTGCCGCAAGTTATTGGTAGTTCATTCAAATTAGAGTACATCGAGCAAAATGGTGTACCAATCATCTGGCGAGGAAGTGAGATTGCTTCGTATAACGATCGCGCAGTTAAACCAACGAATATCGCCACACGTATCGGTAAACGCCCAGTGTTTGCTGCTGGTAATGTCTTTTCGGGCGGCGATATCCAGATGCTGCGGTATTCGCAGGGGCAATCGGGGGCTTCGTTTCAGTTACTAGTTCATCACGATGATGCCGATCGCGAGTTTGCTTACGACGAGAAGAATAATGCATCCTTAGAAGCTGCTAAGACTTACGGCTGGACAATTGTGAGCATCAAGAACGATTGGAAGACTATTTTTCATCATCCAAAAACAGACTGAAGCATTAAATGTTGCAGGGTAAGAGTTCTCCTGCATCAAAAAGATTGGAATACGGTCTTCCGCCCTCCGATGAACAAGTAAATACTATAAAAGGAGATTGTCATGGCAGATAAAAAACCAAATATCTTGATTATTTGGGGAGACGATATCGGCATCAGTAACCTCAGCTGCTACAGTGACGGACTCATGGGCTATCACACTCCTAATATTGACCGCGTTGCCAAAGAAGGAATGCGATTTATTCATTACTACGGTGAGCAAAGCTGTACGGCAGGTCGAGCTGCATTTATTACCGGACAAAGTGTATTCCGCACAGGCTTGAGCAAAGTTGGTGTACCTGGTGCGACCCTTGGCTTTAGGGCTGAAGATCCGAGCATTGCTGAACTGTTGAAGCCGTTAGGTTATCGCACGGGGCAGTTCGGCAAAAACCACTTTGGCGATCGCGATGAACATTTGCCGACGATGCACGGGTTTGATGAATTCTTCGGCAACCTCTATCACCTCAACGCCGAGGAAGAACCAGAGCATCCTGACTATCCCAAACCAGAGGAATTCCCTGAGTTTAAGAAGCGGTTTGGCCCTCGCGGAGTGCTGCACTGCTGGGCGGATGGCAAAGGTGGGCAGCGCATTGAAGACACAGGAGCGCTAACCAAAAAACGCATGGAAACGATCGACGATGAAGTGTTGGTTGAAACCAAACGCTTTATTAACGATGCCAAGAACGCCAATGAGCCATTTTTTCTCTGGTTCAACACCACCCATATGCACTTTCGCACCCACTGCAAACCAGAGAGCAAAGGGCAGGCAGGGCGGTGGCAGTCGGAGTACCACGATACCATGATTGACCATGACAAGATCGTCGGCGCACTGCTGGATCAACTGGACGAACTGGGCATTGCCGAAGATACGATTGTCATGTACAGCACCGACAATGGCCCCCACATAAATACCTGGCCCGATGCAGGCATGACCCCCTTCCGCAATGAGAAAAACTCCAACTGGGAAGGGGCATACCGTGTTCCGGCAATGGTGCGCTGGCCTGGCAAGATTGAGGCAGGTTCTGTCTGCAACGGTATCGTCAGTCACCTTGACTGGTTGCCAACGCTACTGGCGGCAGCTGGAGAAGCCGATATTAAACAAAAGCTCCTGAACGGACATCAAGCGGGCAAAAAGACTTTCAAAATTCACCTCGATGGCTATAATATGCTGGACTACTGGACAGGTAAAACCGATAAGAGTCCGCGCGTGGAGTTCTTCTATTTCTCAGATGATGGCGACCTCACCGGGCTGCGGTACGACAACTGGAAACTCGTCTTTGCAGAACAACGGGTAACGGGTACACTCCAAATTTGGGCAGAACCGTTTGTGCTGCTGCGCTGCCCGAAAATGTTTAATTTGTTAACCGATCCGTATGAGCGTGCTGATATTACTTCCAACACCTACTATGACTGGCTCTTGGATCATGCCTTCTTAGCGGTTCCAGCACAAGCATACGTCGCCCAGTTCTTAGAGACATTTAAGGACTACCCACCCCGCCAAAAGGCAGCGAGTTTCACCATCGATCAGGTGATGGAGAAGTTAGAAGCGGGGCTGACAAGCACCTAAGGGGAGGTTTATCTTGGCGATTCTGCTTTGCAGAGGCTACGCCACCGCTCTCTTTGAATGGGTGGCGATCGCCAATCTCAATTAATCTAGAGGGATCGAGTGAACTTAGATCTTTGCTCAATCTCTGCAACAGTCGCTGACATCACCCATGCAAAACTTTGAGCAAAATGCAAGTTCCTTAGACAGGCTGCTGATAGTGTTCGGCAGTGTGGCGGGAGGAGCTATATCGTTGATAGTGATTAGAAGCGTACCTCTCGTGCAGGCTGCGATTATCTGTAGTTTTGTCACAGCTTGTCTTGTCATTGCCTGTACTCAACTGACTAAACCGGCAATCTGGTGGACTGCGTTAGGAGCGATCGCTGGGATCACGATTGGTACCAGTGCAGTTCTATCAGAATCCTTGGCAGATGCCCAAACAACCCTTGGTTTTCGAGTTCGCTTGATCATAGTGGGGATGCATATTCTAGCAGGCTTAATTGCTGGAATGATCTTGGGTCGAAAAATACATAATCCTCATGTTCCTCCCCTCAGAATTTTTCTCTCCAGACTAAGCGCGCTGACCGTCGGAATTTTTGCGGTTAATGTCACAGGCGAATACATTGTCGCTGGACTTGAAGAAGCACGGTCATTTTCCAGTCGTCTCAGCACCTCATCCACAATTTTGATTACAGCTATTGCGGTGCCAGGAGTGATTGGGTATTTGTTAACTGAGCGCAGAACAGGGATGAATCAACGTTAATCATATTCGATGATTTCTCTAAGAGGTTGTTTTAAAGGTAACATCTGCTATTTGCATAAAATTTGTTCTCTTGATTTTCTGGTTTTGAGCAGAGATTTGGTGAGATTTTCTCAGTCTTGAATTGAGTTCAAGTTTGACAACTCGTCATTTAACACCATTGCTGCAAAGGCAAACAATTTAGCACAGAGATATTTTGCTTCCAAGAAGAAACTTCCTGGACTTACGAAGTGGGCTTGAAATCCTCCTGGTTTAGCGATCGCTTAACTGCTGCAACCGATTATACAATTCAAGTTTCCATAACCCGGTAGGGGAGTATGGCGAGTGGCGCTAGCGAAATTTAAATTCCACTTTTTCAAAAGCGCTAACGTTGGTCAAATGGCCGTCGTTGGTCATGACGAGGTACTCGCGTCCGTGGTAAACCATAAGTTTCCCGTTAACGTATTCAATAATCGCCGAGTCTCCACTCGCATCCTCGATCGCCAGATGCACGGTTGACTTCATCCCATCAAGACTGACCATGATCGGCTGAATCTGTTTCATGGGTGCAAGCGCTTCTTTGACGGTAGCGACGTTATCTAAAAGATACTGTCCCCAGAGTCCTGCTTGGACACCCGCCCTAGTGCGATCGCGCGAACCAAAATCGGTTACTGTCAGGTAAAGCATGTGCATCCCTAAGCCTTTTTCGTTCAAGCCGTCGGCAGTACCCACACCACGCTCCACACCCGGCACAGCCGTGCGGTTCCGTGACGCGGGAGGGGTTACGGTTCTTAGCGGGGCGACGCCGCCCTCTCACTTCACGGAGGCTGGGTACGAAAGAGCAATTGTCCGGGCGTACTGGGTCAGGTCGGAGGATAAGTTGGTGGAGAACCAGCAGATCACCAGGTCTTTGTCGGGCGAGACGTAGATGCCCTGCCCGTACACACCGCCCTTGTACAGGTCGCCGTCGGCAAACACTCCGTCCCATTGTCGGCTGTTCGCCACCGGCGGGCTGGCGGGGAAGTAACTCTTCATCAATCGGTTGCCGATCTCGCCTTTCAGGAAGATGCCCTTTCGTCCTTCGGTCTGGAGTCGCCTGATGTACCCCTCAGGCAGCACTTTCTCGCGAGCTGCCTTGTTCCAGCTCGGCGTGTGCAGCAGTCCATAGCGAGCCAGGTCGCGAAGTCTGGAGTTTAGCAGGCCGTATCCCTGGGCGAAGCCATCTGGACTCAGCCCAATGAACGCGTCTCCTTCGGCGGTCAACTTGCTCCACACTCGTTCGCGGAACAGGTCAGCCCATTGTTTGCCGGAGACCGCCTCGGCTAGGTAGACCAGCATCATGGTGTTCAACGAAGAGTATTCGAATGCCTCGCCCGCCTTCCTTTTCCGCCTCACCGAGCGCACGACATCGGTCTGCGTCTCGATGATCCCGTCGAGGTTCTTTTCGCCGACCGTGGCCAAGTTGAATCGAGCGATGGCCGACCGCTTGTTCATTCGGTTCTCGTGCGTTTCCACGATGTCCATACCGCTGGCCATGTCCAGGATGTCGATTACTTTCGTACCGGCCCATTCGCTCCCCTTGAAGCCGGGAAGGTAGGTTTCCATCGGCTTGGTCACGTCGATCTTGCCGTCGGCTTCCAGTAGGGCGATCACCAGCGAGGCTGCCGTCTTGGCGTTCGACATCCACACGTGCGAGTCGTATTCCCTCATGCCGGGGTATTCCTCGAAGACGATCTTCCCTTGGTGGATGACGATGAAGCCTTGCGCCCGCGACTTCGGATGAACCAGGTACTCGGCGAGAGTCAACTCTCCGTGCTTGCCGTTGATTTTGAACTTGCCCAGCTTCGGGTTCAATGCCTTCTCCAGCAACACGACCTCACCGGATCGGGCGATCGTTGCTGTCCGCTGGACTTGGTTCAAGTTCAGGAATGACCACAATGATACATCCCCACCCTTCAACCCCTCGTCGTAGCTGTACCGGGAGATGAAGTCCTTGACCTGTTCGGGTGTGAACCCGTTCTTCGCGACCGAGACAGGCATAGGGTCGTCGGGCTGCTTCGACTTTTGTGCGTCTGCGCTGGGGGTCACTGCCGTTACGAGCAGTGAGCCGAGCAGGTGAAAGGCCAGAAGTACCGTTACTGCCTGGTGGGTACGAAAACGCATGATGTTGGCTCCTTCGAGTTAAATAGAAGCGGTAATCCCCTTGCCGACCTCTACAAGGCCGCTCGTGGATTGGCTTCAACGAAACGCTGCACTCGCTTACCAGCCTCTGTTCTACGGAAATCTAATTGGTTCCGAGGCAGAAGGACAGCATCAACTGGTTCAAGATCACTGGTGTACTGTCTGTGGCTATTGCAAGTTTACATGTCTCGACCCATCAGAACAAGGGGGTCGCCGCAGCCAGCGACCGTGATGTCGGTGCTGCCGATCTCTGCGCTACCCCGCCACTCTCAGCGACGATTGCTTGTAAGAGTATTGTTTGAAGATATTCACAGCAACAACGTTTGACTGTATTAACTAAATAGATGGGAGTTTTGCCAAAATAGATAAGAGATAGCGTCTATGACTTACAGATCCCTGTTCCACTAACGAACAAATGCTTTCCTAATTACGCATAGAGATTACTAACTTACTATATTTTTGACTCGTTATCATGATACCGAAATTCTATCTTCACCGAACTGGGAAGATTCCCACTGCTGTTCATCCTTTTGTCAAACAAACGGCTCTCCCCCAAGATCAACAGAAACCCGAAATGATTCAAGGTGTGCAAAATATCGTAAGTTCGACATATAGGAAGATTTCCGTTGCGATCGCTTGTCTGATTCGGGAGCACCTATAAACAAACCAAAATCTATCAACTGTTAGCTACATAGTAAAGCTTTCACAACAATGTCAACTCTTTATTTTGTAATTGCTTCTCTTCTGGTTTTGCTAATCGGCATTGCGGCTTATTTCATCACTGCTCGCAAGTATCAATCCTCAGCTACAGTTGCCAATTCCTACGACCAATGGACGCTTGACGGCATCTTAGAGTTTTATTGGGGAGAACACATTCACCTCGGTCACTACGGTTCGCCGCCAAGAAAGAAAGATTTTTTGGCTGCCAAATCTGACTTTGTCCATGAAATGGTTAAATGGGGTGGTTTAGATAAATTACCAGCCGACACTACTGTCTTAGATGTTGGCTGTGGTATTGGCGGCAGCAGCCGGATTTTAGCACGAGATTATGGGTTTGCTGTCACAGGGATTACCATCAGCCCACAGCAGGTGAAACGGGCTCAGGAACTAACACCCCAAGGGCTAAACGTCCAGTTTGCAGTCGATGATGCAATGGCATTGTCGTTTCCAGATGCCAGTTTTGATGTGGTTTGGTCAATCGAAGCTGGCCCCCATATGCCTGATAAAGCCGTTTTTGCAAGAGAACTAATGCGGGTGCTAAAGCCCGGTGGAATATTGGTTGTAGCGGACTGGAATCAGAGGGACGATCGCCAAAAGCCGCTAAATTTTTGGGAAAAACCAGTGATGCGACAACTTTTAGATCAGTGGTCTCATCCAGCTTTTTCTAGCATTGAGGGGTTCTCTGAGCTTTTAGCAGCAACGAAATTAGTTGAGGGAGAAGTAATTACGGCAGACTGGACACAAGAAACACTTCCTTCCTGGTTAGATTCAATCTGGCAAGGGGTGGCTCGTCCGAGCGGATTCCTGCGTTTTGGACTGTCTGGTTTCATCAAGTCTGTGCGCGAGGTGCCGACATTTTTGCTGATGCGTTTGGCGTTTGGTACAGGGCTGTGCCGATTTGGAATGTTCCGTGCTGTACGGACGAACTCAAATACAGAATTGATGGACAGAAACTTTGCTAAGGGAACTTCCTCAGGCTTACTTAAATAGCGATCACATGATGATTTTAAGTTTTAAAGTCTGACAGGTTGTCTTTTGACGTCAACAGAAATTTCGAGAACAATAGCAACTAATGACAAATAACTAGAGCTAGTCAGGTAAATTATACTACCTGACTATTTTTTGGCTGTATATACCTTTATTAAACTTTCACCAACAGTGTCAACTCCCTAATAAAGCAAAGTTTGACAGTTTGTCTTTTGACGATATATACCCTAGACAAGAGAATTAAGGAGAATACTCCGGCGAACATGGCTTTTTTCTAGAGAGAACACCAGATGAGAAAGATTTTTTCTGTATTGCTACTAGGCATAACAATTTTCACTTTTGCTTTCAATCATCCGGCTTTAGCAGCAGATGCTGGAAACGGAGCTAAAGTCTTTTCTGCCAATTGCGCTTCATGTCACGCGGGTGGTAAGAACTTGGTTCAAGCAAATAAAAGCCTGAAAACGGAAGATTTGGAAAAGTATGGAATGAACTCAGCAGAAGCGATTATTGCTCAAGTTACTAATGGCAAAAATGCTATGCCTGCCTTCAAAGCTCGGTTAAAACCAGAGCAAATTGAAGATGTAGCAGCATATGTCCTCGAACAAGCTGAAAAAGGCTGGAAGTAAATCTACAATTAGGTTGATTTATACATAGCTAGGTAGGGTATATGCCTTACCTGCTACTCTGGTTGTGCAAGTCATGCAAGTAGACTTATGAATCGCTTGTTTCAATTGATTCTCAATCTTTTTATTGCCTTGTGCTCGCCTGTTGGTTTCTCTGTTCGTCTGCATATTCTTCGCCTGCCTCCAGTTCTCAAATCATCACAGACGATGTTTTTAAGTTGGGTTTAGAGAAGATGCTGCACGGCAATTACAAAGCAGCTATTGAAGATTTCTCTTTGGCGATTAAGCAAAACAAAAAGGTTGCTGCCGCTTATAGCAATCGATGTCTTGCCTATCTTTAATTAGAAGATTATCAGAATGCGATGCTGATTGCAATCTTGCTCTCAATTTAACACCTAATAATTTAGAGGCAGATCTTAACCGGGGATTAGCACACTACAAACAAGAAGAATATCAAGCTGCAAGTGCAGACTTAGAAAAGGCAGCTTTGTATTTTGGCGATCGGGGAGAAACTACGGCATATAACAAAACTTTAGATGCCCTCAATAATTTACGTCAACAACTCCCATATTTTTCAGAAATTGCTCTTATCTAAACGACTCAATGGCGCAAACGCTGGGTTATTAATGAAGGTTTCATCTGTGAGGCTGTGCAGAAACGCCAGTAGATCTTGGTTTTCAGACTCAGTTCACTAAAATCGTGAGATAAATTGACTCTTAAAAGGATTTGTACTACCAGGGAGAATTAACAGAAATCAATGTGCGTTCAAAGGCAGCGATCGCTTTAGCGAGGTTAGCAATACTAATTAAGTGGCAGTTGACTTTGTAGCAGTTGCCCTGCCATTCACCGACAACAACTGACTCAAGCCGATCGCCACCAGATAACGATATAACACAGATAATTATGTAAGCTAGCGATCGCCGCCACTTCATCTTTTTACTTCTCCTTGAAAAAAGTTTGCCGAATGCCGGGAAACCCCTTCGGCAGTCCGCTCAACGGTGGAACCCCGTTGAGCGGCTGCACTCACCGTCCACTACACTGGCTCCTCCTTTGTAGCAAGTGTCCGTGACACGGAGGAAAGAAGATTTAAGAGGAATTTTGCGTAAGTCCTAATAAATTAATCTGTGCAATCTGTTGCTTCTCATTCATGATAGTGCGTTGCTTGTGATGAAATCTTCTACGAAACTAATCCACTAATACCGGAGTGTAAGAAAAACAAACCAAAAACAAGGGAAACAACAATAGTGATTGGACGGCTATTTTTAGTCAACCAGGCTGAAAGTTCGGTGAGTAAATATTTCGAGCGTTCGGGTATGAGGATACGAGCCAAGATCGGGATCAGCAGCAAGGATTCAGCTAGCAAAATGAAGAGTAAGTATAGGATAGTGCTAGATAGCTGATCCAACTGTGCTGAGGCGATCGTAGCCAGGGCGCTAAGGGTAAAAACCCACAACTTCGCTGCAATCAACGGTAGTCCAAGTCCAATTCCAAAAGCCCTGAGCGGAGTTAAGCTGTCAATCATGGTTAACACTTTAGGCGGTGAATCATCCGGATCGTCCTCTCTACGCCATTTTTTATAGGCGGTGATCAGTAAGAGAATGCCAAGTACTAGGAGCAATGTTGAGATGATCGAATTCTTACCGCTACTTTCCTCAGTCAGTGCCGAAGATCCGGACAGAACTAAACCAAAAATCAATCCTTGTAAAAGACGTGTGATCGTCATTCCAGCGACATAAGCTATCGCCTTGAATAATCCCTGATTGGGGCTTTTCAGCAGCAACAAACCGATGATAATTTGCAAAGGCACGATCGCACTGCCGATGATATAAGGTAGGAGCGAGATGAGCAAAGTTTCCATAGAATGCTCCCAATCAGTGTTAGGACTTACTAGTTTCCAACCTTGGGAAGTCTCACCATGACTATAAGGCTACTGATGAGCACAAGGATGATGCTTATGACCAGCGTTCATAAAGACTGAGCAATATAACTATATTATTATGCAGTGTTCGCTACCGATCAATTCATTGCATCCCAGATGACCTTATACCATTCGCTACTCCTAGCCTAGAGTGATACGAAAGAAAGTTAATCTGAAGTATTTTTATCTGTTGGAATTTTTGGAGATTGAGAAGATTGATGAGTAAAACCATTAGAATTATGTGTTTGTAACTGGGTTTTTAACCAAGCAATCAAACTTTCAGAAAGATGAGACAAGGAATTTTCTAAATGTGGT
Source organism: Chlorogloeopsis sp. ULAP02 (assembly GCF_038404745.2). NCBI lineage: Bacteria > Bacillati > Cyanobacteriota > Cyanophyceae > Nostocales > Chlorogloeopsidaceae > Chlorogloeopsis > Chlorogloeopsis sp. ULAP02. The sequence goes on along the minus strand of NZ_JAYKTT020000011.1, from coordinate 49,331 downwards.
GAAAGTTCCAAGGGTAAACTACCAGAGCGCAAATGTAGAGAGCGTTGAGGATAGGGAATATGAATATTGTGCTGCCGTAGACTTTCATCAATCTTATAATATAAATCACTCTTGATTTGAAACTGCTTGCGGGGTTTGGAAATCCAAACTAACAACTGAAAATTTAAAAAATCTTCGCCATATCCGTGAAACCAAACTAGGGGCGCTGGTTTTTTTAAGACATCTGAAGTTTCACGGGCAGCGTCTAGTAGGGCAGAGCGTACTACACTTATACTTGCTCCATAAGCCACGCGTACTGGTAACACTAAACGAGATGTGGAGCCACGATGACTCCAATTCACTACTTCTGTATCTAACAACCGAGAATTTGGCACAATCACTACTATGTCATCTAAAGTGCGGATATAAGTACTGCGAGCATTTAATCGCTCCACTGTTCCTATAAATTTGCCAATTTCCACAAAATCTCCAACTTCAATCGCCCGCTCAAAAGTAATTACAAAACCACTAACTAACTCCTTCGCAACTCCCTGTAAGCCAAAACCGATCGCCACACCCAAAACACTGGCTACAATTGCTAGTGAAGTGATGTCTAAACCCCAAATTTGTAGCAGCACTACTGTACCGATAAAAATCAGACTGTAGTTAATCGCAACTGCAATTGATTCTTGAACACCTCGGCTGATATTGGTAATGCGCAGTACGCGCGATCGCACTAAATTCGTCACTGCGCCAGCAATCGCCAGAACTACCACAAACAAGGCAATGAGAATAATAATATTGATGACAGAATAAGAGCTTTCTCCGATGGAAATAATCGGTGATGTCAGGCTCATCCAGAGAATACTGACAGCACGCTGGCTCCACTCTCTTGTCAAAGGAAATAAGTTAGTAATATATATTGCCGTCCCGATCCACAAAAGCGCACGTACAATAACGAGCGTTAATTGCAGAAATAATTCAATTCCTTTAGGTTGTTCTCCTGTGTCGGGGTGATTGGCTTCTTGAGGGAGCAACCGCCGCAACCAATAGCGCCAAACCCATCCCAAAGCTAAATGGAGAGCGATCGCACCCAACACAAACAAAACTGCTAGTAATATTGCCCGCCAAAAATAACTTAATCTTCGTTCTTCTTGTCCTTGCCGAACAGCTTCAGTAATCCGTTGTACCCAAAGTTTTGCTTGTTCTTGTGTAGTTCTGCCAGTGGGGGTGTCTTGTTGCGTCACTGTCAGCAGGTGACGATTGTTCACCAAAATTACGGGTAATTGATTGGTTTGTAAAATCTCCACCTTCACAGGTTTACTAGAGCGGACTGCTTCTCTTAAAATTAAGTTGGCGTCAGCGGCGCGATTTTCAGCACTAAATTGTCCTGCTTCATTAACTTCAAACAATCGGCGACCATCTAGTGTAATGGCAGCTGTTGGTCTAGATTGGGCTTGTACGGGTATTTGAGCGATTGTAAACCAGCACAAAATCACCATTGCAGCAACGGCAGAAATGGCAGCAGCGAGCCGAAGACGACGAAAGCTACTCATAAATTAGAAACTCACAATTCAACAGCATGGCAGTCCTTATTCCATGATGTCAGTGATTCTGATTGAAAAATTTGCCATACCGCTTTTCTACTCCAAACAAACAGTTGCGATCGCTGTTGGAAATTACCTCCAAGGAGAGGGGATTGCTGTTGTTGACAAAACTTCTTTTGCGAGTAGCTTGATTGCAGTTCTACCGCAGTTAGGACAAACTACGTCAGTCTCTTGAACTGGGGGCAATTTAACACATTCTGTTAATAATCCCTGCTGACAGTGATAGCACTCATAAAAAACTCGACTGGTTGGCTTATTGCAGTCAATAATTTTGATATGTTGACAAGCTTGGGGTTCTCCCTCTTGTGGTTTCCACGGTTTAGGCTTTTGAGGTTTACTAAAATCCGCTTCTTGCGGCTGCGGCTTTGGTGAAAACTTGGGTTTTTCCGGTTTCATATGCATAATTGTTCCCTCTAAGTTGAAAGTAGTTCAAATTGTGCTTGTCATCTAAGTTAGCGCAACAACCCTCCAGAGCAACCACAAGGTATGCCCCCATTTGCCCATGCTCAAACATCTGCGATCGCACTTTTGTGTAGCCTGAGTTTACAAATGTAAAACCACACGCTGATTTAGCAGTGTGGCGTGCTTTAGTATAGCGCTTTTGAATTAGGAGATTGAAGAAGAGAGTCCCGATGAAACAAGTTTCACCTGCCAAAGATGAAAGAGGTTGTTTCTCCTAAACTCCTAAACCCTCTTTCAAGACAGAGGACAGATAAATACATCCCAGACAGCACATAATTATTTTTCTCGAATCCAAAGTGCCAACCCACCTCCACGCCCACGAGCTGCAATTAAGTCTTCTGTCACTGCAAAAAAAGCAAAAAAGGGCAGTTTGGCTATAGATTGGTTGTAGAAATTCTCAGTCTGGGCTTTGCCGCGAATTTGTCCGTTGTAAACAACGCGGTTAAATAAACTGACTTGGATGTGAGTAAAGTCAAACGCTAGTAAATTTTTCTTACCTAAATATTGAGCTGGGCCTGTCAGTTTTATCAACACTTGGGCTAATTTAATCTGATTTTTAATTTCCCCTGGAGCTGGAATTTCTTCTGTAGGTTGTGTTACTGCACTAAAAGCAATATAAGCTGGAGTAAATTTGGGCCAATAAAAACCCTTACCCAAAATAATTCCTCCTCGCTTTTTAACTTTACGAGTTCCAGTAGCAAAGCACAATCGCCATTGACCAAGTAAGGATTCAAAAGCATATGTCAGTCGTTGTTGCTTGGCAGCTTTTTCTGCTTGTAGTAATGCATCTACCAGTACACTAGGAGAAGGACGTTCCTTGTGTTCTCCTCTGTACGCATTTGCAGCCTGTGCTAGTACTGCTAAATGATTAGAAGCATCCAGTGATCTTAAATCAGCCGTCATAAAGGCACTTAATTTATATTTACGATAAATTCTAACCTTCATTTTTGGCTATCTATCAAGGAAGAGCGATCGCCCTTTTCCAATCAAAAGCTAAAAAGATTCTTTCCTACTCAAAACCAAGCTAGCCAATTGGTTGGAACTGTTTGTACAAAAGCTGCATTTTGAATAGAAGTTCCATCCATTAACCAAATAGCATTTTCACCAGTATTTAAGTTACGCCAGAATATATCTGTCTTACCATCACCATTGAAATTGCCTATACCGAGCGACCAATCAGTTGGAACGGTTTGCACAAAAGCTGTATTCTTAATAGAAGTTCCATTCATTAACCAAATTGCATTTTCACCAGTATTTAAGTTGCGCCAGAATATATCTGTCTTACCATCATTATTAAAATCACCAATATAAGGGAACCAAGAACTAGGAACAGCTTGGATAGAGGCGGTACTATTAATATTTGTTCCATTCATTAACCAAATTGCATTTTCGCCAGTATTTCTATTGCGCCAGGAAATATCAACCTTCCCATCACCGTTGAAATCAAAAACACCAGCTATCCAAGAAGTAGAAACAGCTTGAATTGAAGTTGCATTATTAATAGCTGTTCCATTCATGATCCAAATCGCATTTTCTCCAGTATTGAAATTTCGCCAAAAGATATCTGTCTTCCCATCACTATTTAAATCACCAATGTAAGGAAACCAATAATTAGGAACAAGCTGGACATTAGTTTTACTAACAATATCAGTACCATTCATGATCCAAATAACATTTTCACCAGTATTAAAATTTCGCCAAAAGATATCTGTCTTACCATCACCATTTAAATCAGCAGCACTAGGAAACCAAGAATCAGGATCAGCAAACCTTGCGTAAAACACTAAACTATCTACAGAAGTTTCATTCATTAACCAAATTGCATATTCTCCTGACTCTCTATTTTGCCAGCCTACATCACTATTACCGTTACCATCAAAATCATGAAAAATCCAAGTTTTCTCAAGCAAGGGGTTGGGATTTTTTGCCAGTGATAGAGATTGAATTAAGAGTATCAAGCCTAAATTGATTATTCCTAATAATCCTAGTTTTTGCATAGTTACGGGATTAATTAATTAGGGAAAAACTACTAGTAGCTAATAGTTAAAAAATAATTAGCTACTAAATGTTGTTCATGTAGTATTTAGGCTTGCTATATCTTAATATTTGAATTTTATGATTTTAGTTTTTAAACTAGCCAAATATCTGACTTTACATATATCTATACTGAAAAAATAATGAATTCGTATGTAGCCACTAAATGAGCGAGTTATCTTAATCAGCTGAGGGATTTATACAACAAAGAAATAAGTATTTAATAAGAATAAAATAAGAACTTAGAGAGATTAGATATTTATAAGTATTAAGTAAATAATCCTTTCCCTTTGTGTTGTGATTTCCACTAACCTAAGCCCGCAGTGCTGTATCTGTTGCTAAACGTCCATCTTCCATATGCAGAATGCGATCGGCAATGTCTAGAATCCGGTTATCGTGAGTAACTAATAAAATTGTGCTTGCTTGCTCTTGTGCCAACTGCTGCATAATTTCTACTACATCACGACCAGATTTACTATCTAGTGCTGCTGTTGGTTCGTCTGCTAGTAATAGTTGGGGTTCACTTACCAAAGCACGAGCGATCGCTGCTTGTTTCTCTGCTGTTTGAGTGCGTAGTTGAGCTTCTATGCGAGCAATGTTTGCCTCTTGTGCTGCTATTTCTGCTGTTTTAGCCTCTCCTGCCTTGAGTTGGGCAAGTTTAGCTTGCTGCACAGCCAGATATTGTTTTGCCTCAGCTAATGCCGCCTGCTTTTTATCCATGCCTTGGAGAATGGCAATTACTTGCCCGGCTTTAACTTTGTCACCTTCATTCACCAGCAATTTGTCTACACGACTATCCTGGGCATTGGCAACCGATAATTTTATTACCTCTCCTTTTGGCTCCAGTCGTCCTAGAGCAGTGACTTTTGTTTGTTCTGCTAGGCTTGGAGTAGGAGTTGGTATTACTTTAGGTGTTTCTTTTTGAGTAATAACATAAACAGTAGCCAAACCAACACAAGCGATCGCCACTACACCAGCAATCCAAATTGTCAGCTTTTTCCTACCCTTTAATTTTGGAACTGCGACTGACTCTAGGGGTGGTGGTTTTTTTGAATGTTTGTCTGGAGTGAGAACCATAATAGATTGCTGCCAGTCTCAATATTTTCTAAAATCACTCGTAAACAGATTTTAAGAATCCTGCTTGTGGTTCAACCAATTGGATGAAAATAAAAGTGAGATAAAGTTCCTTTTTCACTTGTCCCACCTAAAGTTGTAGAAAAACAACATGAGGAACTTGTGAAGAAAGTCACACAAGTAAAACTCAAGTTGTCAGCGCCGTATCTATTGTCAAGATTGGGAATGATTAAGTTATGGATGCGGATGATTTATTGGGACGTTACGCTGCTGGCGATCGCGATTTCAGCAGTACAAATTTGAGTGGAATTAACCTAGCTCAGGAAAAATTAAGTGGAGCGAATTTAATTCGTGCTAACCTCGCCAAGGCAATTCTCACTGGAGCCAATTTAAGTGGTACATTCTTGGTGGCGGCTAATTTAGATCAAGCCAACCTTAAGGGTGCAACTTTAATAGTCGCTAACCTCAATGGAGCAGATTTAAGTAGAGCCAACTTAAGTGAAGCTAACTTGAGTGAAGCGGTTTTGAGTGGTGCAGTATTGCAGAAAGCAAACTTGTCAGGTGCTATTTTGCAAGGCGCTATTCTAGCTGGTGTGAACTTGATGCAGTCTAATCTCCAAGGTGCTAATTTGCAGGGAGCCAATCTTTATGGCGCAGATTTACAGGAAGCCAATCTCAGTACAGCTAATTTAACCCGCGCTAATCTACGGGGCAGCAATCTGCGAGGAGCAATCATGCCTGATGGCAGCATTCATGAATAGGCAGGTAAAAATGAATATAGATGAACTATTACAGCTATATGCCGCAGGAGAACGGAATTTTCCTGGATTTAGCTTCAATGGAGCAAGCTTATATCAAGTTGATTTACAGGGAATTAATCTTAGGGGTAGCAAATTAATTGGTGCTAATCTCAGTGGTGCTAATTTAAGAGGAGCAGATTTAAGTCAGACAAATTTAATTGGAGCGAACTTAAGCGGTGCCAATCTCATGCAAGTTAATCTGAGTGAGGCTGATTTGATTGGAGCTAACTTGGGAGGAGCCAAACTGGGTGAAGCCAATCTTGTGGGCATGACTTTGAGTGGAGCTAATCTCAGTGCTGCCAATTTAAGTGGAGCGAACGCAAGCCAAGCATGTCTTCAGGGAGCAAACTTAGCTAGTGCTGTTTTGAGTGCTACTTTAGTAGAAGTGAATTTAGAGGGAGCAAATCTCAGTCATGCCAGTTTAACTGAAGCTGATTTGCAGCAAGCGAACTTGAGTGGAAGCAACTTACTAGGGGCAAACCTTTGCAGGGCTAAACTATATCAAGCAAATTTGAGCGGAGCAAATTTACATGATGCGAACTTGAGAGAAGCAGATTTGAGGAGCGCTAATCTTCAAGGAGCAAACGTGAATGTTGAGAGTTTGCAAGAAACCTATCTTCAGGGAGCGATACTTCCCGATGGTAAATAGAAGGCAGGGGCAGTCCCGATGAAAAAATTTCACCGCCAGGTATGAAAATTGCCAATAATAACATTCGCGCTAATCCCATGCGACTGCATAGAAGACTGCTAGCCAATGCTGCAAATATGTAGCCAGAAACTTGACTGATAAAAAGTAAAGTGATGGTTGCAGAAGTCAGGTTAAATGTTGCTTGGATTGAGGGGATTAGAACACCCAAACCTCCCTCGGCGATCCCAATTGCGATAAAAGCATAGAAAGATAAAGCGATACCAATCCAGGCTCGATTGTTGAAATGCGATCGCTTTTTCCCTTCTGTCATGTGTCTCCTGCTTCTACTTACTAAGCACAAAAAATAAGGCTTGGTTTTCCTTAAAAAATTTTGCCAAGTCCTTGTAATGCTCTTACTATTCAAAAATATCGTGCTAAACCGCTTGCTTTTCCTGCAAGTGTTTTAATTCACCAGGAGCAAATGTGCCTTTCTCCGTAATGATTCCTGTAATTAATTCTGCCGGAGTGACATCAAAAGCTGGATTATAAAATTCTGCCCCAGATGGTGTCACAATAGTGTCGCCAATTTGGTAGATTTCTGCGGGATCGCGCTCCTCAATAGGGATTTGACCGCCATCAGATAAAGAAAAATCTATTGTCGAAAGGGGTGCAGCTACAAAGAAAGGAATATTATGAGCCTTAGATACTAGTGCTAAACTATACGTACCAATTTTGTTAGCTGTATCTCCGTTAGCAGCAATTCTATCAGCACCCACTACCACTGCATGAATCAAACCCTGCTTCATACAATGGGCAGCCATGCTATCAGTAATTACCGTAACAGGGATACCTTCTTGCACACATTCCCAAGCAGTTAGTTTTGCACCTTGCATTCTGGGACGAGTTTCGTCAGCAAACAGTCGTGCCAACCGTCCCTCTCGCCAAGCAGAACGCACTACACCTAAAGCAGTACCATAACCAGCAGTTGCTAGCGCCCCAGCATTACAGTGGGTAAGCAAAGTTAGCTTATCTGGATGAGAAGGTAATACCTTTAAGCCATGATCACCGATCGCCTGACAAGTTTGTAAATCTTCGGCGTTAATAGTTTGAGCAGTTTGAAAAAGAGCTGTTTTGATTTCGTCTACAGTACCTATAGTTTCATAGGCAACCTTCATCATCCGCGAGATTGCCCAAAACAAATTTACTGCTGTAGGGCGAGTAGAACGTAGCATCTGTGCTACTTTCTCTAAGTAGTTTAAAAACTCATCACGGTTGTCTGTGTGAATTTCCACTGCTCCCAGATAAATTCCATAGGCAGCTGCTACACCAATAGCCGGCGCACCTCGAACAATCATAGTTTTAATTGCCACTGCCATATCTTCACTGCGGCTAATTTCTACAAATGCATATTCACTTGGTATCCGGGTTTGGTCAATGAGTGAAACAGCGTTGTTATGCCAAATAACCGGATAAACTTGGTTGGTAAGGGAATTCATGGAAGAGAATTTAATTAAATTTTTTAGATAGTAACGTTAGCAATTCTACTAGTTCTCGCGTTTTATCTCACGCACCATCCCAGATTTTTGGTGCGTTAGGACTAATGTCCATAACGCACGCTACTGAATGTAACTAAATTGTGAGTTTTAACTTACAACAGATAACTGTTGTTGAAAGAAAGCTTCCAATACCCTCTGAGCTATTTGTGGGCTAGTTAAACCTAATTCTGCTTTAGATTCATTAGGTTCTGCGTGTTCCACAAGAGTGTCTGGTATACCGATCCGCTTGAGTGGAACCATAATGTCCGCATCTAACAGCGCCTCTGCCACCGCAGAACCAAAACCACCCATAACACAGCCTTCTTCTAAGGTGACAACACGCCCGATTTTCTTAGCCAATGGGAAAATTAATTCAGTATCTAGAGGTTTGGCAAAACGGGCATTAATTACAGTGGCTTGAATACCATGTTCGCTGAGAACTTCTGCCGCTTGCAGAGTTGGATTTACCATTGTGCCATAGCTGACCATCAACACATCATCACCGTGGCGGAGAATTTCACCTTTGCCAATTTCCAGAGGTTCCCAGCCTTCTTCCATTAAAGGAACACCGTAGCCATTACCACGGGGGAAGCGCATGGCGATCGGCCCTTTCGTATAATCAATACCCGTGACAATCATGCGTTGTAGCTCGGCTTCGTCTTTTGGTGCCATTAGTATCATGTTGGGAATGCACCGTAAGTAAGCTATATCATACATACCCTGATGGGTGGGGCCATCTGCACCAACAATTCCCGCTCGATCTATACAGAAAAATACAGGTAAGTTTTGGATACAAACATCGTGAATAATTTGGTCGTAGGCGCGTTGCAAGAAGGTAGAGTAGATCGCCACAACAGGACGCATACCTTCTGTTGATAGTCCGGCAGCGAGAGTCACAGCGTGTTGTTCGGCAATCCCCACATCAATATATTGATTTGGTAACTTGGCTTGCAGTTTGTCTAAGCCTGTTCCTGTAGCCATTGCTGCTGTGATCCCGATAATTTTTGGATTTTGTTCAGCGAGTTTGACTAAGGTATGAGCAAAAACTTTCGAGTATGCAGGAGGTTTGGGTTTGTTGGAGGGAACAGCTTTTCCTGTGGTTAAATTAAAGGGAGATTGGGCATGATAGCCTACTTGATCTTTTTCGGCAATTTCGTAGCCTTTACCCTTCACTGTTGCCACGTGTACTAAAACTGGGCCTTGAATTTGGTGTGCCTGTTGGAAGGTAGCAATTAATTCTTCTAAATTATGTCCATCTACAGGCCCCATATAAGTAAAGCCAAGTTCTTCAAAAACTGCCCCCACTTTCGGAACAGCTAAACGCTTCATCCCTTCTTTGATGCGTCCTAATTCGGGAGAAAGCGACTCACCCACAAAAGGAATTTGTTTAAATTGTTCTTCAAAGTTATCCTTAAGAAACTGCACCGGGCCACTTAAACGCATTTTGTTTAAGTAGCGGGGAATGGCTCCAACATTGGGAGATATAGACATCTCGTTGTCGTTGAGGACAACTAACAAGTTAGTTTTTGGTAAATGTCCGGCATGATTAATGGCTTCTAATGCCATACCACCAGTCAATGCCCCATCACCGATAATAGCTACAACTTTAAATTTTTCTCCTTTTTGATCTCGCGCTAAAGCCATGCCCAAGGCAGCGGAAATACTGGTTGAAGCGTGTCCTGCGCCGAAATGGTCAAATTTATTTTCGCAACGCTTAAGGTAACCAGCAATGCCATCCTTTTGCCGCAGCGTATGGAAACGGCTGTAACGTCCTGTAATAAGTTTGTGGGGATATGCCTGATGTCCTACATCCCAAATCACTTTATCGCGGTCTAAATCCAGTGTTTGGTAAAGCCCTAGCGTTAACTCTACAACACCCAATCCCGGCCCCAAGTGTCCTCCGGTGGCTGCTACTGTTTGTAGATGCTTATCCCGAATCTGGCGGGCAATTTGTTGCAACTGCCGGATCGACAATCCATGCAACTGGTTGGGATGAGTGATTTCGCTCAGATGCATACTATAGCGTTTTCCTCTCTAGATTTTATATTCTGATTTTCCCATGCTCCTTTGGCTGAAAAACAATTTTGAAGTAGGTGAAAATAAATAATCGTTATTATTTCATTATGTTAAACCACTCCTATTTTTGAAGATAGGGGACAGGAGATAGGGGACAGGGGATAGGGAAGAGATTTTTACACAGCAATGTAGAGACGCGAAATTTCGCGTCTCTACACCTCACCAAATCTCACTCGAAATCTTTAACTGAACCGTATTGGTTCACTAACCACTACTTTTCCATGAGACTATTGGGTGCAGGAGGTGCTTCCGGTGTTTCGGATTGTGGCTGTTGTCTGTGTAAATATTTACTTAATACATAAGCCATGTCACCACGTGTCATAGGTTTTAAAGGAGAAATATTGCCTTGGGTATCTATATTCAGAAATCCTTCAGTTGCGACGGTAGCGATCGCTTTTCTTGCCCAAGTTGGAATAGATGCGGCATCGGGATATGGAGTAAGTATTTCCTGAACAGTTTCATCAGAAAATTGAAATACCCCGTACGCTTGAGCAAAAATTGCTAAAGCTTCTGCTCTTGTCACCCTTTGATTGGGAAAAAATAAATTTCCTCGATAGCCTTTCATAATATCCGTTTTCAAGACTAGCTGAATATCATTAAATGCCGGGTGAGAAGAAGGCACATCTGTAACTACAATATTTTCTTTGCTGGCTGCTTGTCGTTTATCCAGTCGAAATACTCTCACCATCGTTGAGGCTAATTCTGCTCGGTTGAGAATTTTTTCTGGATGAAAATTGTTATTTGAATAATTAGTCATCCAGTTGACAGCAATTAACTGTTGAATTTGATGCTCTGATGGCTGTTTGGAATCTGTTTGCACTTGGGCATCAGCTTTTACTGGAAAGTATTGAATTAAAGCTACTAAGGACAGAACACTTAAAAATCTACGCATCATAACCACTTCATTGCTGTTACTATATATTTCAAAAACTAAACACTAAAAGTTAACACCCACTCTGGTTTAACCTGATCCGGAAATTCAGCAGACTTGCTTTTGGATCTGATGACGGATTGGTGCTGATTGATGTTGCGTAGCAGCTTAATTTTAAAGAAGGCAGACAAAATAAATAAGAAGTAGGAAACAGGGAACAGATGAGTTCAATTTTTCTGTACCCTGTGACCCGATATTAAAAATAATTAAATTTTTGGGTTAAATCAAAGATTCTAGACGTTGCATTAAATCTGAAGATTGTAATACCCCCTCAATTCGTTCCACTGGTTTCCCCTGCTTGAAAAGTACCAAAGTTGGTAGAGCATAAACTTGATAATCATTAGCTAACTGGGGATATTTCTCAGTGTCAATTTTTACAACCCTTATCCGCCCTTGGAGTTGAGCATTGACTTGCTCTAAAATTGTGGCCATCATTCGACAAGGCCCGCACCATTCAGCGTAAAAATCTACCAGTACGGGTACATCAGAACCAGACAGCATCTCCTCGAAGCTGTTGAATTGCTTTTTAGTAGACATGTAACACACACTATTTTGCTATAGTTTGATTTTAATGGTAGTTCTTGCTAGAGAATAATAGGTTTAAAATCATTTTGTTTTCACCCTTTTTAAGGGTCTTCCTTAAATCTCAGTACTTATAGAAGTAAAATCAATTTAAACAGCTATTAACTGGACTCATAATTCACAATTCTTCACCAAAAAAGAACTCAGAAAGCAGTAGTCAGAATATTCTGGAATCTAAGTTCTTTGCTCGATTGAATTTAATATTTATTAATATTTCTTTTGAGAAGTTTTGTCTAAGAGAAGCGAAGGGAATTAGAAATTTGTTGTGATTGTTTGTTTTATATGTCTTAACTAACAAAAGAAACGCTTTTTCCTCTCCTAAATCCGTGTTTGTTCACAGCAGCCGCACAGGCAGCGCTCTACCCACTATAAATAGAACAAACAAGTCAAACCCTCTTTCCTACCCGCGCTCTTGCGCGTAGCGATTTCTGCCTTCTGCCTTGTCTCAAAGCTGGTTTTCCACGTAACCCCCAAGGTTTTATGATGATTAGCGCTGTGACTTACAATGCTGAGAAGTAATTTTATGGGAATGTTGCCAGAAAATTTACAAACCTTACAAGGTAAAGTGGCAATTGTGACAGGAGCTTCGCGGGGGATTGGGCGAGCGATCGCACAAGAATTGGCTAATTATGGAGCTAATGTAGTTGTCAACTATGCCAGTTCTAGTCAGGCAGCAGAAGAATTAGTATCAGAAATTACAAAATCTGGTGGTAGTGCGATCGCCCTGCAAGCTGATGTTTCCAAAGCCGATCAAGTAGACGCTTTGGTAAATGGCGTGATGGAAAAGTTTAATCGCGTTGATATTTTAGTCAACAATGCAGGTATTACTCGCGACACTCTGCTTTTGAGGATGAAGCCAGAAGACTGGCAGGCGGTCATCGATCTCAATCTGACTGGTGTTTTCTTATGCACTCGCGCTGTGAGTAAAATTATGCTCAAGCAGCGATCGGGGCGAATTATTAATATCAGTTCCGTCGCCGGACAAATGGGTAATCCCGGACAAGCCAACTACAGTGCAGCCAAAGCAGGTGTTATTGGCTTTACCAAAACTGTCGCCAAAGAATTAGCTTCTCGGAATGTTACTGTTAACGCTGTTGCTCCCGGTTTTATCGCCACCGATATGACCAGTAACCTCAATGCTGAAGATATTCTTAAATACATTCCCCTTGCTCGTTACGGTCAGCCAGAAGATGTTGCTGGCATGGTACGCTTTCTTGCTGCCGATCCCGCGGCAAGCTACATCACGGGACAAGTTTTTAACGTTGATGGCGGGATGGTGATGGCATAAATACCAAAGTGGGGAAAGGAAGACGCAAAGACAACCAGACGCGGTGACGCCCAGAGAAATGAGGACAAGGAGACAAGGGGAGAGAACCTAATTCACAATTCCCCGTGTCCTCTTCCTTCCCCATGTCACTTTGTCCTCGTGTCATTTTCAGTTGCTCGCACCTTTTGCCAAACAGTAAAGCCTAAAAGGATAATGATGCTTACAGTGGTAGCAAGCATCACTAATAAACTCATGCCTCTAATTCTCATTGCCATCCAGTTACACACCAAAGTAATTGACCAAAGGGTGAGCGCGGCGTAGCGTTGAGATAAACCCCAAGCTAGCAAGCGATGGTGCAAGTGGTCTTTACCAGGGGTACTCATCGGATTTTTCCCCGCCAGGAGACGCCGTACAAACACTTGCGTAGTGTCCAGCACTGGTAAGAGCAAAAACAAAACTGGAGGTACTAAGGAGAAAACCGTAGTTACTTGCAAATCGCCGATAATAGTTGTTGCTGCTAGGACATAGCCGAAAAAGTATGCTCCAGCATCACCCATAATGATCCGTGATGGGTGAAAGTTGTGTCGCAAAAAACCTAGTGCCGCTCCTCCCAAAGCTGCTAAAACTAACGTCGCAGCAGCCCAATTAGGAAATTGTGCTGACACTGCTAATAAACTCATGGCAGTAATAAAGCTAACTCCTCCTGCCAAGCCATCCATACCGTCCATTAAGTTGATGGCATTAGTGATTCCCACCACCCAAAGCACTGTCAGTAAAATCGAGAGTAAAAAGTCTATGGGAGTGCCGAAAGTAACTTGAATACTGATGCCATTGGCGACCAACAGCAGTGCTGTCAGGATTTGTACCAATAGGCGGACAGTGGCAGGTAAGCCGAACTGATCGTCGATAAAGCCTACAAGCACCAATATGGAACCACCTAAGAGAATTGTCAGCACCTGAGCCAATACATTTTGGAGTTCAATCGGTCTTAAGAGGCTAGCTAGCACCAATGCTGCTATTACTCCCGTATAAATAGCCAAACCACCTGCATTTGGCAAAGGTTCTCGATTTAGTCGTCGTGCATTTGGTTGATCAGCCCAACCAACCCGCAAAGCAAATTTACGTACCGCCGGAATTAAACGCCACGTTACAACCCAAGCCAATAAAAATGTAAATACCACTGCTAACCAGCCGGAACCGCTAGGGTCAGCAATACCAAGAGCCTTAAGGAAGCTGTATATATTCATTTGTCGCTTCCATCATCACTGACTGTATCCAACATCAGCATCAAGTGTATACTAACCATTTTGTTCTCACCATCGGGGAACTGAAACATTCTGCTTGTTAGCACTCTTTGTCTGTGAGTGCTAAATTGTCTAATGGAAGAGCTCGCAAGTTGATAAATATGGCTAAGATTATTGCATTTGACGAAGATTCGCGGCGGGCATTAGAAAGAGGCATTAACGCCCTTGCTGATGCTGTGAAGATTACCTTAGGGCCAAAAGGTCGTAACGTCCTTTTAGAGAAAAAATTTGGTACACCGCAAATTGTTAATGATGGTATCACCGTTGCCAAAGAAATTGAGCTAGAAGATCCCTTAGAAAATACTGGTGCTAAACTTGTCCAAGAAGTTGCTTCTAAAACCAAAGAAGTAGCTGGCGATGGAACAACCACGGCGACAGTGCTAGCACAGGCGATAATTCGGGAAGGTTTGAAGAACGTAGCTGCCGGGGCAAATCCAGTCGCGACACGGCACGGAATCGAAAAAACCGTTGAAAGGCTAGTGCAGGAAATTGCAGCAGTAGCCAAGCCTGTTGAAGGTAGTGCGATCGCTCAAGTAGCGACGGTTTCTGCTGGCAACGATGAAGAAATCGGGGCTATGATTGCCGAAGCAATGGAAAAAGTCACTAAAGACGGTGTGATTACCGTAGAAGAGTCTAAGTCTCTGACAACCGAATTAGAAGTGGTTGAGGGGATGCAAATTGATCGGGGTTACATTTCGCCCTACTTCATCACCGACAACGAGCGGATGACGGTGGAATTTGAAAACGCCCGCATTTTAATTACCGATAAGAAAATCAGCAGCATTCAGGACTTAGTACCAGTCTTGGAAAAAGTAGCCCGTTTGGGTCAAGCGCTGCTAATTATCGCTGAAGATGTAGAAGGCGAAGCTTTAGCAACTTTGGTGGTAAATAAAGCGCGGGGTGTGCTGACAGTTTGTGCAATTAAAGCACCTGGATTTGGCGAACGCCGCAAAGCGATGTTAGAAGACATTGCCATCCTCACCGGTGGACAGCTAATTTCTGAAGAAATTGGTTTAAGCCTGGATACAGTTTCTTTGGAAATGCTGGGAACTGCCCGGAAAATTTCGATTGACAAAGAAACTACTGTCATCGTCTCTGAAGCTGCACAGACACAAGATGTGCAGAAGCGCATTGGCCAAATTCGCAAGCAACTACAAGAAACCGATTCAGAGTACGATAAAGAAAAACTGCAAGAACGGATTGCCAAGTTAGCTGGTGGTGTAGCCGTGATTAAAGTAGGTGCAGCCACAGAAACTGAACTTAAAGACCGCAAACTCCGAATTGAGGATGCCCTCAACGCTACCAAAGCCGCTGTAGAAGAAGGAATCGTGCCTGGTGGCGGTACGATGTTAATTCATCTGTCTACAAAAATCGACGAAATTAAAAATAGCCTCAACGACGAAGAGCAAATTGGTGCTGAGATTATTAAGCGATCGCTAGATGCTCCGTTGCGCCAAATCGCAGATAACGCTGGTGCTGAAGGTTCTGTGATCGTTGAAAAAGTGCGTTCTACAGAATTTAACGTCGGTTACAATGCCGCGACTGGGGAATTCCAAGACTTAATTGCTGCGGGTATTATCGATCCCGCTAAAGTTGTACGTTCAGCCTTACAAAACGCTGCTTCCATTGCCTCTATGGTATTAACCACAGAAGCGATCGTGGCTGAAAAGCCTGAGAAAAAACCCGCAGGTGGCGCTCCCGACATGGGCGGCATGGGTGGCATGGGTGGCATGGGTGGCATGGGCGGCATGGGTATGATGTAGCCCTAGCTTGTAAAAAAGGAACAGGGAATAGGGAAAGAGATTTTCATTCCCTTGTTGTGTGATTTATCACATGACCATCTAGTTTGTGTATAAAAATATTTGCGTGCAGCAGTTTGTCTTAAAATCAGACAAACTGTTTTTTTATAATATTTTGCTATTTACAGTAAAACAGAGTTATTTATAAATATCGAACTTAGTTGACATCCCTCGCTTACAAATTTTAGGTAAGTACTCAGACAGAATTAATTACACCATTGTTTTCCTGTCCCCTGTTCCCTGTTCCCTAAAAATGTATGTTCAACAGAATTCGCCGCTTTTCTGCAAAAGTCACTAAGCCCGATTCGGATACGGAAGACTTCTATCATGAACCTGGTACTTTACCAGGAACCATTATCATTGATGCAGATGCATCGCCATCGGTAATAGAGTTAATTGACTACGATCAAATCAACGCTATCCACAAGCAAGTTGCAACTCCAGAAGAGTGCGCTGCTTATTTAGATACGGAGTCAGTATCTTGGGTAGATGTATCGGGTTTAGGCAGCGAAGATATCTTGCAAAGACTGAGAACAGTTTTTGATTTACATCCTTTGGTGCTAGAAGATATAGTCAATGTGCCAGAACGTCCCAAAGTAGAGGATTATGAAGACCAATTAGTCATTATTGCGCGGATGGTAATGCCTAAGAAAAAAAGTAATGGCTTTTATAGTGAGCAAGTAAGTTTAGTGTTGGGAAAACATTATTTACTTACAGTTCAAGAAGAGCCAGAACGAGATTGCTTTGAGCCAGTGCGATCGCGCATTTTCAAAAATAAGGGTATAATCCGCAAACAAGGAAGCGATTATTTAGCTTATACTCTCTTAGATGCAATTATTGATGGTTTTTTCCCGGTTCTTGAAGATTATGGCGAACATATCGAAGATTTAGAAGAAGAAGTAATAGTTCGACCAACCCGTAGAACTCTCCTAAAAATATATAAAGTTCGGCGAGAATTACTGCAATTGCGTCGCGCTATTTGGCCTCAACGAAATGCAATTCATTCTTTGATTCAAGATGGTAATGAATTAATTAGTGATGAGGTACGAATTTATTTGCGCGATTGTTACGACCATGCAGTTCAAGTAATGGATATGGTCGAAACCTACCGGGAACTTGCATCTGGTTTGATGGATGTATATCTTTCAGCGGTGAGTAACAGAATGAATGAAATTATGAAATTCCTAACAGTAATTTCTTCTATTTTTATTCCTCTAACTTTTATCGCTGGTATTTATGGAATGAATTTTAATACAGAAAAATCACCATATAATATGCCGGAATTAAATTGGTATTGGGGTTATCCACTTTGTTTAGCACTGATGGCAGTAATCGCTGGTGTTTTACTATTCTTTTTCTGGCAAAGAGGATGGCTGGGAAATACTTCAAGTATTGATGATTAAAAATTAAATAAAATAACTATAGGGAGCTTATGTAAATGATGGCAAGGGATGATGGTAGTAATTTGATATTTTTGACGCTGTATATTATTGGCGTCACTTATACTTTTAATAGGATGATTGATTCTATCGACGATAAAATTAAATATATCTTTAATAAAGCAGCCGTCGATGAACAATTAAAAGAAAAAAATCTCCAAGACGATATTGGGATTTCTTTTAAACTCAGTCCTTCATATGACATGGATGAGTTGAAGGAATTGTCTGTAAGCATTGAGAATAAATCCCAAGATTTAGCCATATACGTTGACTGGGACAATTGCTCTTTAGTAGTTGATTATAGTAAGCAATCACGACGAGTTATTCGCAAATCCCCAGACTTAACTCGCGATTTAGCTGTTCCCCAAAGTCCTAGTCTAATTGCCCCAGCCAAAACATTTTCAGTGGCAGTAGCAGCAGAAGATGTCTTCCAACGTGATGCTGCCACAGGAACTTACAAAGTTAACATCCCTTTGATTAATGTTAGCGCGCTAGGAAAAAGCCCTGTCAAAGCACAAAAGGTTTTATTCAAACAATTTATGGACGGTAAAAAAACCTTAGAATTTTCTTTACAACTAGTATTAAGGATATCTGAACTGCGCGTAGGTATATCTCCAGGTGAAGATAAACCTCCTATGTGCATTGTCAACTGTCCCTTCACAATCAAAAAACTACCTTGGTGGTATGCCCTTCCTTGGAATAAAAGGCGGTAATTGCGACTTGAATTGGCAATACCATCCAAGACTAAACTGTATATTAGGAGAGAGTTGGCGCAGGTGGTTGCAGATCAGTTCAATTATGGCTGATTTGAGGAAAGTCCGGGCTCCCGAAAGACCAGACTTGCTGGGTAACGCCCAGTGCGAGCGATCGCGAGGATAGTGCCACAGAAAGATACCGCCAAAATCAGTGAACAGTTATCAGTAAACAGTGAACAGGAAATACCTGATAACTGAGAACTGATACCTGATAACTGAAAAAGGTAAGGGTGCAAAGGTGCGGTAAGAGCGCACCAGCAGCGTCGAGAGGCGCTGGCTCGGTAAACCCCGGTTGGGTGCAAGGCCTTTAGGAACTACGGTTGGTCTTTTACCAGTTCCGCATCAATAGAGCCGCTAGAGGCGTTTGGTAACAAGCGTCCCAGATAGATAACCACCCTCTTGATAAAAGAGAACAGAACCCGGCTTACTACTAACTCTCTCCCTTCATCATGGAGTATTAATTTTTCTAAGTTTATGCTCCATTACTTTTGGTCACACAGTTTTCTTGGTCAAAAAATGCGAATTGAACCATACGATCCGAGTCAACTTGATGCCGTCATTCGTCTATCGCTTCGGGCATGGGCTCCGGTGTTTGATTCGCTTCAGAAAGTGATGGATCTTGATGTATACCAAGAATTTTACCCCGATTGGCGTGTCAGCCAGCAAAAGGCTGTCGAGGAAGTCTGTGCCGCAACGGAAACAAAAGTGTGGGTTGCGATCGACTCTGGTTCAACTGTAGGCTTTGTAGCTGTGAAACTCCACTCTGAGAGCAGCTTAGGAGAAATATACATGATCGCCGTTGATCCAGACTCTCAACGTCGAGGAATTGGCTCCGCTCTGATAGAATTCGCTCTTCATTGGATGAAAGTTGCTGGGATGTCGGTTGCGATGGTCGAGACTGGAGGCGATCCCGGCCATGCCCCGGCACGTTGTACCTATGAAAAGATGGGTTTCGGGCTGTTGCCTGTCGCCAGGTACTTCAAGAAGTTGTAGGTACAGAGGGCTTGAAAGCGCTTAGATTTCAGTCATATCCGTATTGATTCATAGACTTAATTGAGAACTTCTTTAAATTTAAAAGTCGGTTTTTGACTGTGTTAAAGAAAAGAGGTTTGTATTTGCGACATCTCCTCAGAGACAACATGAAGAGATATATATAGGCTATGGCAATTTTGAGTAAACTTAATTAATAGTCTACTTGTACAAAAAATGTAATACACATATTACCTGTAATATAAGCCAATAGCTCAAAATTACTATTAATTTGTACAAAATTTATACGTTGTAAAAAAGAGTAAGCAAAAATGCGTTTAATATTTTGAAGCTGTACGTTACCCGGCTTACTATTTACTTTCCTTAATTTTTGTCCTTTGTGAATGACCAATAACTAATCACTCTTGACTAAGAACTGATGACCCTAGCTTATCCCCGCCGTCAACGACAACTCGAAAGCTTAGTCAAAAAATTTGGTTTGCCAGCCCAAGCACCGATTAAATGGCAACTATTGGACTTAGCGCTGACTCATCCTACTGTCTCTGAGTCAGCAAATTATGAACATCTTGAGTTTGTTGGTGATGCGGTGGTGCGCTTGGTGGCGGCAATCGTGTTATGGGAGAATTACCCCGATTGCCCGGTAGGAGATTATGCGGCTATTCGTTCGGTGTTGGTGAGCGATCGCATTCTTGCCCAATTGGCTCGCTCCTATGGATTGGAATTATATTTACTTGTAGCTGGTAGTGCTACTGCTGATAAGGTTGGTCAACAATCGCGACTAGCAGATGCCTTTGAAGCAGTTCTAGGAGCGCTTTACCTTAGCACTAACAATTTGGATCTGATTCGTCCTTGGTTAGATCCCCACTTTAAAGAACTAGCAGCAGAAATTCGCCTCGATCCAGCCAGACTTAACTACAAAGCTGCTTTGCAAGAATGGACTCAAGCCAACTTTAAAGTTTTACCTGAGTATCGGGTTGTAGAAATCAGTCAACCACAGACAAATCAAGACCGTTTCATTGCTCAAGTGTGGTTGCACGGACAAAAACTTGGTGAAGGTAAGGGACGCTCGATCAAAGCTGCCGAACAAGCAGCAGCAAAAGTTGCGTTTTCAGCTATTGATACTCAGGATAAACACTGAACTCTAAAAGTAATAAATAAGCTGATAATTCAATTATAAGAACTTATTCATTAGCCATTAACAAATGACTAATGACCAATAACTAATAACTAATGACTAATCAAATTCAAATCGCCGTCGTCGGTATTGGACGATGGGGCGTACATTTGCTACGGAATTTTTTAGAGCATCCGCAAGTCAAAGTAGTGGCAGTCGTAGATCCAAATCCGGAACGCCTGGTCACAGTTAAAAGACAGTATAATTTGGATGATACTGTATTATTAACAACTGAATGGCAAGTAATAAAGTACGTTATAGGTTTAGAAGCAGTAGTAATTGCTACTCCTGCTAGCACCCATTATTCGCTAATTATTGATGCCTTAAATTGGGGATATCACGTTTTAGCCGAAAAGCCTTTAACTCTTGATCCCAGAGAATGCTGGCAACTCTGTCAATTAGCAGAAAAACAGCAACGTCAGCTCATGGTAGATCATACCTATTTATTTCATCCAGCAGTTGAACGAGGGCAAGCTGTAGTTCAGGGGGGAGAATTAGGTGATTTACGCTATGGCTACGCCTGTCGTACTCATTTAGGGCCTGTTCGTCAAGATGTGGATGCACTTTGGGACTTAGCTATTCACGATATTGCCATTTTCAACTCTTGGCTAGGACAAATGCCTGTGAGCGTGCAAGCAACGGGTAGAGTGTGGCTGCAACAAGAGGACACAGGGACGCGGGGACATGGGGACGCGCGGAATAGTTTTGATAATTTATCCGCGTCTTCCGAGGTGTCTCCCCCTCTTTCTGACTTAATCTGGGCAACCTTAACTTACTCAAATGGGTTTCAAGCCTCTATTCACCTTTGCTGGCTCAATCCTGATAAACAGCGACGTTTAGCAGTAGTGGGTAGTCGTGGTAGTTTGATTTTTGATGAGATGGCAAGTGCATCACCTTTAACTTTGCTCAATGGTGAGTTTGAGGTGCAAGAAAACCAATTTATTCCTGCAAATCAAAGCCAAAAAGTACTACAAATCGAAACCAGCGAACCATTAAAACGAGTTTGCGATCGCTTTATAAATTGCGTCTGTAATCAAACTCCTTGTGTGGTTTCGTCTGGTTGGGTAGCTACAGAACTTGTGCAAATTCTCGCTGCTTTGACAGAATCTCTCAACCAGGATGGCAAACCTGTTTTTCTGGACAAAAATTGTTATTTATTTGCGAATTTTGAGTAAAGTTATCAAATGTTTCCACTGTTTCGTTCTCGTGTGTGGGTAAATGTCCCTTATTTCCAACACTATCTAACTCCACAGGAGTTTCTACTTTCCCTACTTGCTCTTTGTTGATGCAAGAAACTGACAATGATACATCTATCAATGGTAAGATTATTTTTACCACAGTACCTTGAGTTAGACCTGCACTTTCAAGAGTAATGCTGCCTCCCATCAGTTCTATTAAGTTTCGCGAAATTGCCAATCCCAATCCAGTACCACCAAACCTGCGTGTCGTAACGTCGTCAACCATCACAAAGGGACGAAATAGTTTTTGCTGTTGGGAGGGATCTATACCTATGCCTGTATCTTTAACAGCGACAATCACTTGAGATTTACTATCTATTTCTTGAATTTCTGTTGTAATAGTGATGCTTCCATCTTCAGTAAACTTAGTGGCATTACCGACAATATTAATTAGTACCTGCTTGAGCTTGGCGGGATCGGCATTTACTAGAATAGGTTCGCTTATCTGCTGAGAAATATTTAACTGCAAGCCCTTTTGTTGAATATTTACTGATTGCAAATTAATGACATCTTTTAGTATTTGTTGGAGGTCAATCGGTTCTAAGCTAACTGAAAGTTTACCTGCTTCTATCTTAGAAATGTCGAGTAGATCGTTAATTATGCCTAGCAAGTGAATTGCGGTTTCATCAGCACGCTTGAGAAACTCCATTTCTTCTTCACGGCTGTCACACATATCATCACGAACTAGGCGAACACAATTAATAATAATATTTAATGGATTTCTCAACTCATGAGAAGTTGTAGCTAAAAATTGACTTTTAGTTTGGTTAGCAGTTTTGGCTTCTTGCCAAGAAATTTCGACTTCTTCTGCCCAAGCTTTGAGTCTTTCTACCATTTGCTCTAATGCTTGTCCTAGTTGATTAAACTCCTTTATTTGGAAGTTGTGCGGTACTGGTGTAACAGTGTGGTGACTGTGGAGATTTAAAGCATAGTCTCGTAGTTCTTCGACAGGAAGCGCTAGGCAACGGGCTAAATATAACGAAGCTAATAAACTCGTACTAATTAAGCCAATTGTTAAAGTAAAAAGAATAAATTTGATTTGTCTTAGCCCATACAAAGCATCATTGAGGTTAGCCATCGCTAAAATTACCCATTTTTGTTGCCCTCCTTTGAGAACTGGGCTATCAATAGCGGTATAGCCAGCAAGTAACTCTTTGCCGTCTTTTTTAAAAAATAAATGCAAAAAGTTTTGTTTGCCTGCGATCGCATTTTTGACTATATCTTTTAGTCGTGCATCATCCAGGTGTTGTGTAATACTTGTCCCGATATGATTTGCATTTGGATGTGCTAAGATTCTGCCATCTTCATCAATAACTACTGTCGAGCCTGTTAATAATCCAGGTTGATTGTGAATTTGTTCGTTAAACAATACTGATTTAAAAATTAAGGTGTAACGCCATTGACCATCACTATCGTAAACAGGTGCTGATAATAATAATTTCAGTTTATTTTGCCCATCTGTTTTGTCAGTTACACCTGGGATTTGTGACAGAATTGGCTCTACGGCAAATCCATCAGTAAATAAAGAAGATTTACTTTCACTGATTGGTTCATCACCACAAGTTGTAGCTACAACCTCATTGCTTTGCGGATTTGTTAGTTGCATGCACTCAATTTGCTGGAGTTGCTGTCTAGCTAACTGAGTGAGAAATTTTTGCATTTGTGCAGGCGTTCCTGACTGGATTACCTGTGTTTGACTAATACTGAGCAAATTAACTTTTGAGGCTGCGATCGCGTCAACAATCTTTTCGCCCTTGAGGATGGCGCTTTCTGTTAAGTTTTGACGAGCAGTTTCCAACAAACCGTAGCGTGCCTTTTGATAAGCAACTATCTCCCCAATCAATAAAATTGGAACAGACAGCAGCAAAATTTTAGATACTAAAATCCGGCGAAAGGATGATTGACGGTGCATAGCCATCGGCACTCTCACTTGGCGCAATCCACAACAGCAACGAGATGCGATTAGACTAGCTAATCTAAGTTAAGCGAAAAAAATTACTCTTGGCAATTTTTAAACATAAATTAAACATAAAATAGCTTAATAGTAAAAAGACGTACAGTCTACAAAAATAGAGAGCAAGGGTGCAGTATAGACCTTATACTACAGTAGTTTTGGCCATGAGTGCAGATGGCAAAATAGCAGATTTTAGGCGATCGCCTGCTCGATTCGGGTCAAAAACCGATAAAGCTCATCTGGAAAAACAGGTTGCTGCCTCTGATGCCGTTTTATTTGGTGCTGGAACTCTACGCGCTTATGGTACAACATTAACCGTAGCAAATCCACAGCTTCTGCAACAAAGAATACAAGCAGGTAAAACCTCGCAGCCAATCCACATAGTAATTACACATACTGCACATCTAAATCCGGAACTACGATTTTTTCAACAGCCTGTCAGCCGTTGGTTAATCACTACAAAACCAGGAGCAGTTTTTTGGCAAAAGCGTCCAGAATTTGAGCGTATCTTAGTCTTTGAAACAGCAACAGAAAAAATTGACATTGCAGTTGCTCTACAACATCTATTAACTCTGGGAATAGCAAAATTAGCGGTATTAGGAGGAGGTGAATTAATCGCCTCAATGCTGGAATTAGACTTAATCGATGAATTTTGGCTAACTGTCTGTCCTTTGATTTTAGGTGGGGCTAGTGCGCCTACACCAGTGGAAGGCAAAGGATTTTTATCGCAAGTAGCTCCCCAGTTACAACTAATAGAAGTTTGTACCTCCGAGCAGGAAATTTTTCTCAATTATCGCATTAGGCGATGAAGAAAAGGCAGAAGCCAGAAGCCAGAAGTCAGTCTCTATGAACTTTGTACACCACCAAGTATGAAAGAGGATTCTTTCCCCTACACCCTTGCACCCCCATACCCATTTTCAAGCTAGAAGGGAAATCGCTATATTTCTTCCCTGTCCCCTGTTCCCTGTTCCCTTGCCTAAATAGATAATTTATTTTGCACGACTACTTATATAAAATGAATTGGTTAGCTCACTTGTTCCTGTCTGAATGTAATGATGAAATTCGCTTGGGTAATCTACTGGCTGATTTAGTGAAGGGATCGGCACGTCAGAATTTCAACTTTTATCTTCAGCGTGGTATTAAATGCCATCAAGCAATTGATGTATTTACAGATTCTCATTTGATCGTTCACCGCAGTAAACAGCTAATTAGCTCAGAATATAGACGATTTGCTGGCATACTCGTAGATATTTTTTACGACCATTTTCTAGCAAAAAATTGGTCTGTGTATTCTAATGTACCTTTGGAAGAGTTTACAGCCCAGATATACGAGTCGTTTCAAGCTTATCAAGGAGATCTACCCACAGGTGTGAGGAAACTAATTGCTTGTATGGCAGCCGAAGATTGGTTGGTAGGCTATCGCAGTTTAACTGGTGTAGAAAAAACTTTAGAGAGAATCTCCAAAAGAATATTAATGCGGATGAACAAGTCTTTCGAGTTGCAATACGCGATTAAAGAACTTACAACCCACTACAATAGCTTGGAAGATGACTTTCTAGAGTTCTTTCCAGAATTACGGGAATATGTACAAAACTGGTGTTGTGCTTAGTGTAAATAGGCACTAAGGGCTAGGAAAAAGCAGGGGAGCAGAGGGGCTTCAGGTGCAGGGGGAGAGGTGCAGCAGGGGAGGCAGTGCGCCCTTGCGGGTTAAGAGACTTGTAGCAACTGCCGTGGAGAAAGTGGAGAATCGTTATTCACCTTTACTCCCCCAGCTTCCCCATCTCTCCTTGTCCCCTTGCCCTCTTCCCAATTCCCAATCCCCGATCCCCGCTCCTCAATCTCCAGATTTAGCTGCAATTAGGAGCAGATTAGATTAAGTTAAGTAAAGCTATTCCTAAATTCTTTCGGAAGTCCACGATGGTGGAACAACTAAAGCCTCGCTATTCAGTCGCTTGGATTAACAAAATTGCTGAAGTTCCTCAAGATGCCTGGGATGCTTTAGCACTGCCACTGCAAACTCCATTTTTAGAATGGCAGTGGCTGAACAATTTAGAAACCTCTGGTAGTGCTACAGCCAAAACAGGTTGGTTGCCAAATCATTTGACTCTCTGGCGGGATAGAACACTCATCGCTGCTGCTCCGCTCTACCTGAAAGGACACAGTCAGGGTGAATTTGTATTCGATCATCAGTGGGCTGAATTGGCACAACGTATTGGCGTGCATTACTACCCAAAAATGCTAGGGATGACGCCGTTTACTCCTGTCGAAGGCTATCGATTCTTAATTGCTCCAGGTGAAGACGAAAATGAAATTGTGGCAATGATGGTGCATGAAATCGATGCTTTTTGCTCAAAGCACCGCTTAAGTGGCTGTCATTTTCTCTTTGTCGATCCCCAATGGCGTCCAATTTTAGAACGTCAAGGTTTCACCGCTTGGCTGCATCACAGTTATATTTGGCAAAATCTTGGCTTTAACACTTTTGATGATTATTTGACAGTTTTTAATGCTAATCAGCGCCGCAATATTAAACGCGAACGCAAGGCTGTAGAAAAAGCTGGTTTACAATTACAACCCTTAACTGGGGATGAAATTTCTAAATCGCTATTAGCATTGATGTACGAGTTTTATGCTGATACATGCGATAAATTTGGCTGGTGGGGTAGCAAATACTTAACCAAGCGCTTTTTTGAACAATTACACACCTATTATCGCCATCGTGTATTGTTGTTTGCTGCTTATAGTGAACAAGAATATCGCCAGCCGATTGGGATGTCTTTTTGTTTATTTAAAGGCGATCGCATGTACGGACGCTATTGGGGTAGTTTTCAAGAAATAGATTGTTTGCATTTTGATGCTTGCTATTATGCTCCAATAGAGTGGGCGATCGCTAACGGCATTCAGATTTTTGATCCCGGTGCTGGTGGACGGCATAAAAAACGTCGCGGTTTTCCTGCTATGCCCAATTACAGTTTGCACCGCTTTTACAATCAGCGTTTGCAACAAATTTTGCATCCTTACATTCGTGAGGTGAATGAGTTAGAACAGCAAGAAATTGAGGCAATTAATGCAGGATTACCGTTTAGTCAAAAACAGGATTAAGAAAAATTAGGTAGACTTTGCCGAACCACACACAACAAAAGGGTACTAGGGAAAATTTATTGGGATTGAGAATTGGGCATTGGACATAAGACTATGTAAAGTGCAGAGGAAGATAGGAATTACACTTGAGAAGGGATAAAAAATTATTGAGCAACGTTGGTTTTTACAGTAATTATGGGTGTGAAATTGGAAGATTTAGCAGCAATAGATGAAAAACTTTCTCTGCGTCAATTAGAACTAGATCCAGGTGGATATTTCATCATTTACCTGGATCGAGAATCGGGATTAATTTGTGCCAAGCATTTCACAAATGTAATTGATGAGCGTGGTTTAGCTATCGATCCAGAAACAGGGAAGGTGATTCCCGCACGAGGAAAGATGGAACGAACTCACACAACCCTATTTTCTGGCAGAACGGCAAAAGAACTATGTGTCAATATTTTTGAACAAACTAAGCCCTGTCCAGTAACTCAGCTAGATCATGCTGCTTATTTAGGACGAGAATTTGTCCGCGCTGAGTTAGCCTTAGTGATAGGGCAAGAGTATGTTCAAGATTAATTTTGATTTGTTAGTAATTAGTAGTGGCGGGTTTTGTTGATTAACTTTGAGTTAGAACCGACAATTTATTTTTTAAACCCGTCCGTACAGTAGATAGTAGTTAGTAGTTAGTAATTGGTAAGTACAGACGCGATTGATCGCGTCTGTACATTATTAGTTGGTGATTTAGAAGTTAATTTTTACCTATTAACCACTAACCACTAACCACTAACCACTAACCACTTCCACTATCCATTAGAAGATGGTTGGTTAATCTGGTAGATGTAATAAGTCGCCATCGGGATAATAGTGGCAGCAATTAAAAGTCCTACTACCCAGGCGGTAGCATTACCCGTGTCTGTTTTTTCTCCTTTTTTGAAGGTGCTTTCTACCTGCACAGTGTCAACAACTTGTGGTGCTCCGGGATCGGGCTGTCCGGATAGTACAGCCATTAGGCGATCGCTTGCATCTAAAAATGCTTGATTATATTTGTCACCATCTCGCAAAGGAACCGCGACAGTTTCATTAGCTACACTTTGAGCAATCTCGTCTGACATCACAGACTTTACTCGTTCGCCAGTAATGATCGCAGTACCGTTAGTGATGGTATTAATCATTAGTAAGGTTTGATTAGCTTGTGCTTCTTTGTCGGGAAACCACTTTTCAAATAATGCTTTGGTAAAGCTCTCAGGTGTTTCACCATAGTCAAGACGACGGACAGTAACAATTCTGACTTCATTCCCGGTTTGCTTGGCTAATTCCTCAAAGGCACTGCTAAGTTTACCTTCATTTACACGGCTGATGACATCAGCTTCATCGACAACCCAGGTTTCAGGCGTAAGATCAGGAATTTGATACACACCTGTGGCGAAAGCGGGTGTAATAAATAGTGAAGAGGCTAAAATGAAGTTTATCAATGGCAAAATTAGCCAGTGAATCTGTTTTTTCCAGTTGAATACTTGGTTGAGGAGCTGTTTCATTGGATGAAAGAATAATATAAAGACAGGCTTCCACCAAAAATACTACACAAATATTGGCAAAGTCTTGTCTTTTCTCAAAGTCTTTTTGCGAAGTGAAAAACTAGATTCCCGACTTTTATGAAAAGTCGAGGATCTAAGTACCTTAACTCCTCAGAGCTAATGAGACAAACCATTAGACTCAATAAGTTAAGAAAGTCAAGAAAAAGTCAATAAATTATATGTATTTAATTTTATACACGAAATTCTAAGATTTAATAATTTAAGTTAGATTACTTATAGAAAATTTAGTTAATTACACTGAAAATTTATATTAGACATATATTACTAAAATTTGTATATCATCACAGTATTTTCAACTAGTCTGTAAACTCTATTGGCTTGGGGAATAATAGCATTCCCCTTTCAAAAAGGTTTTTTGAAATTAGTGCAAAAATTCTGGCAATAACTAATCGTAGGCTGCTGATAGTAACGGTAATTTGCGGATTTCTTCGCGAACGCTCATCAGGACTTTACCAAGCTGATTTTGACCACTTTTATCTGCGCCACATCCCCAAAAATAATCAGTTGGGGAATTTTCTACAAGCAAGCGATCACCCGTAGCTAAGAGAATTTTTCTAATATCTGCATGGATAAGAAACTTTTTGAGTACAGCTTGTTGCATGACTTTCGTCTTCACTTCATCCCAATCTGAACGTACTTGGCGAGTATGACAACGTCCCAATGCAGCAGCTTGTTCTGGTGTCTCGACGGCATGAATGATGGGTATAATCACTGCATCAGGGGTACCTACAAATTTCTGAGCTTGATAATAATGTTCCACTGTTGCCCAGTAAGTACCCTCAATTGCAATGCCGTGAGGAGAAAAATTAGAAAAACAGCCATAAGGCTCGTAAGCTTTATAAAAGTAAATAGTCATTTTAAAGTACTCTTTTATAGTTCAACTTCTATCATGCCTGTAGATGTTTACACCCAGACATCTAACCTTCAGTTGAAAAATCAGGCAGAAGGCAGAAGCCAGAGGATAGAAGGATTAAGGTAATGTGATTTTAAATTAGAGGGCAGGAGGTTAATGATGGAGGCAAATAACCAGGCAAGCGATCGCCGCACTCCGCTAATTGCTGCTGGCATTTTTTTAGGTTTGGGTTTAGGAGGATTCTTGGATGGGATTGTGCTGCATCAAATTTTGCAGTGGCATCATATGTTAAGCAGCGTTCGACCATTAACAAACGAATCTAATATTGATTTGAATATGGTTTGGGATGGCTTATTTCATGCTTTCGATTGGTTAATGACTGTAGTTGGAGTAGTGTTACTGTGGCGGGCAGGGGGGAAAGATGATATTCCTTGGTCATCTTATACCTTTTTTGGATCTTTACTCATCGGTGCTGGTTTATTTAACTTGGTAGAAGGACTGATTGATCATCAAATTCTTGGTATCCACCATGTTAAGCCAGGGCCGCATCAGTTAGCTTGGGATTTAGGATTTTTAGCTAGTGGAGTGCTAATGATTTTGGTTGGGTGGATGATGTTAAATCAAAAGTTACGCTCGTCTTCCCAAGAGTAAGGAGTTTTTCTCTAATAGGAATTCAATTAAATTTCAACTCCGGTACTAGGAAGGGAAGCCATAGTATAGCTGGTTGAATTATTTCAATCCTTCATAGGGATTCAATTAAATTTCAACGAAAATAACGTATATTGGATATTGAGTCTTTCATATTAATAGTTTAAATCCCTAATAGGGAGTAAGAGAAATTTCAACTTTATTCAGCATGAAACTACCAAAAATAATCGAAGTTTAAATCCCTAATAGGGAGTAAGAGAAATTTCAACGACTGAATTGGCGCGAAGCAACCTTATATAATCCAGTTTCAATCCCTAATAGGGAGTAAGAGAAATTTCAACCAGGTACTTTAGATAATGCAGACAAGTTAAATCTGTTTCAATCCCTAATAGGGAGTAAGAGAAATTTCAACATCGCTCCGACTGCCTCACAAAATCTTTACCCGTTTCAATCCCTAATAGGGAGTAAGAGAAATTTCAACCACAAACAAAAATCAGGAGTTTACAAAATGAGTACATTTCAATCCCTAATAGGGAGTAAGAGAAATTTCAACTGCTAAGGGCTTCGGGCAACCCCAACCTACCAAGTTTCAATCCCTAATAGGGAGTAAGAGAAATTTCAACTGGAGATTACTTTGCTGTGCTGAATTTTCTGCCTGTTTCAATCTCTAATAGGGAGTAAGAGAAATTTCAACATCAGAAAGATTACTCATATCAGAACACGTTCCGTTTCAATCCTTAATAGGGAATAAGAGAAATTTCAACCTGGGGAAATAGTAAAATCCTCAACCGGGTACAAATCTAGTTTCAATCCCTAATAGGGAGTAAGAGAAATTTCAACGTTGGAGTGTTTACCTGAGGCACCTTTGGTCTATGTTTCAATCCCTAATAGGGAGTAAGAGAAATTTCAACGTTTTGCAACACAGGTAGATTATTCCGCTCACGAGTTTCAATCCCTAATAGGGAGTAAGAGAAATTTCAACTGCATTGAAGTTTTTAAATGTCTCTGGCGTTCTTTGTTTCAATCCCTAATAGGGAGTAAGAGAAATTTCAACAATATTTATTGGGACGGGCAAAATATAACAATTCAGTTTCAATCCCTAATAGGGAGTAAGAGAAATTTCAACTGCGGAAGCCCGAAAGTCAATCAATATTAGGTTTTCAAGGTTCATTTACGCGGATGCGGCAATCATAGCATGAAAAATTTGGATTGAGTAGGGTGTAAATGGCTGAAACCTAGTCTAGACAAGGAGCGCGGATGGTTTGTAAGTAAATATTACTCTAAAACCTTATGTAGTAAGAAATTCAGCTATTTTTTCTAGAATTGATTTTCCAACACCTACCCATCCGCGCATTCGGGAAAGAAAATAGTGCGATCGCAAGTTTGATAATGGTGAGGAGAAATACGAAAAATTTTAAGTTAACATCCGGAATAATTCCTAAATCCTAACTCTATGACAACAGATGCCTTTGAAAAAACCAGTTGGGGCTGGCAAGTTTCACAGTTTCAGCAACAAGTTGGGGAATGGCTGGAATTTCATTTGTCTGGCTTCAATCAAACTTTACCAGAATTGCCTGCGGGATGGTCAATAGATTCTTGGGTGATATCACTGCTGAAGTTTCTATTTTGGCTTTTGGTAGGCTTATTCTTAGCTTGGGTAGTTTGGCGGTTATGGCGAGAATTTAGTCCATATTTATATTCCAAGCTGGCTGCTATGGGCAATTTTACTGGTTCTGCTCCAAAAGACACAAACAATGAGTTGTCAGTAGCAAAATTTTTAAGGCGATCGCAAGAATTACATCGTCAAGGCAACTACCGAGATGCTTGCCGTTATCTTTATTTTGCAATGTTGCAACAGTTGCACGAAAAAGGCGTTCTCTCCCACAAAGCAAGTCGTACTGATGGTGAATATTTGCAATTGTTGCGATTATCTAGTACTCAAATGCAGCCTTATGAAACCTTGATTACTACTCATGAACAATTATGTTTTGGTGATGCTGAGATTCAATCTGAAAATTACGAGCAGTGTCGCCAAGCATATGGGGAAATAGCTAATAGCTAATTTGCTAATAGTTGATTGTCCTCTTACTATGAGCTATTAGCATTAGCCTTTTGATATGAAATCTTCAAACCGCCTCGTCTGGTTGATTGCGATCGCTTTGGTAGTAATCATTTTACTTACTTTGATCGCTGCTCCCAGTGGTAGCAAAATTAATAGTGGTTCTACCTACAGCCGCGCTCCCGATGGCTATGGCGCTTGGTATGCTTTTATGCAAGACCGTGGAAGCACTATCAAACGTTGGCAAAAGCCTTTTCAGGAATTAAAAACACAAAAACGTCCCGTAACTCTCCTACAAATTTACAGTCAGTTAAGCGAGCCAATTTTTTTGTCTGAAGAAAGAGAATGGGTAAAAGCTGGCAATACTTTAATTATCTTAGGTGTACGCGAACGGGTAAGCGCAGCCGAATTTAGCACTATGCAAAAATCACCTTCAGGTGATGTCAAAATTGAAACGCGGCGACGAAAGTCGTCTCTATCCAAGGACAAAATTTCTTTGGGTGATCGCTTTGGCGCTGTAGTTTGGGAAGAAAAGCAAGGTAATGGAAAAGTTATTTTTTCTACTACTCCCTATTTGGCTGCTAATGCCTATCAAGATTATTTAAGTAATTTCCAGTATTTAGCTGATTTAGTTAATCAAAAAGGTAACTTATTATTTGTGGATGAATACATCCACGGTCATAAAGATGCTGATGTTAGAAAGAGTGAAGGCAGAGATGACATATTTAGTTATTTAGCTCAAACTCCATTATTTCCGGCATTGATACAAATAGGCGTCTTGCTAACGGTGTTAGTTTGGGCAAAAAATCGTCGCTTTGATACTTTGGCAACTTTAGATACACCTAAACTTGATAACAGTACAGCTTACATCCAGGCTCTAGCAGCAGTACTACAAAAAGCTGAATCCACAGACTTTGCGATTGAGATGGTAGGTAAAGAGGAACAACTGCAACTTCAAAAAGCCTTGGGATTGGGATCGGAACTGTTGGATCGCCAAACTTTAATTAATGCTTGGCAACAGCAAACAGGCACTACTGGAGCAGAATTAAATGCAGTCTTACAACAGCAATATCGAAAACGCCGCATCAGTGAACGAGAATTGATTGGCTGGTTGCAGAAATGGCAAACCTTGAGGATGAAAGGGAATAGGAAATAGGTGACAGGGGACAGGTGACAGGGATTAGGAAGAAAGAAATTTTAATACCCAATACCCAATCCCCGATCCCTAGTACCCAGTACCTTTTTAGTGTACGCAATTTATAAAGGCTACTATTATTTAACTATAATAAGTATAAATAACAACATGAGCGAAAGCATTTCTGTGTTTAATCGCCTCAGCCAAGCGCTGAACCGAGTTATTGTCGGGCAATCTATCCTCATACAACAGCTACTTATGGCGCTGTTGGCAGGTGGACACGTAATTTTAGAAGGAGTGCCAGGAACTGGTAAAACACTTCTCGTCAAAGTACTTGCGCAATTAATTCAAGCAGAATTTCGTCGCATTCAACTCACGCCTGATGTTTTGCCTGCGGATATTACTGGTACGAATATTTTTGATTTAAATAGCCGTAATTTTACTTTGAAAAAGGGGCCAATATTTACCGAAGTTTTATTAGCAGACGAAATTAACCGCACGCCTCCCAAAACTCAGGCAGCACTACTAGAAGCGATGGAAGAAATGCAGGTAACCCTAGATGGTGAAAGTTTGCCTTTACCAGATTTATTTTGGGTGATTGCAACGCAAAATCCTTTGGAATTCGAGGGTACTTATCCTTTGCCAGAAGCACAACTGGATAGGTTTCTATTTAAGTTGGTAGTAGATTATCCTGATGAAGCATCGGAAAAGCAAATGTTATTAAATCGCCAGGTGGGTTTTGCAGCACGACGCTTGGATATTGCCCGTCTCAAACCAGTGGCAACAGTCACAGAAATTTTGCAAGCGCGACAAGAAGTCAAACAAGTGAAAGTTTCGGAACCAATTATTGATTATTTGCTTGGATTGGTAAGAGTATCACGACAATATCCAGATTTGGCATTAGGTGCATCACCTCGTGCCGCTGGTGCATGGTTTGTGACGGCACAAGCAGCAGCATACTTGTCGGGGCGGGATTTTGTCACTCCAGATGATATCAAAGCAGTTGCACCTCCGTTGTTGCGTCATCGCCTGCTTTTGAAACCTGAAGCACTCTTGGATAATTTACAAATTGATGATGTTATCGCATCGATACTAAATAAAGTACCAGTACCAAGGTGAGATGGGAAAGTCTCTGTTGAAAATGCGTAAGTCTAAAAAAAATAATTGTAATAACAACAGTAAGATTTTTCGGTGTTGCTGATTCAAAGTATGAATTTGTCTCACGCAGAGGAGCCAGTGCGCCCTTGCGGGTTAAGCGCGTTGTAGCAACTGGCGTCCGCAGAGTCGCAGAGAGTAAAAGCTGAGAGTTCTTTATTTTTACATTTCATATCCAAATTCAGCAACGCTGATTTTTCTAAAACTAGGTAAGGAAAATAGCTATGAAGATTGCACTGGGAGCAGATTTTTACGGGTTTGAACTGAAGGAGGCAGTCAAGCAACATCTACTAAAAAAAGGAATAGAAGTAGAAGATTTAGGTATTAGCGATCGCACTGCCACGACGCCTTATTATGAGACTGCAACTGTGGTAGCTCAAAGGGTAAGAAACCAACAAGCAGAACGGGGCATTCTAGTATGTGGCACGGGAATGGGAATGGCTATTATTGCCAACAAGCATCCTGGTGTTTATGCGGCTGTGTGCGAAAATCCTAATGCCGCTGAAAAATCTCGCTCGATCAATAATTCCAATATCCTTACTTTGGGAGGGTTCCTTACTTCACCAGAATCCGCTTTGGCAATTGTTGATACTTGGTTGCAAACCGAGTTTACTCAGGGATGGGAACCAAGTATTCAAGAATGGTTACAAAACTCAATGCATGATATTGCCGACTTGGAGAAACAACAGTTTGGGAAATAATAAATGCGATCGCTAATATTTCTTTTTCCCTGCTGCTGGTTTTCTTTATTTTCCCCATCTTTCAAGAAATGATACCCTCTCAAAGAGTTTATTTATTGTTAATTTTAGGAATTGCGATCGCCTTTATTTTCGCAATTTTTTTCAGTATTCCTACTAGCTTCGTCATTACTTTGCTATTTGATGCTGTAGTTCTGGTATTAATGGTTGTGGATGGTTTACGAGTACGTCGCGATCGCGTTCAGGTAGTGCGTGAATTACAGCCGCGATTGTCGGTGGGGCGAGATAATTTGGTTGTAGTGCGAGTCACATCAGAGAAAACCAAGGCGCTAATTCAAATCCACGATGACTACCCAACTGAGTTTGGTGTATCCGATCCAACACTACGCGCCACATTTCCCAGTCACACCACCAAAGAATTCACTTATACTGTTCACCCAACCCAACGCGGAGAGTTTGCTTGGGGAGATATTCAGGTACGACAACTCGGCACTTGGGGATTAGCTTGGAGCGATTGGAAGATTCCCCAAAGTTTGAAAGTTAGGGTTTATCCAGATTTGGTAGGGTTGCGATCGCTCTCTGTTCGTCTGACATTGCAATCTTCTGGTTCAATTCGCCAATTTCGTCGTTTGGGTATCGGCACGGAGTTTGCCGAACTGCGCAACTATCGAACTGGAGATGATTTGCGCTTCATTGATTGGAAAGCTACAGCACGTCGGGTAGGTGCTTCTAGTAATACACCTCCATTCGTGAGGGTACTGGAACCAGAACAAGAGCAAACTTTTCTGATTTTGCTGGATCGCGGACGATTGATGACAGCAAAAGTACATAATTTGCAACGGTTTGACTGGGGTTTAAATACGACTTTATCTTTAGCTTTGGCTGGGTTACATCGAGGCGATCGCGTTGGGGTAGGTGTATTTGATCGACAAATGCACACATGGATTTCCCCAGAACGTGGACAACAACACTTAAGTACTTTAATTGATCGCCTGACTCCCATTCAGCCAGTATTGCTGGAATCTGATTATATAGGCGCTGTTACTCATGTTGTTCAGCAGCAAAGCCGCAGAGCACTTGTAGTGATTATCACTGACATAGTAGATGTCACTGCCTCTAGTGAACTCCTTGCTGCACTTTCCAGGCTTACTCCCCGTTATCTGCCGTTTGCCGTCACCTTGCGCGATCCGCAAGTGGATGTTCTAGCGCATACTCCTCTTTCTGTGGAGGGGAACTCAGGAGATGTTACTGCTGCTTATAGGCGTGCAGTCGCCCTAGATTTATTAGCACAACGACAAGTGGCATTCGCACAACTGAAGCAAAAAGGTGTATTAGTACTTGATGCACCAGCAAATCAGATCGCAGATCAATTGGTAGAGAAATATTTGCGGCTCAAAGCACGAAATCAATTATAAATTTAGTCATTGGTACAGACGCGATTAATCGCGTCTGTACAATTAGTGATTAGTAGTTTGTCTGATTAGTTCTGAAAGGTTAATGTACTAAAATCCCTGACTTATTTAAGCAGTCGGGGATCTATTAGCTAGCAAAGCCGAGAAGGCTATGATTTGAAATTATGCGATCGTAGCATGGAATAAATATCTTAATTTAGATTACTGCTGCATGGAAGGTACAGGGAAAATTTTGCTAAATATGGGAATGCGTGGATTGGAATTAGTTACGGCTTGTTCAGTATTAGTGGCTAAATCTTTATTGAATGAATCAGATGGATCACCTAATTGAGGTTGCACATTTTGCTCTGTAGAAATATCAATTTGATTGGATATGGATATAGTATCACTATCAGTTTGTCCTGGATGTGACTTTCTCACATTTTGAGCATAAGAGGGCATCGTAATTGAAGCGGAGCTAACTATTAAGACAAGTGTTAACAAATGATGATGAAATTTATGCATATAAATAGTTGTTTTTCAAAATCTTTTTAAATCGATATGAATTGTTTATGGAACCCAAAGACTGTATTCCACAAAATATATATGTGTGTTGTCAATTAAAATTTAAAGTTTGGTGGAGTATAAAAAACTTATCTCATCTAATTTTGAGCCTGGTATTTTATAAAAAATGCTAGGTAGATAGGCATAAATATTTTTAATTTTTATTTATGCCCATATACATTGTTTATTGATACTTTATTTGTCAGCCGATAAAAAATGATTTGATAGATGCACTCAGAAAGGGGACTGGGGGCTAGTGACTGGGGATTGGGAAGAATTTCTTTTTCCCTAGTAGCTAGTACCGACAATTAACTATTCAAAATTTATCTTTTTGGAAAGAGGATATACAAGAGAGAAATCTCGGAAAGATTCAATCTTTTGTGTACTGTTATAAAAACCTTGTGTTATGGCTGATTGAGGCAATTGTGAAAAAAAGCTATAAAGTATTTATAAAGTTTCGTCAAAGAAATATTTTGTGGCTTCATTACATAAATTAAAGTCTGCCATGTTTTTCGTCTAGTAAACTTCTACTTAAAAACTAAAGCTAGTCCGCAAAACACCCATAGTAATTGGATCGCTATCTGGAGTATGTCCGGGTTCCCAGAGATGAATTATCCCTGGTGTAATACTGATATTATCTGTTACCTGGAAGCGATAAAAAGCTTCGATTTGATATGTTGTTCCAGGTTGTCCGCCCGCGCGTCCTAAACCTGTATTGATGAAATCAGGAACATTGTTTCCTACGGGCAGATCGCTATTTGTGATTTTTGGAGGCTGTCCGAAATAAATTCCACCTAAATTACCTTTGCCAAACAAATCAGGAAAATTGAGATATACCATGTAATTTGTTGTCTCTACAGTTCCCGATCTGCCAGGAATATAAGAATTTGTGTAACCAAACCACCCACCTAAAGTAACGCGGTGTGAAATTTGCCAATTCATAGAAGCGCCAACAGCATTTGTTTGTAGCGGTTCTGATTTTCCTGTTGCGGGATTAATTGCGGTTAAACAATCATCACCTGCAAAACTGAGCAAACATCCATCTGATGAATAATTATTAACGTAATATAAACTGAGATCTAAAACGTCAGATGGTGTCAGTAATAATTGCACAGCACTAGTTGTGTTGCCGTCAAATAAACCGTTGCGTTTTCCAGGATTTCCAGGAGTATTACTAGAATAAATTGCCTGCAAGCTAGCCCGTTTAGCAAATTGCCAATCAACAGCTATACCACCTTTACCAAATCCAATGTCCAAAATTGGATTTCTTTGTGCAAACCATGATAATGGCCCTGTAGCAGCACTTTCATACCGATTCGGGCCTCGAAAAGCAGTGGACATACTGACACCTTCTGTTCCCACCATCACTGCTAAATTATCAGTGACAAGCCAGTGATAATTGAGATCGCTTACGATCAACTGACCATCAGTGGGATATTCATAACTAAGATAGACATCATTGCTAAATCTAGGTTCTGTTGAACCGTCGGCAGCCAAAAGACCAGTAAATAAATAACTGCGGGGACTGAGTTGAGTAGTTAAAAACAGCAGGTGTTGATAGATAATATTAGTGTTTGTACCTGGATCATCTGTATCTTTTATCCCATCTCTAGGAGAAATATCGGCACGATTGCGGCTACGCCCTTGAATGCCAATTATTGATAAGCCGCTAAGTTTAGTGGTAGTCGAAAATTGATTGGCTTCAATTTGAACAGTGCGAGCTTCTAAATTATCGACTCGATTGCGCAAAGTTGCCAACTCAGCAGCAAAGTCTTCTTGTAATTTTTGTAGGGTTGTTAAATCTTCATGGCGAATTGGATCGTTGGTAGCTGTGGTGATAAGTTCATTAACCCGATCTAGGCAAGCATTCAATCCGGCTGCAAATTCGTAACGAGTTAAAGCACTCTTGCCGCGATATGTCCTATTTGGATAACCTACAATGCAGCCATAACGTTTTACTAATGACTGCAATGCACCAAAAGCCCAGTCTGTAGGTTGCACGTCCCTGAGTTGAGAAACTGATGTAACTGGTGCCATCGGATCGTCAAAGGCACTAGAGGATATTTCTGTTTGTTCCTCTAACTTTTCTGTCGGAATGGCGATCGCTTTTGTTGGTAGTCCGGTGACTCCCATTACCAGTAATAACGTTATGACCCAGGCTTGACCATTGTTCAACTTTTTACACTCTACTTACATAACCTCCAGGGTAGAGCTTATTAAAGTTTCCTTGAACATGACATTGGTAAATTTACGCAATTTGTAAAAAACAACACTTTTATTTTTTCAGGCAATATTAGAAGATGACGACTATAAAATAAAAGTAACTTTAATTATAGTTAAATATACTGAAAAAATATGGGAGATCGCTCCATCCATCCAGTGCCAAAACCATACAGACAAAATCAACAAAATCAATCTTCTGCCAAAACTACAAAGAAGCACACAGTCAAAAAATTACAAAAAAACTTGAAGGAGAGGCAAGGGAAAAGTCCCACACACAATTCTCAAAAAAGAAGTAGCCCGGTTCTAAATCCAAAGAGTAAAGCAAAGACAACTTCTGCTCGAAGCAGAAACCATCTGGTATTAACGGTGGCGATCGCAGTTTTGCTCGGCAGCGTTGGTTTAATTACAGCTTTTGCCTGGGTGAGCATTGAATTAATCCTAAACCCTGACAAAGTCACTTGGCTAAATCAGCTTATACCTACATGGGTGAAATTTTCCTTCAATAGTACAGAACAACCTCAAAGCTTGGGTGAAATTCAAATCAACCTCACAAAACAGGGGTGGATGGCAGGAGAAATTGTACCCTTAGAAGCTAACCCAACAGAAGCTTTTGTACTACCAGTTCTCAAACAACGTGTCAATTGTCAGTCAAACTGTAAAGATGTAGTTGAACTTAGAGTCTATCAGCGATCGCACAACTTAGAACTACAATCAAAACCAGAAAAATACTACAATTTGATGGCTCAATTGCCTGTAACTGGGCTAGAAGAATCATTTGTACTCAACCCCTTAGTCAATGCTAGTTCTGAGCGCCAAGGTTCGAGTACGCTCCTGCCTATTAGTGAAGTGGGGCGCTTTGAAGGCGAGACACCATCCCCAGGTATTTGGTTTTATTTGCAGGGTAAGCGTACCTTAGGAACTAATGCGATCGCTTACGGTTATATCGTTCACTACAATCCCGAACGCAGCCACCTCCAACTCATGTTGTCTTGGACAAGTCCCTCTGGGCGACTACCCCAATGGCGACAAGTAACTGGTAGTGGTGCCAAAGAATTAGTAGTAGATCAAACAGTAGGTTTTGAACCTCAGCTACGTGTTTATCAAGCCAAGCCAATCGAGTTTGTCCTCAACCCTGTTCAATTGGAAGAAGTTTCTTTGCAATCTTCTGCTCTCAATGATTCCGCTTACCAAAATGCGCTGCTGATCGCCCGCAGTGGATTATGGACACCAGCGTGGGAATGGTTGCAATTTATAACCAAACAACGCCAAGGAAAAATGCCCGCAGCAGCACAAGCACAAATCGATATGATTCGCTTGCACTCTCAATTCACGAAAACCCAAGCTGATACAACTTGGGTAAGTCCTAGTCAACAAGTATTAGCAGATTTAATCGATGGGCGTTGGGAAAAAGCTTTGCAGGTGTTTGAGGCATCACCGCAGAATGCCCAGGAAATTAACAGTTTACTAAAGGCGGATGCAGGGAGGTTGTGGAGTCGCGTTGAGGCAGCACTGCAAGTCAATCCTCATCGATTGGAAGTGCAAGCCTGGGGAGCTTTGCTCTTAGCAGTTCAATACGGACACGAACGTGCCAATTCTTTCTTGAAGGAACAAACCAAACTTTCCCAAGAGTCTTTTGCATACATCCAAAGTCTACTTGCACAACAGTTGCAAATTAACCCCAGCCATCCTAGCCGGATTATTGGTTCGGTACAGGCGATCGCAGCAGTAAATCCCACTGACTGGTGGCAACCAAATTTTGTCAAAACACAAAAAATAGAAAAGCAAGCTTGGTATCAAGTACAGGTTTCTGCTTTTCATAACGGTAAACGTTGGCTGTATTCTCCCTTTGCAAATTTGAACTTGACTAAAGCTTCCTCAATTAAGTCTTTCTGGGAAAGTTTGGGATTCACTTCCGATCCTGAGATTGAAATCGTTGTCTGGCTTACTAATGGAGAACAAAAAATCGTTACAGCAACAGTTAAGGGTGTACGCTCACGCAACACAGAATTACAGCTACTAGTTGCTGCGAATGAAAAAATTCCTCAAGATAGCAGCAATGCTATGCAACCACCTCCGTTAGCGCTGACAACAGAAGCACTGGAGTGGGTGCAGTCATCTCCGATTACTCTTGAACAACTCTACCAACAAAATGGATTGCGGGTAAAGGTTATACTCTCAACGGTATGGCGTTTCTTACAAGCTTCTGGACAATTACCACCCGGTGAAATACCAAGCTTTCCTCAAATGTTACAAAAGTTAGGCTATTGGCCTATACAAGAGATTGATTTAACAGGCAATGGGAAGTCAGAAACAGTGCTAACTATTTCGGCAGAAGCAATAAAATCTTTGCATCAAACCTCAGATGAGGATCAGGAGCAACAACCAGATCAATCCCGCCCTCGCACACTCATCTTATCTGATACTGGTAAAATAATTTATACAGATTTCAGCAATAACTCTGTACAGTTTTTGACGGCGATCGCCAAGCTTTCAGCAGCAGATTCTTTGGCATTACTGGTAGAAAATGCCAATACTTATAAACTCAAGCGCTGGTCAGAAAAAAATCAGCGCTTTGAGTAATAGCGTGACGCCACTAAAATTGTGCGATAGAAATGTAGGCTTGCGCTATGTTCGCAAAATTTGACTACAAAAATCAAATCAAAAAATTTAGCTGCGTCGCACTTGTAATAACCGTTTGAAGCGATGGTCGTATTACCTGTACCATTAATCCAGCTATTCTTCCTTGACGGTGCTTTCGATACGCTGTAATTTCAGATTTTGCAATTGCTGTAAGAGGCAGTCAATTTCTGCTTGCAAGTGTAGCAATTTGACCTGCTGATCCGCCTGATAAAAACATTTATCTAACTTTGTTGCCAAGACAGTTTGGGGCTCGAAATCAGAAACACTAGATTTAGACATTGCTTATTAAA
This sequence comes from Chlorogloeopsis sp. ULAP02, assembly GCF_038404745.2. NCBI lineage: Bacteria > Bacillati > Cyanobacteriota > Cyanophyceae > Nostocales > Chlorogloeopsidaceae > Chlorogloeopsis > Chlorogloeopsis sp. ULAP02. Next base: position 7,371 of record NZ_JAYKTT020000011.1, on the reverse strand, counting down.
TTCAAAAATTAACTCACACCTTAAGTGATATTATAATAAACGATTTTGAAGATTTATTAAAAAATTATATAATTTCTATTTGCCACTGTAATATATTGCGACTTGTATACTAAATGACGATCAAGGAGATGGTTTTTGTTCCCTCAGAAAACAACAAGCTTGTGCATAAACAGTTAATAAAACGTAGTGCAAAGCTTTCCATAGAAGCACCTAAAAAGATAAACTGGCATTCTACATTAATTACTAGGGACTAGTGAAAAAGTCAAAAGTCAAAAATACTTTTTCTTTTTTATTTTCTAGCCCTTAATCTCTAGTAACTAAACAAAACACTTTAATAAGCTTTAAAATCCCGTGACTTTGAGCCTGTCTGCTGTTAAACCTCATCGCCAACCCTGGCCTGGACTTATAGAGCAATATCGTGAATACTTGCCTGTCAACGATAAAACGCCAATTGTGACTCTGTTGGAAGGTAACACTCCTTTAATTCCAATTCCTGCGATCGCAGAACGTATTGGCAGACAAGTACGTGTTTTTGCTAAATACGACGGTCTTAACCCCACTGGTAGCTTCAAAGACCGAGGAATGACAATGGCAATTTCTAAGGCTAAGGAAGCTGGCGCAAAAGCTGTAATTTGTGCAAGTACTGGCAATACCTCGGCGGCGGCAGCGGCTTATGCTAAACGTGGAGGAATGCGTGCTTTTGTATTAATTCCCGATGGGTATGTGGCATTGGGTAAACTGGCACAGGCGTTGCTGTATGGTGCAGAGGTACTGGCAATCAAAGGAAATTTTGACTGTGCGCTGGAAATTGTCCGGGAAATGGCTGAAAGCTATCCAGTGACTTTGGTGAATTCAGTTAATCCTTTTCGCTTAGAAGGACAAAAAACAGGGGCTTTTGAAATAGTTGATACCTTGGGTAATGCTCCCGACTGGCTGTGCATCCCTGTGGGAAATGCGGGAAATATCACAGCATATTGGATGGGATTTTGTCAATATCATCAAATTGGCAAGTGCGATCGCTTACCTCGGATGATGGGTTTCCAAGCTGCTGGTGCGTCTCCTTTAGTAACAGGTAAGCCAGTGGCACATCCAGAAACCATAGCCACTGCCATTAGAATTGGTAACCCTGCTAGCTGGGAAAAAGCCGTTGCAGTCAAATCAGCGAGTATGGGGAATTTTCATTCCGTCACAGATGCAGAAATTCTGGATGCCTATCGACTACTGGCATCAGAGGAAGGCATTTTTTGCGAACCAGCCAGCGCTGCTTCAGTCGCAGGTTTGTTGCAGGTGAAGGAGCAAATTCCTACAGGTGCAACAGTAGTTTGTGTCCTCACAGGCAACGGTTTAAAAGATCCAGATACGGCCATTAAACACAGCCAAAGCCAATTTAAACAAGGTATTGAGGCGGAAATTAAAGCTGTAGCTGAGGCAATGGGATTGTAACGTCCTCCCGCCAGCCCACAAATCCTCGTTACCAGGTTGAACCTGGTAACGAGAGCCTCTGCCTCTTCTTGAGAATTGTGCAAAACAAACAATTATGTAATAAATCACACAACGAGGGCAGGAAAAGAAATATTTTCCTGTTCCCTGTTCCCCATTCTCCCAACCCTATTTTCAAGACAGATACTTAATAAAAAGTAGATAAATATCAAGCTATTGACATCTTGATTTGGTTTGGTCTATTTTTGGACAAATCCTTATAGATTAGACTTATCGCTTAAGAAATTCTTCATATTTTCAGATTTCAGTACAATAGGAGCTGGAAATTTATGCAGGTTCTTGTTAAGCAATAACTCAATATAAATCACCCTAAACAAAGATTGAGCAGCTCTTACTTGCGCAGGTTAAGTCAGGCTTTACTCGGTTTCACGCCAGCTCATATCGGATCGGTGCGTGAGCTTCTACTAGCTTTGATGGAAACAGAAGAGGCAAATGATAATTTTTGATCCCAGTGCTTTGAGTGCTATTAGCTATGCTCTGAATGTAGCTGAAGTAAGCAGCGTTAACACGCAAAATCAATTCAGCTTGAGTTTGAGAAATAGCAGGGAAAAGCTTTTACACCTAACCCCAACTGCTGCCCCCAGTCTCATAGCCCAAGCAGACGATAGTAAATGCGGTTCAGGGAAACCACGTGATAAATATACGTGGCCGTTCGCTTGCGATAGCATTTGGAATATGCCGATTGGCTCGAATGCTAAGTACGTTGATGTCCATATTGGCTCAAAAGGTGTTGGAGTAGACACTACTTGGTTAATTAGAACAAAAAATACAGATCCAGTTGTGCCAACTTATATGCCTGGAGCTTGGGGCGAAGGTCGCTGCACAGGTAAAACTCCCCAACAACAGGCACAGTGGCATCCCGAAGCGGCAGAGCCTTTGAATATTCCTAGAGATCTGATTATTCCGGATGCAAGGCAAAATTTTACTCCAAATAACTCCTCAGCTGTTCTCAAACCTGATGGCAGAACCCTAGTCTCTTTTAACGTGACGGCTCGCTGTCAAGAGGGCGGCCCGTTTTACGGTAGTTGGTTTGGAAAGACTGACATTTATGGGGATGGCATTGATGGTGGTCATGGTGGCTCAGGGATGTCAAGTATTGGCGGGAGTATTCGCAAAGGCGAGTTGTTCAATAATGCACCTATTCGTCATGCACTCAAACTTGTGATTTGGGGTAAGTGGTTGCATTATAATCCTTCATCATCAACCCCCGGCCGCCGTTGGCCAGCTCGTGCAGCTGATGCAGGCGCACCGCAACAATACCAGGGTTCTAACCCAGCTTTAGTCATGGGTTCTTTGCTGGCAATTCCACCGAACGTTAATGTTAAAAGTTTGGGAGTAACTACCAAAGCAGGCAAAAAGATTTTTCAAGCGATGCAGAACTACGGTGCTTACGTCGTTGACGATTCTGGTTTTGACTATAACTATCTTGGTATTGACCATAGTGCCGAGCAGGAGTACCAGGCAGTTACTGGACATTACTTTAATGACGATAAAGCGCTCCAAGCCGATCTCACCAAAATAATTGGTGTTTTGAAGGTTGTGGACAACAATGGGCCGAATAGTATTGGTGGTGGTGGTAAACCTCGTCGTCCATTAGCACCGCCAATTGGAAACTAGAAGCGATCGCCCATTCCTAAGGTTTTATCTTCGCTTTTGACCTTCTGCTTCTGTAGCACGCTCCCGTGTCAAGCTATCAATTGCATCACCCAAGGCGGTAGTAAGGTTTTTGCGGGTTTGGGCGTGGTTTTCTCGCTCTGTTTTCAAAGCTTGTTGCAGGCGATCGCGTTCTTTAATGACGCTAATAACTTTAGCTTTCAATTCTTCTAAAGATTTAATTTGAGCTATTTCTTTTTGGATCGCAGTTTTAGCTGTAGCTTCATTGAATCGTTCTTCTTCAACACCTTGCAAACGCTCAATTTCTGCTTTCAAGGATGCGATCGTTTGTTTAAAGAACTCAGCATCTGTGCGGCGCTGTTCAGCTTCTGTGTTGTAAAGTTTACGCCACTTTTGTGCACTTTCCCATCCAGCATGACGTTCTTGCTGTAACTGTGCTACTTGCTGTTGCAATGTCTGAATTTCTGTTAACCACTGTTGTGTTAATTCCTGAGTCATAGATGTAATGGGGAAGATGGGGGGATAAGGGGACAGGGGACGCGGGGACGCCGGGACAAGGAGATGGAAAGAGAACTACTAACCACTGTACGGGCGGGTTTTGTTGATAATCTTGCCGTTCAAACTGATAATTTATCTTCTAAACCCGCACGGCAGTCGCTACAACCGGGGGAACCCCGGCAACGCGCTGCCTCCCCTACTAACAAATGACCAATGACTGATGTAGTAATTATTGTTACTTATAGCAAAAAATATACTTGAAAATTTTCCAGACGAGAGTAGAATGTTTGCGATTTAGTAAGAAAAATGCGATCGCTCTTATGTCTAAACCACTCTCTCGCTTTTACACAATTGAACCTGAAGTTAGAGTACCCACCTTGAGGCGGTTACGTCACCTAAGTCGGCTACTAGATAAAGCTGTTGTGATTCCTGGAACAAACTTGGGTATTGGTTTAGATCCAATTATAGGATTGATACCTATTGGTGGTGATTTTCTGGGCGTTATGCTTTCTGCCTATATTATTTTGGAAGCAGCACGCTTAGGTACGCCAGCAGCTACTTTGGGCAGAATGGTTGTCAATATCATAATTGATGGCTTGGTAGGTGCTTTCCCAGTATTAGGAGATTTTTTTGACTTTGCTTGGACAGCAAACGAATACAATATTAAACTGCTAGAAGAATACTTAAAGTTTCCAAGCCACAGGAAAAGTGCAGATGGGTGGTTTGTCTTTGTAGTTTTCATTGGATTACTAGTTATCACCATTGTATTAGTTGCATTGCCTATGCTACTAATTAGACTGCTGTGGGGAGTTTTAACTGGAAATTAAAAAAGTGATTGAAAAAAAGAATGAAAGATTGGTGGCAAGTGACTTTTCCGCAAGGGCGGCAAAGTGTAACAATTACTGATGCTCATGGTTATCCTGTACAAATTGCCTATGGTGAAATAGGTACTGGTAAACCCCTAATTTTATTACATGGGATGGGTAGCTGGAGCTATAATTGGCGTCACAGCATTCAGCCATTATCTAAACACTTTCGGGTGATTTGTTTTGATGCCAAAGGTTACGGTTTTTCTGAGAAACCTGTCTCTCGTCGAGAACAAAGTGGTCATCAAGTGATTGAGTTAGAGCGAATAATTCGGGAACTAACTGATGAACCCGTAGCAATTGTGGCAGAATCTTTAGGTGGATTAGTTGCTCTTGCCTTTGCTCAAAAAAACCCGCAGTTAGTAGGGCGGTTAATAGTAGTAAATGTACCTATTTTTGCTGAACGCTTGCCTCATTGGGGAATGTCACTACTTGCTCATACGCCACTGGAAGTAGTGCAAACAATTGATACGTTGCGTTTAGCATATCTGTTGGCACCGTTCGTCAGGGAAGTTATGGCAATAGAACGGCGCGGAGTGTTGTTCGATCCATCTATTTTGACTCAAGAAGATGTTTATTGGATCACTTATCCGTTTATTGAATTTCCCGGTACTCTTACTAAAGTAGCTGAAGAAATACAAATAGCTGCACAAGAAATTGAGAATTTTCAAGCCAATAAACCAAATTTACTCAGCCATATCCAAAATAACCTCGGTGCTATTCAATGTCCCACATTAATTTTATGGGGTGAACAAGATAGTTGGTTTCCTGCTAGTCATGGCGAAAAATTGCATCAATGTCTTTCTAATTCTAAGTTGCAAATTCTATCTAAGTGCTGTCATGATGCCTCAATGGGAGCTTCTAAAGAAGTAAATACAGCTATTTTTAAGTTTTTGCAGGATACAGGATTTTGTTAGTATCAATAATATCGTTATCTATTTAATTAAGATCCCCGACTTTTCTAAAAAGTCGGGGATCTGTGCTTTTAGTCTATTTTTGTTAACTTACTTAATTTGGAATCCCAAATTTTAAGATAGCCATTCTAAAACGGCTTCTTCTTTAGTGTTGGTATTGCGTGATGGAGTTTCACGAGTAAACTTCATGTGAATTGAACGTGTTTGTTCGCCATCAGCAGCAACAGCCATGATTGGATAGTCAATCAAGCCATCTTGGAAGGACATCTGGAAGCGGAAGGTTCCATCTGGATTGAGCTTAATCGGACGACCGCCAATTGTCACAGTCGCATCGGGTTCAGTTGCACCGTAGACAATCAACTCAGCATCGGCAATTAACCAGAACTGGCGCGGACGTACTGGTACAGCAGAGGCAGAGAAGCCAACACCAGACATACCAACACCAGACATGGTTAAACCAGATACGGTGGGAACAGCCCACATTCCGACACCAGATGGGAAGACATAGGAACTGATGGCTTGTTCTGGAACCATTGAGCCAGGAACGTGCTGCATCGAACCAAAAAGTGAACCAGCAACCCGCATTGCTTCCACAGACTCTGCCATGCCAAAGATTTGGTCGTAAATGGCATTGCCATTTGCAGCAGTAGCAGCAAATTTCTTGGCAGGAGGAACTAGTTCGTAGAAAGTCTTACCGCGTAATTCTTCTTCAAAATTGACGGTCAAGAAAACATCTTCAATCCAGTCGGATGGATAAACTGGAGGAACGTGTACGGGAGTAGAACGGGCTAGTACTAACCAACGGCCATCTGCACAACGGTAGCCAATATCAATGACGTAATCGCGATCGCTGACAGGAACTGGTAAATACCATTCCCGTGCTAGCTCATCACAAGGATACTCTTGAATGCTGTGAGGACTTTGATAATCCAAGCTGATGTCAGTTACATCATATATACGCAGTGCCAGTTGTTGTCCTCCCTGACGGCGCAGTTCTTCCTTATGGTCGTTAGGAACATCCCAATAAGTGTAAGCCCACTGCGGATCGCGAGGCATCAACACAATCCGGCTTTCACCATAACCAGAAGGTAAGTCGCCTATTCCTTCATCTACATCAGCAAGTGTACCGCCATTACGATCTTCCTGACCCAATTCAAATTTTGCTGCTTCCACGGTTTCCTGTGCCTCCATTAAGCGAGATTGGCTAATAGAAACTTTGCTGCGCTCTACGTCTTGAATCGCTGCCAGCAATTGAGATTTACGCATTCGGCTGTAGCGAGAGACTCCATATTCACTGGCAACTCTGCGTAGTTGCCGCAATGTCATCTCTTCTAGCGGTGGGCGTTCTTTTGCCATGAATTTGGCCTCCAGTCGTTTGAAAGGTAAGTGATATACCTCTTGTTAAAAGTGGTCAATTGAATCTAAGAATCCACTCCAGCTGTTTTATCTTTGACTCCCTGTTCTACTTAGTTATTTTTTTTTCAGTGTGTTTTGTTTTAAATTGCGGGCTATTCTCTTTCAATTTTTGGTTATGCCAAGGTCAGCACTTTTTGTTTTTTGAGAATAGAGGAGCCTTTTGTTAAAAAATAATAACCATTAACCTCCCCGTGGGATCAAGGGGGTGCGAGACCTGTTTTTAAGGCTGCCACGAATTTTTGAACTCTTTCGGGATCAAATTGTTAAAATTTCATGACAAATTTCGCAAAAACGGCTACTTTAGAAAGTCAAAAATAGGCAGCCATGTCATAGTTTTGTGACATTACGAAAAGCTTAAAATAAAATGAACTGCCAACAAAAAGAATTGAGTTGGCAGTTCAGGCTAACAAGGCTTGTAGAGCAACTCTAAATGTCCTCAGTCAAAATTTCGGAATTTAAGTGCCCATAAGTAATCCACAGGTTTTCTTGGATCGTACCTAAGTTGAGTTGACAGTTGTTGAAGTCATTATTATTGCCTAATACATTACTTAATTTTTGTTAAA